>CANGAW010000108.1 GCA_947451925.1 Burkholderiales bacterium | reverse complement strand
TATTCTGGATTATGTCGGCGCTGATTTTGCTGGCTACAGCGCTCTTATTTTTCCGGCTCAAAGAAATTGAACAGGACATCAACTCCCGGCAGGCTGCCGCCGCCCTAATTGCCGGCAATACGCCCGCTGACAAGGCGCAGGGATATCGGGCCATTTTTCTCAATCCCTATTTCCGCCGCATGGCCTTGCTGGGTGCCGTGCATCAGGGTGGTTTCATGGCGATGCAGACTCTGTGGGCGGGCCCGTGGATGGTGACAGTCCTGGGCTTGTCCGTGGCGCAGACCTCACAGGTTTTGTTTTTATTTAATTTTGCATTGATGCTGTCTTATGTCGGTTTGTCCTGGTGGGCACCGCGTCATGTTTCCTACGATGGCAAAGCGGGCATTCCGACCTTAAAGGCGGTGTCGATCGGCCTTACCGGTTCTGTGATCACGCAACTGGCGATGTTATTGCTGACCGGTTCATGGGCCTGGATATTGTGGATTGTGTTTGCCGTTCTGGTCACAGTGACCACGCTGGCGCAAACCCATGTCAGCCTGTCATTCCCGCCCAAACAGGTGGGCCGCGCCAACAGCGCGTTTAACCTGACTTTGTTTATTGGCGCGTTTTCCATTCAATGGGGCATAGGCCTGTTGATTGATCTCTTTGCCGCACAAGGCTGGTCTGCTGCCGAAGCCATGCGCATGGCCTTCGGCGTCTATTTGCTGCTTCAAATCGCGGCCTTGCTACGTTTCGTTAACACACCGCACCTCACGCAAGTTAAAGCGGCTTGAATTTTCCGCCGGCGTGCTATGTTCAACCCATACTTTTATTTTGTAAGGCGATGATGCTCATCACATTTAAATCCAAGGCAGCAGCAGAGCTGGTGATGTACAAGATTCATGCAAAACCCATCCTTGATCTGTTCGGCAAGAACATTGACCAAGGCATTATCACGGCCGAAGAAACTGCGGATGCGATAACAAAACTGGAAGCCGCGATTGCAGCGAGCAAACGCGATCAGGCACAAGAAAACCTGCCGGCTGACGACTCCGATGAAGAGCAACCTCAGGGTCTGGCGGCAAAAGTAACATTTTCCACCCGCGCTTTCCCCTTGCTGGAAATGCTGAAAAAAGCAAACCGGACAAAGCAATTTGTCATGTGGGGCGTGTGATGCAGGCAAGGATCGATTCAGGCATACGCACCGCAGACGGCATCACCCTGCACATCAGCGATTTCTATCCCGCCCAAACAGCCACTGCCAGCGTCATGCTGATGCATGGTCTGGGCGAACATAGCGGCCGCTACCAACATGTGGTGGCGTTTTTTTGTGCGCGCGGTTTTGCGGTGCGCACTTATGATCATCGTGGTCATGGCCGCTCGGGCGGCCCGCGTGGTGATGTGCCTGATGATGCCGCGATGCTCGATGATGCAACGCTGGTGATGCAGGATTGGCTCAAGCAAGCTAATCGTCCGTCGTCAGCACCGCTGCTGTTTGGACACAGCATGGGCGGCTTGCTGGCCGCGCGCTATGCCGTCTCCGCTATAACGCCTCTGAGTGGCTTGATTCTGTCTTCGCCGGCGCTGGCCTTGCCGCTTTCGGGCGCACAAAAATTACTGCTTAAGGTGCTCACAAAACTGGCGCCCGGACTGGCGGTATCGAATGGTTTAAAACGGCGCTATCTGTCGCACGATAAAGCCGCCGTCGATGCGTACAACCACGACCCGCTGGTCCACGGAAAAATTACCGCACGTCTGCTGCAGGCGATGCTGGCATCGATTGCGATCGTACAAAACAAGGCAAAAACATTGAACACACCAACCCTGTTGTTATACGCGGGCGACGACCATCTGATCGACCCCAGCGGCAGCGCCGGCTTCTTTGGCAAACTGTCGGCCGGTGTGGGCAGCGTTCATTGTTATGAGCGCCTGTATCACGAAATTTTTAATGAAGTCAAAGCAGACGCCGATCGCGTGTTTGCCGATCTTGACCATTGGCTTGCAACGCAGTGGAGGCAGCTGGCATGACGCTCAAACCGGATTCACTGGCTTTTGCCCTATCGGGCGCTGCAGAAGCGTTGGCCTTCGTTGAGAGCGGCACGGCCTTACCAAAAGCGCTGGGCCTGGTATTTGAATCAAGCCGGGCTACACACGGCGCACGGGGTGCGATTCAGGATCTGGCTTATCGCAGCATGCGCAACTGGGGCCTGAGTCAGGCCTTGCTTGCCGCGTTGAGCAATCAGCCACCGCAACAGGCCAAACTAAAAACCTTGCTCTGTTGCGCGCTAACGCTGGTGTCTGAAACGACGCCAAGTTATGCACCGCATACGGTGGTGGATCAGGCAGTGGTTGCGGCAGAAAATGATCCTGACCTGGCGCGCGCCAAGGGCATGGTCAATGCCGTGCTGCGCCGCTTTCTGCGCGAACGCGACAGCTTGCTGACAGAAGCCCGGCGCAGCGAAGAAGCGCAATGGAATTATCCGCAATGGTGGATTGATAAAACCCGCGCAGCATGGCCCGATCAATGGCAAGCCATTCTCAGCGCGGGCAATCTTGCGCCGCCTTTGACGCTGCGCGTTAACCAGCGCAAAACTTCCGTTGCCGACTACCTGGCGCTGCTGCATACCGAGGGCATGGAGGGCAAGCAGGTTGGTCCCTTTGCCGTCAAACTCGCACAAGCGGTGCCAGTTGCGCGCATTCCGGGCTTTGCCAACGGACTGGTGTCGGTGCAGGATGCAGCGGCCCAGCTTGCCGCACCTTTGCTCGATGCTGTTGACGGCATGCGCGTGCTCGACGCTTGTGCTGCACCGGGCGGCAAAACCGGCCATATGCTGGAAGCAGCAACACTGGAGATGGTCGCGCTCGACCACGACGCATTGCGACTGGAACGCGTAACGCAAAATTTGCAAAGGCTGCAACTGCAGGCGCAACTGATAACAGGTGACGCCAGTCTGCGCCACTGGTGGGATGGCCAGCCCTTTGACCGCATTCTGGCTGACTTGCCCTGCACGGCATCGGGCATCGTGCGCCGGCATCCGGATATCCGCTGGTTGCGAAGACCGAAAGATTCGGCGCAGCTTGCGCGTCAGTCGGCACAGATTCTCGACAATCTGTGGCAAATGTTGAAACCTTCGGGAAAATTACTGATCGTCACCTGTTCGCTGTGGCCTGAAGAGTCGGCCTTGCAGGCTCAGGCATTTGCTGCCCGCCATACCTGCATCCGGCTTGACGCACCGGGGCAATTATTGCCGCTGGCAACAGCCGATCAGGACGGCGATGGCTTGTTTTACGCGCTATTCCAAAAGCCTTCAGTTTGATACTATCGTTCAACTTTTTAGCTGCGGTTTTGTCGCCGCCTGCCCGCGTGATTTCTCGACTT
>CANGAW010000107.1 GCA_947451925.1 Burkholderiales bacterium | reverse complement strand
GCCATCGTGGGCAGTCGCAACGCAACCGTACAAGGGATGCAAAATGCCGATCAGTTCGCGCAAACCTTAAGCGACGCCAAGCTGACTATTGTCTCTGGGATGGCGCTGGGCATTGATGCAGCCGCGCATGCGGGCGCACTGAAAAATGCCGCGCATCCTGAAAACGGTTCAAGCATTGCCGTCATTGGAACCGGCATCGATCTGGTTTATCCGGCGCGCCATCATGCGCTGGCACACAAAATCGCCGAGCAAGGCTGTCTGGTCAGCGAATACCCCTTGGGCACGCCTGCGATTGCGTCCAATTTCCCCAGACGGAACCGGATCATCAGCGGGCTTGCCCTTGGTGTTTTAGTCGTGGAAGCGGCAGCGCAATCGGGCTCGCTGATTACGGCGCGCAGTGCCGTCGAACAGGGCCGTGATGTATTTGCCATTCCGGGCTCGATTCATTCCCCCCTGTCCAAGGGCTGCCATCAGTTAATCCGGCAGGGCGCCAAGCTGGTCGAATCCGCGCAAGACATTCTGGAAGAATTAAGCTGGCCACAGCATCGTGCAGCGCCGTCCGTGGCAAATGCGCTCACCGAAAATCAGGACCCCTTACTGCAAACCCTGCTCGACGCTGCCGGGCATGACCCGCTGACTGTTGACCAACTGGCTGTGCGAACGGGGCTTAGCATCGCCAACCTGCAGGCCGGACTGCTGACGCTGGAGATGCGCGGACAAATCGAAACTCTGGCCGGTGGGCAGATCCGCCGTCTGGTTTAAGCCTGTTGAAAAAAGCTATAAAAAATAGCATCACGCATGAACAGCTAATCTGCTGAAAATAAAAGGAAAACTTCTTTACTGCACAATTGGCATAAAGATTTTTCAAACATCAGCTTGTGCCGACTACCAGTTCCCGCTAAAGTGGAAGCATGTTTGATGTCCTAGTTTATCTATACGAAACCTATTACCGCCCGGATGCCTGTCCGGACCCGGATGCGTTGGCCAAAAAACTGACGGCTGTCGGTTTCGAACAAGAAGAAATTGCCAAAGCACTTGGTTGGTTAACCGACCTCGCTGAAACCACCAATGAAATGTTTGGCCAGCAAGCGCGCCAGACTGCGTTTTCTTTCGGCTTTCGGGTTTATGCCGAACGTGAATTCGATATCCTGGGCACACCAGCGATTGGCTTTATTCAGTTTCTCGAGTCTGCCAAAGTCATTAATGCCTTGCAGCGCGAAATCGTCATCGAGCGCGCCTGTGCTGCCAACGAATCGCCGATTTCACTCGACAAACTCAAAGTCATCGTATTGATGGTGCTGTGGAGTCAGGGCAAAGAGCCCGACGGCCTGATGTTCGATGAACTGTTTACCGAAGATGATGAAGCGGGCCCGCCGCTCTATCATTAATACGCACAAATTGTCCTTGTTTCTTCTGTCAGGCCCGCCCAAGTTGCGGGCCTTTTCATTTGAGGCGAAACGCAATCATGGCAAGCTTGCTTGCGGATTTTGCGACAACCCGCTTATCATTGGCCCAAAATATCAACGTGTTGCCATAAAACCAGCAACTGTGCGCGATCAGAAGTTCACGCGCTCCCATACTGGTCGGCCCTCTCACTGCACTCCTGATCCGGATTGAATTATGACCAAGACTCTCATCATTGCCGAGAAGCCTTCTGTCGCCAACGACATCGCCAAGACCCTCGGTGGCTTTACCAAGCACGATGAGTATTTCGAATCGGACGACTATGTGTTGTCCTCGGCAGTCGGCCATCTGGTCGAAATTGCTGTGCCTGAAGAATATGACGTCAAGCGCGGCAAATGGTCATTCACGCACCTGCCGATGATTCCGCCGCATTTCGCGCTCAATCCGATTCAAAAAACCGAATCGCGTCTGAAAGTGCTGAGCAAACTGCTCAAGCGCAAAGATGTCAGCCAACTGATTAATGCCTGTGACGCGGGCCGCGAAGGGGAATTGATCTTTCGTCTGATTGTGCAATATGCAAAAGCCAAGCAGCCGATCAAGCGGCTCTGGCTGCAGTCGATGACGCCGGGCGCAATCCGCGAGGCCTTTACCCATCTGCGTGACGACAAAGAGATGTTGCCACTGGCCGATGCGGCCCGCTGCCGCAGTGAAGCGGACTGGCTGATCGGTATTAACGGCACCCGCGCGATGACTGCGTTCAACTCGAAAGAAGGTGGTTTTTATCTGACCACCGTTGGCCGCGTGCAAACGCCAACCTTGTCTATCGTGGTTGAGCGGGAAGAGAAGATCAAACAATTTGTGTCGCGCGACTTCTGGGAAGTGCGTGGCGAATTTATCTGTGCCGCCGGGGTGTACGAAGGCCGCTGGCTGGACACGAAATTCAAGAAAGACGAAAACGATCCGGAACGACGCGCCGAGCGCCTGTGGAGTCAGGCTGCGGCCGATTCCATCGTCGCTGCCTGCCGCGGCAAAATCGGCTCGGTCACCGAAGAAGCCAAGCCCACCACGTCGATGGCGCCGGGCCTGTTCGATCTGACCAGCCTGCAGCGCGAAGCCAATGCGCGCTTTGGTTTTTCTGCCAAAAATACCTTGGGTCTGGCGCAGGCACTGTATGAAAAACATAAAGTGCTGACCTATCCGCGTACCGACTCGCGTCATTTGCCGGAAGATTATCTGGCCACCGTCAAAGAGACGATGAGCACGCTCTCGGAAAACAATAACTACTATCAGTTTGCCGCGCAGGTCCTCAACAACAACTGGGTCAGGCCGAACAAACGCATTTTTGACAATACCAAAATCAGTGATCACTTTGCGATCATCCCGACAACGCAAGCACCGAAGAATTTATCCGAGCCTGAGCAAAAACTCTACGATCTGGTCACCCGTCGCTTCCTCGCGATCTTTTTCCCGGCCGCTGAATTTTTAGTCACCACGCGCTTCACCGAAGTCTCCGGTCATCAGTTCAAAACCGAAGGCAAAGTGCTGACCAATCCGGGCTGGCTGGCAGTGTATGGCAAGGAAGTACTCGAAGACAAACCGGCAAAAGATGGCGAAGCCGGCAGCGGCACGCTGGTTGCTGTAGCCAAGGATGAAAAGGTCAAAACCGAAAGCGTGACCGCGCACAGTTTGTTTACCAAGCCGCCCGCTCGCTATTCTGAAGCGACCTTGTTGTCGGCTATGGAAGGCGCGGGCAAGCTGATTGATGATGAAGAGCTGCGCGATGCAATGGCTGGCAAGGGACTGGGCACACCTGCTACGCGGGCAGCCACCATTGAAGGTCTGCTGAATGAAAAATATCTGTTGCGCGAAGGGCGCGAACTAATCCCGACCGCCAAAGCCTCGCAACTGATGACTTTGCTGCGCGGACTGGATGTGCCGGAGCTGACAGCGCCAGAACTGACGGGCGAATGGGAATACAAGCT
>CANGAW010000106.1 GCA_947451925.1 Burkholderiales bacterium | reverse complement strand
ATGCCGTTTGACTTGCAGACGCGTTTGTTGCGGGTGCTTTCTGACGGACATTTTTATCGTGTTGGCGGTCATCAGTCGATGAAGGCCAATGTGCGCGTGATCGCCGCCACCCATCAGAACCTGGAGCAGCGTGTGCGCGAGGGACTGTTTCGTGAAGACCTTTACCATCGTCTCAATGTGATTCGCCTGCGCCTGCCCTCCCTGCGCGAACGGCACGAAGATATCCCGATTCTGACCCGTCACTTTCTGGCGCAGAGCGCGCGTCAGCTCGGTGTCGAAGCCAAGCGCGTCTCCGAGCAGGCGATGCAATTTCTTTCTGGTCTTGATTTGCCGGGCAATGTGCGGCAACTGGAAAACCTATGCAACTGGATTACCGTGATGGCACCAGGGCAGACGGTTGAAGTCAAGGATTTGCCGTCCGAACTGATCTCTGGTGGTGTGGTGCCCACGGCGCCGGGTCTGGCAATCAATAGCGAGAGCAGCTTTGCCGAGACGGTGACTGGTGTGGCATCAGAACGCGAGCCGGCACAGAGCAATATGGTTGGCAGTGCAACGGCGCTGCCTGAGCGCAGCAACTGGATCATGATGCTCGAAGCGGAAGCTGCGCATATGCTAATGGCTGGTAAGCCTGAAGTGATGGACGCCCTGGGTCGCCAGTTTGAGTCGGCACTGATCAAGACGGCCTTGAAGCATACGCATGGCCGCAAGAACGATGCAGCAGTTCGTCTGGGTATTGGTCGCAATACCATTACGCGCAAAATTCAGGAACTCGGCATTGAAGGTGGCAAGGGCGATTAATTCGCAGCCACGGGTTTTGCTACTCGATGTATCTGGCTGAAACCTTTGCCAGCGATTGTTCACCCATCCGTTAGCCTGACTTTCGTCAGGCTAACGGATACTTACTGTTCAAGCATCCGTTTCCGGACTGCTTCCAGGGTGAACATCATGCGAAAACTCCTCTTAGTTCTTATGCTGGCACTGCTTGCTGCCTGTGC
The DNA here is from genome assembly GCA_947451925.1 of Burkholderiales bacterium. Lineage (GTDB taxonomy): Bacteria > Pseudomonadota > Gammaproteobacteria > Burkholderiales > Burkholderiaceae_D > Pernthalerella. The sequence goes on along the minus strand of CANGAW010000106.1, from coordinate 2,797 downwards.
TTCCAATCAGGAACAAGTCGCTGCGTGCAAAATCGGCAATTGGCAAGTAATCGGCGAACAGGATGGTCGATCCGGTTCGGCGTCCAATTTTGCAGAACGCCGGAAATTTTGTGAGCGCCGGGGCAGCAGCACGCCAAATGAATCTACTTATCAAGCCGGCTGGCAGGAGGGCAACCGTCAATACTGGTTGGGTAAAGGCGAGCAGGATGGCGTCGCCGGACTGGCAGAACGTCAGAGGGATATTCAGCAAGCCACGGCCATCGCCAATCAATTACCGTTTAATGACAGCGCCTATGCGCAAGGCTGGTTGCGTGGCAATCAGGGTTTCTGGAATGTGGCCGGCCGCAGTGATGGCGCAGCAGGCAAACTGCCGCCTGAATTTGCGTTGCGTGAGCAAGCAGCCAAAGCGGCTGGTTTGCGCACCGATGAAGCAGCCTATCGTCAGGGTTGGGAGAACGGACTCATTGATTACTGGGCCCAGCTTGGTCAAAATGATGCGGTCAGCGGCAAACAATTTGAACCGCGCAAGCTCGAGGCGCAGCAACGTGGTCTGAAAATTGTCGAACAAGCCTATCGCGACGCCTGGCAAAATCGCCTGCTGCAGTATTGGCAGCAGGCCGGTGAACAGGATGGCTGGGGGCAGCAAAATTTTCTTGAACAACGCATTGCGTCGGCTGGTCGTGATGGCGTTTTCGTCATTAGTGAGTCCCGTAGTCTGTACGAAAATGCCTGGCAAGCTCAGCATCAGCGCTACTGCCAAAACGATAATGCGTTTGCGATGGGCCGCGAAAACAAGCCCATCAATGTTGGCGTTTGTGGCAACGAGCGCAGACTGACTTTGCAGCGCGCTTACACCGCCGGTCAGGACTATGAAGCCATTAATGGCAAATATCAGCGCACCTTGTCCGACCTTAAAAACCTTTCTCAAAAGCGGGAAGATAACGAGCGGCGATTACGCTCACTGGAAGACAGCGCACGGCGTGATCTGAACGATAAAAATCGCAAACCTGGCGACGATGCTTCCCGTCGCCGCGACAGCGAGCGCCTTGAAATTACCAGCAACCTGCGTCAACAAGACCGGCAAATGGAAGACTTGCGCCGCTGGGAAGATCGCTACAATCAGCAACTGCGCGACATCAAGCGCGACGCTTACGCCAACTAATCGTTTTCCTTCAGCCGTCGCCACAGCGTGGTGCGGCTGATACCTAAAAACGCCGCCGCCGCCGCACGATTGCCATCGAAGCGCGCGATGATTTGTGCCAGATCCTGACGCGTATCTGGTGCAGCCGGCAGGCTTAATAAAGCCGCCGTCTTGTTTTTTCCGGCCAGCTCAGGTGCCAGTTCAGGCGCAAGCTTGAGCACAAAAGCAGGCGTTAATGCTTGCAAGGGTTCGGCGGCCAGAAACAAGGCCAGGCGCTGCATCAGATTGCGCAATTCGCGCACATTACCCGGCCAGTCATAGTTTTGCAGCAGTGGTGCGCAAGCCAGCAGTTCTGCATGCAGGTTGGCATGCGGCCGTACATTCATCGCCGCCAGCGCATGCTTGAGGCACCACTGGGCCAGGGGCAGCAAATCTTCACGCCGTTCTCGCAAGGGCGGTAGCGTCAGCCGCAACACACCCAGCCGGTAAAACAGATCGGCGCGAAACAGACCTTGCCTGATGCGCTGCTCCAGATCGCAGTGGGTGGCGCTGACAATGCGTACAGTAACCGGCACTGGCCGCGTGCCGCCTACCCGCACCACTTCTTTTTCTTCCAGTACCCGCAACAGCCGGGTCTGCAGCGCAAGCGGCATCTCGCCGATTTCATCGAGAAACAAGGTGCCGCGATGCGCGGCCTCAAACAAGCCCGCATGCCCGCCGCGGCGCGAGCCGGTAAAGGCGCCTTCTTCATAGCCGAATAATTCTGACTCCAGTAAGGACTCGGCGATGGCGCCGCAGTTGACGGCCACAAAAGGCTGAGCCGGCCCCGGCGTGCGCAGGCTTTCGCGATGAATCGCTTGTGCAACCAACTCCTTGCCGGTGCCGGTTTCCCCTTGAATCAAAACGGTAGCGGGGGACCTGGCAAACAGGGTGATGGTTTGCCGCAGCGTTTGCATCTGTTCCGAGTCACCGCGCAAATCGTTCAAGCCATGTTTGGCGCGCAAGCTGTCCGCCACCGGCTGATGACGTCCGCGCGGCATTTCCAGTTGCGCCATGCGGGCGATTTCAAATGCGTCGTCGAAGGCCTGGCGAATTGAAGCGGCGGAGTAAACGAACACGCCAGCCAGTCCGGCTTCCTCGGCCAGATCGGTGATCAAGCCTGCGCCAACGATGGCCTTGATGCCGGCGGCTTTCATTTCATTGATTTGTGCGCGCGCGTCTTCTTCCGTCACATAAGTGCGCTGCAAAATATCGATGCCGAAGGTGTGCTGAAAATCCAGCAACTCGTGCAGCGGTTCCTGATAATTGATCAGCCCGATGGCCGGGGTGATTTTGCGGGCGCGGGCCAGCGCCTGCATGAAATCAAAGCCGCTGGCTTTGGCCAGCACAACAGGTAGGGCAAGCCGGCTTTTCAGATAGGCGCCGTTGGAACCGGCAGAAATGATGGCGTCGCAGCGCTCGGTTAACAGCCGCTCGCGGATATGTGCGACGGCATCTTCAAAGCCGAGATTGATAGGCTCAATCGTTGCATGCTCATCAAATTCGAGTGTGATATCGCGAAACAGGTCGAACAAGCGTGAAATGGATACCGTCCAGAATACCGGCTTGGTGGCATTGTCGCGAGGATAAGAGGGTGGGCGGGCCATGATTCTCTGT
>CANGAW010000105.1 GCA_947451925.1 Burkholderiales bacterium | reverse complement strand
TGTCACCGGCATAGGCTTCCTCAACCTGCTCTCGCGATGAAGCCATGAAGGTCACTACCGAAGACACTTTGATTTCGCGGTTCAGACGCAGATGCTTGATCTTCATGCCGCGTTCAAAGTGACCGGAGCAGACACGCAAAAAGGCAATCCGGTCCCGATGTGCCGGATCCATGTTGGCCTGAATTTTGAACACAAATCCGGAAAATGGCGCTTCATCCGGCAACACGGAGCGCACCGTCGCATCGCGTTCACGTGGCGGCTGCGCCCAGTCGAGCAAGGCATTCAAAATCTCGCGCACACCAAAATTATTAATCGCAGAACCGAAAAATACCGGTGTCTGCCGGCCGGCCAAAAACGCTTCAATCTCAAACGGATGCGAGGCGCCGTGCACCAGCTCAACCTCCATTTTTAATTGTTCGATCTCCAGCGGAAACATCTCGGCCAAGCGTGGATTGTCGATGCCCTTGATGACTTCAAAGGTCTGATCGGCTTTTTCGCTACCGGCAGCAAACAGCATGATCTCGTCACGCAGCAGGTGATACACGCCGCGGAAAGTCTTGCCCATGCCAATTGGCCAGGTCACTGGCGCGCACTGAATCTCCAGCACGGATTCGAGTTCGTCGAGCAGCTCCAATGGGTCGCGCGTCTCGCGATCCATCTTGTTCATGAACGTAATGATGGGCGTGTTGCGCATGCGGCAGACGTTCAACAGCTTGATGGTCTGTGCTTCAACGCCCTTGGCCGCGTCAATCACCATCAAGGCCGAGTCGACGGCTGTCAGCACGCGATAGGTATCTTCGGAAAAATCCTGGTGGCCCGGTGTATCGAGCAAGTTGACCACATGGCCGCGGTATTCAAACTGCATGACCGAACTGGCGACAGAAATGCCACGCTGCTTTTCGATTTCCATCCAGTCAGAAGTCGCATGTCGCCCGCTTTTGCGTGCTTTCACTGTGCCGGCGAGTTGAATCGCGCCGGAAAACAGCAGCAGCTTCTCGGTTAACGTCGTTTTACCGGCGTCCGGGTGAGAAATGATGCCAAAGGTGCGGCGGCGCGCTACCTCGCGCGCAATCAGTTCGCGCGGCACACTCTTAGGCTCAGCCTTGTTTTCATCATTGTCTAGCATCGGGGATTGGGCTTCACTTGCCATCTTTTGCACGATAAAAAAGCCTTAGAGTCTAGCGGCTTTAGGGGGTGAAGTCCATTTCAACCCGGAGAGCGGGCAGCAGTTGCCAAATATTTACCCGTGGGCTGGCGGCATTGATCGGAACAGGATGTCGGGTCAGGCAGCGGGAACGAAGACCGCGTAATTCATCCAAAGAAGACCCGAACTTATATTCTGAACGCATATTGTTCATGCAAGAGCCCGCCTTCCCCAGCCTCATCTGCACCGAAAGCATCCCGCTGTTTGCAGCAGCGGCGCTGGATGAGCTGTATGGCAGCCTGTACTCGACATTGACCCATTTAGGCCTGCATGACGGCCTGCAAGCAACCAGCACCTACGCCGCCTGGAACAAGAACAAACTGAGTGCCTTGTTTTTATTCCGGCAAGCTGCAGGCGAAGTCACGGTCATGAACCAGGGCATGCAACTCGATCCGTGCGAACTCGAACGATTCGGCACGACTATATTTGCCCGCTACCCAAAGGTTGGCCGCATTCATTTTCATGCGGTCAGACTGAGCAGCAGCCCGGCAAAGCAGATGGCCTTGCGTTTTGCCTGTACCGAAGACATGGTCATCAGTCTGCCCACTACTGAGCAAGACTACCTGGCCAGACTAGGCAAATCCACACGCAAAAGTTTGCGCCAACATCTGACTCGCGCACAAGCTGTGCTGCCGGCTTTCCGCTATATCGTTAAAAACGGCCATGCAGTCCCGCGTCAGGTCATTGAGCACATCATTGGCTTTAATCACCAGCGCATGGCAAACAAAAAACGTGCTTCAGCCCTGAAAGGTGAGACTAGCAGAAAACTGACTGCATTAATTCGCGATCGTGGCGAAGTCGGCATGATTTACGCCGGTGTTCGCTTGTGTGCAGGGACACTGGCGTGCCGCGTTGGTGAAGACATATTTTCTTTGGTAAACGCCCATGATCCCGCTTATGACGATCTGAGTCTGGGCAGCGTTTGCCGTTTTCTGATGATCAAAAACAGTATCCACACCGGTGCCCGGCGCTTTCATTTGCTCGGCGGGCAAATCGGCAACAAGCAGGAGGTACTGGGTGAACGGCTACCACTTGATCATCTGGTTTTATATCGCTCGCGCCGTGATCTGTTGAGAGACGCGGCCGGCATCGCCAGGCTGGCCTGTGAAAGTGCGCTTTACCGCGCGCAATCCTGGGTTGAAATTCAAACCATACGGCCCGACCAAAGCTTGTTTTCGCGTCTGCTGATACGGCTTGTTGCCTTGCGACGGAGATTGAGACATCCAGTCGATACAGCCATTGTCATGTCAAACCCCGATATGTCGGAATAAATGCCGGACTCAGGCGGACGCCGGCGGCTCGGACGCAACCAGCAAGCTGCAGCGCAGTTTTTCGACCAGCAAGGTGTCGGTGCTACCGCGCCACCAACGCAATGCCAAAGGCTTGTGACGCGAATGTCCGACAATCACCAGTTCAATTTTCCACAAGCTGGCGAACGCCTCAATGACGCTGACCGGCTCGCCCACTTCCAGATGTCGATGCACCTTCAGACCTGCCGCCTCAAGCAAGGCAGCACCGCGAGCCAGCTCCGTGGTCATTTTTTCTTTTTCCGCTTCCAGTCCTTCTTCCACACTCATGACTGCAGCAGCGGCGAATTCTCCAACCAGCAAATACGGCGGTGGACTGACTACTACCAACAAGTGAATTTCTGCCGAGGGACCGGGAGCCAGACGGATACATTCCCGTAAAGCGGCCTGACTTTCGGCGCTACCGTTGTAAGCAACCAAAATTGTCTGAATCATTTCACTCTCCTTGATCAGCCAGCACCCATCCACATGGACAAGTTCAAGCTACACCAAGAAGATCATCCCGGCAATCCACATTTATTTTCAGTCAATAACGCACAGACGAAAAAAAACCCGATCAGCCTTGCGGCTTATCGGGCTTAAATCCATCCTTTTTGGAAGGCTGGAGGAGACGGATTGAACTATAACAACCCGATTTACACCTGTCTGCTTTTGCTTCGTGATGGGAGATATACAAAAACGTGATGATTTCTGAAACCCAACAAGTAGAAAGCCCGGCACGATGACTTGTGCCGGGCTGGTGTCCCCTCTCGCTCTTATCCCGAGATAGATTTTTATTTTTGACTGCGAAGCGGATTCTGCACCTGTTTTTCTGCGAAGTCATCTTGCGCTGCACAATAAACACGCAAACAATATCTTCGTTTATTTATTACCAACTATTCATGAGTACGCAGTCAGCAATATCAGACCCGTTCAATACGTTTCAACATGAAAACGACCTTCTTCGACCAGTCGCGCATGCAATGCCGGCCAGTCGAGCCCGGCAGCAGCGCTGAGATCGCGCAAGGCTTCCATCACACCGGCTTCCATACCCTTGAGACCGCAGATATAGACATAGGTGTCGCCGGCAAGCAATGCAGCCACCGCGGGTCCAGCTTCGCGCAACTTGTCTTGGACATAAGCGCGTGGTGCATCTTCTACCCGCGAAAAAGCCAGGTGGGTTTCAATGAAGCTGGCCGGCAGTTTCAGCAGCGGGCCAAAATACGGCAGCTCCTGCGCATTGCGCGCGCCGAAAAATAACATCAGCTTGCCGCCATTGGCCTTGCCATGCGCTGCCAGCCGCCGGCGATATTCCGTCATTGCCCGCATTGGTGCCGCACCGGTTCCGGTACAAATCATCAGCAAATTCGAACCGGGGTGGTTTGGCATCAGATAACTACTGCCAAACGGACCAGTCACTTGCACC
>CANGAW010000104.1 GCA_947451925.1 Burkholderiales bacterium | reverse complement strand
TTTTCCAGTCTGGCCTCGACTTCAATCGGGTACTGGTCCGGCACCAGCAGCATCAGAGGCTGGGCGGGGGTGACTACGCCGCCAATGGTGTTGACAGCCAGTTGCTGCACCGTGCCGTCAATGGGCGCGTGTACTTGCATCAGCTCTTGCCGGGCCTGGGCCTTGATTAATTCCTGTGTTGCCGCTTGTGTCTGTTGCTCGCCTTCGCTTAGCTGATCCAGCAGTTGCCGCCGCATCTCGGCCACCAGACTGCTGCGTTGGGCTTGCGCTTCACGCAGGGCTGCGCGGATTTCTCCGACGCGGCTGTGCTGGGTCTTGAGTTCACCTTCTTGTTCCAGTCTTTGCTGTTCTTTTTCCATCCACGCGTGGTGGGATACATAGCTGCGCTCGCTTAAGTTTTTGTAATCTTGCGCACGGCGACTCACAAGGGGCAGGGTCTGTTCCAGCTTGCGCGCCAATTCTTCGGTTGAATGCAGTTCGGCACGCCGACGTTCGGTGTCGGCGTCTATGCGTTCCAGACGCGCCTGATATTCGGCGTACATGCCTTGTGCCTGTCGCTGTGCTTCTGCCAGCAGGGCGGGTGGCATGTTCATCGCCGCTGACAGCGTTGGCAGTACAGGCATGCGACCTGTTTCAAGTGACGTCAACAGGGCTTTGGCACGCAGGCTTTTTAATTGCGCGCTTGCCAGCTCAGCAGACAGCCGTGCCGCATCAGCGGCAGAGGCTGTGGCATCGAGTTCCAGCAAAAGTTGCCCTGCCTTGACGCTATCGCCCTCATGTACCGCAATCGTTTTGACGCTGGCCGTCTCAATGGCCTGAATGGTTTTACTGCGGCCGCTGGCCACGATCTTGCCTGACGCGGTGGCGACAATATCGACCTTGCCAAACACGGCCCACAACACAGCCGCCACGGAAAAGCTGATCAGCAGCCAGATGGCGATGCGCGGTGCTGGTGATACGGGTGTTTTTTCCAAAGCGATGGCGCTGGCCAGAAAAGCGGCTTCATCCGCCTGATAAGTTGTGCCTTCCAGCTGATGCCGTAGCGACCATGCACCGCGCCACAGATTCAGATGCTGTGCTGCCATATCGCGCAGGGCGGCAATCCATAATTTAGCGCGCAGCATCATGCTTGTTGCATCCGGTGCAGGCGGGCATACATGCCTTCGCTGTGTTGGAGCAGCTCGTCGTGATGGCCTTGTTCAATCAGGTGCCCCCGTTCCAGTACCAGGATGCGGTCGGCATGCCGGACGGCGGTCAGGCGATGCGCAATGATAATCACGGTGCGGCCTTTGGCAATGGCGGCCATGTTGAGTTGGATGATGCGTTCGGATTCATAGTCCAGCGCGCTGGTGGCTTCATCAAAAATCAGAATGCGCGGGTCACGCAGCAGCGCGCGGGCTATGGCCAGCCGCTGCTTCTGTCCGCCGGATAGTCCACACCCATGCTCACCAATTTTGGTTTCATAGCCTTCGGCCAGTTCAGTAATGAATTGATGGGCGCCCGCCAGATGTGCGACGTGCATCACCTCCTTCATCGTTGCGCCGGGGTCGGTGAGTGCGATGTTTTCGCGCACGGTGCCGCTGAAGAGCTGGCTTTCCTGCAGTACCACGCCGAGCTGGCGGCGCAGGGAACTCGGTTCAATCACGGCGATGTCGATGCCATCGACCAGAATGCGGCCGCGTTGTGGCAGGTGCAGGCGTTGCAGCAGACGCGTTAACGTGCTTTTGCCGGAGCCGGAACGGCCCACAATGCCGATCACTTCACCGGGCTCAATGGCGAGTGTAATGTTGGACAAAATGTCCTTGCCGTCCCGCTGGTAGCGAAATGATAGTTGCTCAAAACTGATGTGACCTTGCAAGGGCGGCAGCGATACACCACCGGATGCCGCTTCGCATTCGGTATTGAGAATATCTCCGAGCCGTGCAACAGAGACGCCGACTTGCTGAAAATCTGACCACAGCTGGGCCAGTCGCATCACCGGTGTGGCCACGTGGCCTGCCAGCATATTGAAGGCAATCAGCTGGCCCAGACTGAGTTGGCCATCGATGACCAGTCGCGCCCCCAGCCACATGGTGGCAACCGTCACCAGCTTGCCAATCAGCGACACCCCATTGCTGGCCCAATTGCCAACGGTACTGGCCTTGAACGCCGACTGGATATAGCCGGCCAGCTGGTTGTCCCATTTTTGGGCCCAGCGAGGCTCCACCGCCATGGCTTTGACGGTGTCAATCGCAGTGACGGTTTCAACCAGAAAGGATTGATTTTCTGCGCTGCGTTTGAATTGTTCGTCCAGTCTTTGCCGCAGCAGCGGTGTGGCCAGCAACGACAGCGCGAAATAGCAGGGCAGGGAGAGTACGACAATCAGGGTTAACTGTGCGCTGTAGGCCAGCATCACGGCGAGGAAAATCACCGAAAACAGCAGGTCAAGTACCAGGGTGATGCCGTTGCCGGTTAAAAAACTGCGAATCTGTTCCAGTTCGCGCATGCGCGCTACCGAGTCGCCAACCCGCCGCGCCTGAAACCACGGCAGTGGCAAGGCCAGCAAATGGCGAAACAGGCGTGAACCCAGCTCTACATCGATACGACTGCAGGTGTGCGAGAACACAAAACTGCGCAAACCACTGAGCGTGACTTCGAAGACGGTAACGACCAAGAGGCCAACTGCAATGACATTGAGCGTGCTGAAACCGCGATGCACCAGCACCTTGTCCATCACCACCTGAAAAAACAGCGGCGTCACAAGCGCAAACAACTGCAACACAATCGAGACGATCAAGACTTCGGACAACAGCCTGCGGTATTTGACCACCACCGGAATGAACCAGCTGAAATCAAAACGAGCCAGTTCGCCAGCGACGGAGGCGCGTGAGGCAAACAGGATCAGTTCACCCGACCACAAGGCAAGGAAGGCTTCCAGCGACAGCCAGCGTGGTACAGGTTGCGCCGGGTCGTGCAACAGCAGTCGCGTGCTGGTGCCGGTTTGTTCAACCCGACCAAGAATCAAGTAGTCATTCTTGTTGGTGCAGCAAATTGCCGGCACAGCCAGTTTGTGCAAGCGATCCGGTTTGGGCCGTGTAGTGCGTGCAGCCAGACCAAGCTTGCGCGCCGCATGCAAAATGGTCGGCGTTGCAAAGGCCGCGCCCGGCAGCGCAAACTCGTGTTCAAGTTGTGCCGGGTCGGCGGCAATGCCATGCGAACGGGCCACCGCAACCAGGCAGGCCAGACCACTTGACATGGTCTTGAATTTTTCTGTGCCGGCTTCAGTGTCTGCATTAAGTCCTGCTTCAACGCCTGCTTCTGAATTAGCCGCTTCCTGATACAAAGGGTTCATCGCGGCAGGCTGCTGAAGTTGGATGTCGACAAAGCCGTGCTGCCAGCCAGACTAGTAACAGAAAAGTCAGGCAGTACGCTGCCGTTGTACAGACTGAAGCTTTCTATGGAACTGGCTGCGCTGATGTTTCCTCTACCGAAATCAAAGCCGTCACCGCCAGCAAGATAGTCATTGCTGCCCAGACCGAAATCAAGCGTATTACCTGAGTCACTGCCGATGTTGTCGTTGTACTCAGCGCCACTGAAAACCTTATTGCTAATAGCGAGCGTGTCGTTAAATGCGATCACTTGATCCGACAATCCAGACCAGGTCTCGTCATTGGTCAAGCGCATGGCATCTGTCGCTAGTTCAAAACTCTGCAATTGATTCGTGAAGATCGGTGCTGACGTCAGAATGTCGGCGCCGGATTGACTGTTCGTCAGCGCAAACAGATTGTGGCTGAGTTGCAATTCAGAAGGCAATATTCCGTCTTCAGATGCAAAAACATCGGACCTTGTCAGGCTGGTGAGTGTGGTCACACTGGCGCCAGCCAGATCCGTTGCGCTGATGCGCAAGCCCACTGGTGTTGCCAGTTGCCCGGCGTCTGGTTTGCCTGAGAGCGTTTGCGATCCGGCGTCAAAGTGCATCCAGTCGGGCAAGGCGGAGCCGTCAGCTTGGGTGACATCAATGAACAGATGATCGTCTCGGTTAACATCGCTGAATAAGTTTTTCGGAAGCTGATAGGTATTGTCCTGCCCCACCTGCCAGCCGATGATGGCGATGCTGCCCTGAAGTTGCGGCGCATGATTGATCTGGCTGGTAATCAGATTAAAAAAGGCGGTGGTTTCTGATTGCGGCCTGTCGCTCGCCGTTAAGGCGATTTGCAGGTTGCCAGCGTCGGTAAAGCCGGGCTGGCCTTCAAAGCGCAAACGTTCTGCATCAAAATGCAGCCAGTCGGGCAGGGCGGAACCATCGGCTTGCGTTGCCCTGAACTGCAGTGCATTGCGTTCATCGGGGTCGATGAACATGTTGGGCGCAATATCGACGCGAAACAGTTCGCCTTCTTGCGCATATTGCGTTGGTACATAGCCATATAACAGCGGCGCATGATTGCTGCCGGTGGGGGTTGCCGCCAGTTGTGTCAGCAGGCTTTGCAGTTGGTCGCTGCCAAGCAGTGACGCTTGTTGTGCGTTCTCGTCAGGTGCTGTGCTTCCT
>CANGAW010000103.1 GCA_947451925.1 Burkholderiales bacterium | reverse complement strand
CAACCAGAACTGGCTTGTCGGATTTCAGTACATCCATTTCGAATGAACTGTCGGAGATATGTTTAATGTTTTCGCTCATGGTTTCCTCGAGGAGAGAGGGAAAGGAATCGGTCCGCTGCCGGTGTCAGGCGGCTATGCCTGGCATTTCCAAAAAATTAAGCAACAATGTTAAAGCGCACAAAAAAGTGTCGCGCATGTTTGCTTGTGTGGATTTGCTGCTGAGATAACACGGCGGGAAATTGAGCGAATCATAACCGATTTTTTCAAAAGGTGTGATCCCATTCTCGCTTTGCTGATCTCTCGCATAAAATAGCTGCTTAGTCAGCGCGCATTTCAGAAAGTCAGTTCGCCATGAAATTTTCCACCCACCTTATTGCGCCCGGCCCCGGTTTCTGGCCGCAGGCGGCGCGCTTAATCATTAAGGTGGCGGCGAATGCTTCAGAGACAGCGCCTTCTGGCCGCTTGTCCGTTCTCTCAGGCGTGCGGGTCATGGTGCCGACCTTCGTTCACTTAAGCCTGCTCAGAAATGCCCTGTCCGCAGAACTGGGGCCGTCTTTCATTACGCCGCAAGCCGGCACTTTGTCTGCCTGGCTGGCGCAGCAATTACCAGTCGATGGCGAGCCCACGGCCGCTACTGCCAGCGAACGACTGATGGAGTTATATGCCAGGCTGCGCGAACTGGGCTGGCTAAAAAAATTATTTGCCGCCCGCCGCAATACAGACTTGCTGCCGCTGGCAAAAACCTTGCTGACTTTGTCGGATGAATTAACCGCGGCATTGCTGCCCTTGGCGCTCAGTCTGCCCGGCGAAATGGAGCAACGCTGGCAACGTGCATTAGCGCAGTTGTCGCCGCAGGCTGCGGCCTTGTTGTCGGACGAAGCGCAACTGGTCTGGAGCATCTGGCATGGCCAGCGTGACCCGCGGGACCCTGGCCTGTTGCGGCATGCGGCGCTGCTGCGCTCAGCCTTTGCAGCCAGCCTGCCTTTGCTGTGGATTGCGCCTGCCGAGCCGTCTGCGTTCGAGACCGATTTTCTCAACACCTGGGCCAGTCACCAACCCGTGCATGTGCTGCGACTGGACTGGTCTGCTTACCATTTACCGCCGCTGTTTTTGCACAGCTGGCCTGAGCTACTTGAGTCGAATGTTGAAGGTGACGCTGAGCAAGCGATGTTGCCACCTGCGGCTCTGGCTTTGTATCAGGCGCGTGGTCTGGAAAACGAAGCGCAGAGCGCTGCGCAAACCATACTCAACTGGCTGCAAGCGGGCAAGACGCACATTGCCATCGTGCCGCAAGACCGGGTGGTGGCCCGTCGCCTGCGTGCCTTGCTCGAGCGTGCGCAAGTGCTGGTGTCTGACGAGACCGGCTGGAAACTCTCGACCACGCGCGCCGCGGCTGTTCTGGCTTCCTGGCTGGAACTGGTGTCGTCCGATGCGCAGACCGTGGCCTTGCTGGATTTTTTAAAGTCGCCCTTTCTGTTTGCCGATCCGGCACAGGCACAGCAGCAGAGCATGGCAATTGAACGCGCACTGGTGAAAGCCAAACTGGCTGGTGGCTGGAGCGCTGTCATACATAGTCTGGCTGCGCTGCCGGCAGAAAAAAGTCTGATCGAAGGCATGGCCCGCGAAGCTAGTCGCTTCAGCGGCCGCAAGCGTATTGATGAATGGGTCAGCATCAGCTGCGAGGCATTGGATGCGCTGGGCATGCTGAGCGCCATGGGCGAAGACAAGGCGGGCCGGCAGGTGCTCGACATGCTTGAATTGCTGGCTGCGGAATGTGCGGGTCTCTGCGAGCAGTTTTCGCTGGCTGAGTGGCGAGCCCTGATTAATCTGCAGCTGGAACAGAGTGAATTCATTCCCGACACCAATGACCAGCGCGTAGTGATGGTGCCCCTGAACGGCACGCCGCTGCGCCGCTTTGATGCCGTGATGATAGTTGGTGCCGATGCCGAACACCTTCCTTCCTCATCCAGCGAGACATTGTTTTTTGCCAATGCCGTGCGCAGCGAATTGGGGCTGACCACGCGCGAGAGCCAGCATCGCCAGCAGTTGCGCGACTTTGCCGCGTTGCTGTTAAGTTGTCCTACCGTGGTGTTGAGCTGGCAAGCGCAGCGCGATGGGGAACACAATCCTGCCAGCGTCTGGATACAGCGTCTGCAACTTTGTCTGGCCCGCGCTAAAGCGCCACCGCTGTATTTGCACACGGTGGCTTTGCCGCTGCAAACCATGCAAATGCATTTGCCACAGCCACCGCAACCCAGTGCTGCCGCTTTACTACCCGCCCGGCTGTCAGCCAGCGGCTATAACAGTCTGGTGGCTTGCCCGTATCAGTTTTTTGCCACCCGCATGCTGGGTCTGTCGTCCCTTGAGAATTTGTCCGAGTTGCCGGAAAAACGTGATTACGGTGATTGGCTGCACCAGATTTTATTCAGCTATCACCAGGCACTGCAGCAAGCGCCCACCCCGCTTGCGCAACGTGCGGACTTGTTGAAGTCCATTTCTGCCGCCGTGTTCGACGCCATCCTGGAACACAATCCGGCAGCACTCGGCTTTCAGGCGCGCTGGAACAAAGCCATGCCGCTCTACCTTGAGTGGGCCAATGCCCATGAAGCAGAAGGCTGGCAATTTGCCTTTGGCGAACATGGCGTGGAAAAGCCATTGCACTGGCAAGGTGGCAGCGTCACCCTGCATGGCCGCATCGACCGGATTGATCGCAATACGCAAGGTGAATTACTGGTGCTGGATTACAAAGCCACCGAGCACGCCAGCCTGAAAAAAAGACTTACCCATCATGAAGATCATCAACTGGCATTTTATGGCCTGCTGGCCGAGCCTGAGCCGGCCGGTGCAAGCTACGTTGCCATTGATGGCAGCAAGGCGGGGGCGGTGCCGGTTGAGTTGTTTGCAGATTGGCGTGCGGCGCTGCAAACGCAAATTCAAACCGGCATGCAGGCCATCGCCGATGGTCATCCCCTGCCGGCTACGGGGATTAGTAAAACCTGTCAGTGGTGCGAAGTGCGTGGCTTGTGCCGCAAGGGGGCATGGTGATGCTGTCCCATGATTTTCTGGCAGACGGCCAGCCGGTTGCCATCCAGACTTTTGTACGTATCGCCTGCGACCCCGGGCGCTCGGTCATCGTCGAAGCCTGCGCCGGCAGTGGCAAGACCTGGTTACTCGTGGCGCGCATGTTGCGCCTGTTGCTGGCCGGTGCCGAACCGGCCGCACTGCTAGCCATTACTTTTACCCGCAAAGCGGCGCAAGAGATGCGCGAACGCCTGCTGGCTTTGCTCTCCGATCTGGCCTTGCAAGACGACTCAACCGTGCTGAACTTGTTGATGGAACGCGGCCTTGATGAAGCCGCAGCCTTAGCCAGCCTGCCGACTGCACGCGGCTTGTATCAGCGGGTACTGTCGGGTCCAAGCGGCATGTCGGTCGATACTTTTCACAGCTGGTTTGCCCGGCTGTTGCAGATTGTACCGCTGTCCTCGGGTGTGCCGCATGGCTATGCACTGGAAGATAAAACGACCGAGCTGCAAGAAGCGGCTTGGCTGCGCCTGATGCAATTGTTAAAGCAGCCCATTCACGCTGATATACGTGCCGCCTTAGTCAGTGTTTATCAGCTTGCCGGCAGCAGCAATGGTAAAGCCTTGATAGATGCCTTCATGGCGCGCCGTGCCGAATGGTGGGTGGCGCGCGAGTCGGGCGATCCGCTCGATGGTTTGGAAGCCCTGTGCGGCGAAGACGCTATCATTGATGCGCGACTCTCGCTATGGCAGGACACAGACTTATTGGCGCGCATTGCTGCTGTTGCCAGTTTGCTGGGCAAAGGCAGCCCCAGTAATCAGAAGCGGGCAACAGAGATCGAACAAGCCCTCACCATGGGTGAAGGCGTGGCCGGATTCGATGCCTTGCTGCAGGCGTTTTTTACCGGCGCCGGCAAGCCGCGTTCCAACACCATGACCAAGGCCTTGCTGCCGGCACTGGACGCCATGGGTGGTGAAGCAGGCTTCACGCAAGAATGGCTGGCTCTGTGCGAAGCCTTGATGCAGCGGCAGTTGCGCAGCGCCGAGCCGCAAGTGTGGCAGTTGAATGTGGCACTGATGGCCATCGGTGAAGCCTATGTTGAACAGTATCAGGCGATCAAGGCCGAGCGCCGGGTGTTTGATTTTGCCGATCTTGAATGGCAGGCCTGGCGCTTGCTGACCAGTCCTGTGCATGCGGCATATTTGCATGCGCGGCTGGATGCGCGCTACCAGCATATTTTGCTTGATGAATTTCAGGATACCAATCCGCTGCAATGGCATGTAGTGCGCGCCTGGCTCGATGCCTATGATGGGCAAAGCCAGACGCCTAGCGTGTTTATTGTGGGCGATCCCAAGCAATCGATTTATCGATTCCGTCGTGCTGAACCCCGCGTGTTCGAGGCCGCCCGCAGCCTGTTGCAAGCCAACGGCGCGGCAGATTTGCGCACGAATCTTACGCGCCGTAATGGCCGCGCCATTGTCGATGGTCTGAACGAGGCTATGCAGGGCAACCGCTTGTATCAACCACAAGCAACCTTGTCGGCGGCAGCTGCCGGCGTGTGGCGACTGCCTTTAATTCCGCTGGCGCAGACTACGCCAGACACGACAACAGCGGGCTTTGTTTTACGTGATCCTTTAACAGTTTTTCCGCTCGAAGAAGAAGACCTGCGGCATCAGCAAGAAGGCTTTGCTGTTGGGCAGGCAATTTTGCAGGCCCGTGCCGCGTTCGCCGGCGACGCAAACTTAAGCTGGTCGGACGTGATGATTCTGGTGCGCAGCCGCACCCATCTGGCGGCCTATGAGCGCGGCCTGCGTGAAGCCGGCGTGCCGTT
>CANGAW010000102.1 GCA_947451925.1 Burkholderiales bacterium | reverse complement strand
GTTTTTGAAGCTGATCCATTTTTTAATGCTATTTTTTATGACAAACTCATGACAAAAACGTGACAAGAATATGTCTGTTTGATGACATTATTTTTTGCATAAGCCTGTTTGTTTTGCGCATAAAAAAACCTCCGCGTACGGAGGTTTGAGCAAGTAAATGCAGTGTGATCTGCTTTTAATCTTCGCGTCGCAAATGCGGAAACAAAATCACGTCACGAATATTCGGCGAGTCCGTAATCAGCATCATCAGACGGTCAATGCCGATGCCGCAACCGCCTGTCGGTGGCATGCCGTATTCCAGCGCGCGGATAAAGTCGGCGTCGTAATACATGGCTTCGTCGTCACCGGCCTGCTTGGCAGCCACTTGCGCTTGAAAGCGGGCCGCCTGATCTTCTGCATCATTCAACTCTGAAAAACCGTTGGCAATTTCGCGGCCGGTAATAAACAATTCAAAACGCTCGGTGATCTCGGGTGCGTTATCGGAAGCGCGAGCCAGAGGTGAGACTTCAACCGGGTAATCAATAATGTACGTCGGCTCCCACAACTGCGATTCGGCGGTCTCTTCAAACAGCGCCAGTTGCAAGGCACCGAGTCCTGCATGCGCATGGGGCTTGACGCCGAATTTTTTCAGCTCAGCCTGAATGAAGGCCATGTCATGCAATTGCGCGTCCGTGTAATCGGGGGCGAACTTGTTAATAGCGCCCACAATCGTCATCCGGTGGAAAGGCTTGGACAAGTCCAGCTCGCGACCCTGATACGTCAGTTGTGCGGTGCCATGGGCATCGACTGCGGCCTGACGAATTACGGCCTCGGTAAAGTCCATCAGCCATTTGTAGTCGACATAGGCGGCATAAAATTCCATCATCGTGAACTCCGGATTGTGGCGTGGCGACACGCCCTCATTGCGGAAGTTGCGATTGACTTCAAACACGCGCTCGAAGCCGCCGACCACCAGACGCTTCAGATACAGCTCTGGCGCAATTCGCAAAAACATTTCCATGTCCAGCGCATTGTGATGGGTAATAAACGGCTTGGCCGCTGCGCCGCCGGGAATCACATGCAGCATCGGCGTTTCCACTTCCATGAAGCCATTGCCGTCCATGAAGCGGCGAATCGACGACATCGCCGCAGTACGTGCCTTGAAGGTACGGCGCGTTTCTTCGTTCATGATCAGGTCAACATAGCGCTGACGATATTTAGTTTCCTGATCGGCCAGGCCATGAAATTTGTCTGGCAGCGGTCGCAGTGACTTGGTCAGCAAACGCAGCGTTGTAACCTTGACGGACAGCTCACCGGTCTTGGTTTTGAACAGCGTGCCAACGGCACCCAGGATGTCGCCGCTGTCGAAGTGTTTGAACGCTTCGTGCGTCTCTTCACCCAGCAGTTCGTTGGTCATGTAGAGCTGAATGCGGCCATCGGCGCGTAAACCTGACGCGTCCTGAATGGTGGCAAAGGAGGCCTTGCCCATCACGCGCTTTAACATCATGCGGCCGGCCACTGTGACGGTAATGGGTTCGGCTTCGAGCACTTCACGCGCGGTCTCGCCATATTGCAGATGCAAATCAGCAGCCTTATGCGTTGGCTTGAAGTCGTTCGGGAAGGCGACGCCTTTTTCGCGGATGGCGGCCAGCTTGGCGCGACGCTCGGCAATGATCGAGTTCTCGTCTTTTTCTTCTTGTATCGCTTCGTATTTGTCAGTCATCATATTTTTTCTTAAACGCCTTGTTTGAGCGATGCGGCGATAAAGTCATCGAGGTCGCCGTCGAGCACAGCCTTGGTATTGCCGACTTCAAAGTTGGTGCGCAAATCCTTGATGCGCGACTGGTCCAGCACATAGGAGCGAATCTGGTGACCCCAGCCGACATCGGTTTTGGAGTCTTCCAGTTTTTGCTGGTCGCTCATGCGTTTGCGCAGTTCATGTTCATACAGTCGTGACTTGAGCATTTCCCAGGCTTCGGCACGGTTACGGTGCTGGCTGCGGTCGTTCTGGCATTGCACCACAATGCCGCTTGGTCCGTGGGTCAGACGCACGGCCGAGTCTGTTTTGTTAATGTGCTGACCACCAGCGCCCGAGGCGCGATAGGTATCGACCCGTACGTCGGCCGGATTGATATCGATCTCGATCGAATCATCCACTTCCGGGTAAACGAACAAGCTGCAGAAAGACGTGTGGCGGCCATTGGCCGAGTCAAACGGCGACTTGCGTACCAGACGATGCACGCCGGTTTCGGTGCGCAAAAAGCCGTAGGCGTAGTCGCCTTCCACCTTCAGGCTGGCGGTCTTGATGCCGGCAATTTCGCCGTCAGACTGTTCCAGAATTTCAACCTTGAAGCCTTTGCGTTCGCAATAGCGCAGGTACTGACGCAAAATCATCGAAGCCCAGTCCTGTGCTTCGGTACCACCCGCGCCGGCCTGAATGTCGATAAAGCAGTTATTTTTGTCCAGCGGGTTGGAGAACATGCGGCGAAATTCCATCGCCTCGACCTGCTGCTGCAATGCGTGGGTATCGGTTTCCACCGCGACCAACGTTTCTTCATCGGCCTCTTCGCGGGCCATGGAAAACAAATCGCTGGCGTCGCGCAAACCGGCTTCAATGCTGGTTAATGATTCAACAATGGCTTCGAGGGATTTTTTCTCTTTGCCCAGATCCTGGGCTCGCTTGGGCTCTTCCCAGACTTTCGGGTCTTCGAGTTCAGCGTTGACCTGTTCGAGTTTCTCTGACTTCAGATCGAAGTCAAAGATACCTCCGCAGATCAAGTTCACGCGCTGTCAGGTCATTGAGCAGGGCAAAGAGGGCGTTTAAGCGTTCGGCTTCCATGGTGTTTTCGCAGTGCAGAAAAACCGTGGATTATACCTGACTGCGGGTGCGCTTTCGGGCGTGATGACAGGCAGCGTCAGCATTGTAAAGAAAGACGACGGGAGCCGGTTTTCATAGCGATGACGGAGGATGACCTGGCATCAGACCATTTTCCCGCTCTCGCTGTTAACGCCCGTGGTGGTAGTTGTGGTTGTTGTGCTTGTGCTGGTTGTTGTCGTAATTACCTTGCTTGCCGGTGACTTGGCCGTGTACAGCTCATCAAAGTTGCGCAGCATGTGCAAATTGGCATGCACCCCGTCAGGAAAACCGGGGTCGTCCGGCGTGGCCTCATACAGTGTGCCGACATTTTCCGGCGCTCTGATACTTTTGCTGCTGCCGGCAAAAACCACGCTGCACAATAGCTGTTTGGTTTTTTCGCTGGTGACTTTGTCGCCTTTGATGCGGATGTGATGTTGTTTGCTTTCAGCTTCGGGAGTGCGCTCTTCCTCAATATCTTTCAGACAAGCTTCACCCAGTGCTGCAGCGTTAAAACAATAGCTTTCCAGGTCAAGTTTGACGCCGACATAATTGGCTATGCCGCCACCGAGCGAATGCCCGGCAACGACCAGACTGCCACCGTCTTTGGCGATCAATGTATTGAGTTCACCAGCCAGATCCAGCGCCTGTCGGTAGGCAGGTGGCACGCCACCAGTGCCCAAAAATTGTTTGGCATTGGTGGCCCATTGCGTGCTGCCCCAGCTCCAGGAACGGTCGTCTGCCAGGCCAGTGCCCGGTATACACAATACATACTGCAATGGACTTTGGTTTAACAGGTGTAATTCGGCATACAAGCCGGTTTGCCGGTCACGAAAGCCGCCTGTTAGCGGATAAAGCTGCTGTCTGAAGGTCGAATCTGCAGTCAGAAGCAGCTCCAGCGATGAGCCTTGCCGCTTGCCTTTTAATGCCCGATAAGACTTGGTGCTAGTCAACTCGGTTTCCTGTTGAGCAGCGGGATCAGCCAGTGTCTTTTTATATTCTTTTAACTGCTTTTCCTGAGCAGGGTCCTGCTTCATCGTTTGTACTTTTGTGCGGACTGCCGTAGCGATCCGCGATTCTGTTTGCCTGAGTTTGTTGAAAACAGGTTTGGATTGGGCTTTGATATCGTTGAAAGGGTGTATCTGGCGTTTGGAAATTTCTGCGCTTGTGATGCGCATCGACAGCGGGCGCAATTTTGTATAACTGCGCGCCGGTGCTGTCGGATGAACTGTGCCTGTTTCGGTGGGTGTGGATGACCGACTGGCATTGCTGTTGGATGGCTTTAGCGAAGTCCGGCCATCACTGTAATTACTGTCTTGCTGCGGCAAAGGTGTTACTTCTGTTTGAGCCAGACCCTGAGCTGTGACGGGTTTCATTTTCTACTCCCAAAATGTTGCGCGAAATTCTGCATCACTTTGCGCTGGCGGGGCCGTAAACATGGCTCTTGCGCTGTCCAGCGAGCCAATAAAATTATCCAGCGTGTTGTTGAAGGCAAGCGCGTCGGTGGCCGGCAGATGCAGGTTGTGACACAGGGTCAGCATATGAATGTCCGGGTCCCACGCCAGCCAGCAGCCGCCAAGCGGGCGGCCAAAACGGTTCAGTGACAAGGCTGCAGTCAGCGCCGGTTCAAGCGCATCTTCAGGCAAGGGCGCAACAGCAGCATACAAGTGACATACCTCGCTACCTGCGGGCACTTCCAGCACGATCACAGTCTGCTCATCGCGTTCTAGACCTGCTACACCGTCATCATCGAGCTCGGCGCCGGGTGAGCGCTCATGCAACCAGTGGTTTACTTGATTCGTCGCGTCAAACATGGGCTACCTCCTTCATCAATACAGGTTTATGTTTCAACCTCGCCGGACATGCCCTTAAATTGCGTGGCCACTTGCGACGCTTGTTCTTCTTTTAACGTGAAGTTGCGAAACAGCGCCAAAAACGTTTCGAGCTTGGAGCCGCCAAAGCCGGTGTTATAAACCTGCATCTGTCGGCGCGATTCATCTTTAAAAATGAAGGCCGACAGCTGCCGGCGTTCAATGTCGCTGCGCTCGCGGTCCGGCTCGGGGACTTTGCCGTCGTTGGTGAAAATCTGGAAAGCGAGGAATTTGAGTTCGATATCACATTGCGCGGTGCGGTCTTTACCGCTCTTGCAATTAAAGGCCGTCATTTCCCCCATCATGGAAGACAGCATCGCCAGACGTGTGGCCAATTTATACGGCTCGTTACCGGCAGATTGATAACTTTCGCTACGCCATATTTCAGCAATTTGTTTC
>CANGAW010000101.1 GCA_947451925.1 Burkholderiales bacterium | reverse complement strand
GTGCGCGCAATGCCTGACCACGGTGAGAGCGTTGATTTTTTTCCTGCGCAGACAACTCGGCAGCCGTTTTACCCAGACCGGCAAGCCAAAAATGCGCGTCGTATCCAAAGCCGCCCTGCCCGCGCGGCGTGCTGATAATTTCACCGTGCCAGCGCCCTTCGGCAATGATGGGTTGCGGGTCGTTCGCATGGCGCAGATAAATCAGCACACAAAAATAAAACGCTGATTTGTCGGCATGCCCGGCTAGTTCGGCAACCAGTTTGGCATTGTTGGCCGCATCCGACTTGGGCTCGCCGGCGTAGCGGGCTGACAAAACGCCAGGCGCGCCACCCAGTGCCGGCACGCAGATGCCGGAGTCGTCAGCCAGTGCCGGCAAGCCGCTTTCCTGCGCTGCGTGGCGGGCTTTGGTCAACGCGTTTTCAACAAAGGTCGCATAGGGTTCGTCGACTTCGGCAATGCCCATTTCACCCTGCGTGCGCAGTACGAAACCCAGCGGCGCAAGCAGCTGAGAAAATTCGGCCAGCTTGCCTTGGTTGTTAGAGGCGAGGATCAGACTGCTTGACATGATTGAGCCGCCCTTAAGCGCCAAGACCCAGCACTTGTTTTTGTAATGTAATCAGCTCGCCAATGCCGCCTGTGGCCAGATCAAGCAAGGCATTCATGGTGGCGCGGTCAAACGCATCACCTTCTGCGGTGCCTTGCACTTCAATAAAGTGGCCCGTGTCGGTCATGACCACGTTCATATCGGTATCGCAACCCGAGTCTTCAATGTAATCAAGGTCCAGTACCGGCATGCCTTGGTAGACACCGACCGAAATCGCCGCCACGAAATGTTTGAGCGGAATCGCAGTAATCTGGCCGCT
This sequence comes from Burkholderiales bacterium, assembly GCA_947451925.1. Classification (GTDB taxonomy): domain Bacteria; phylum Pseudomonadota; class Gammaproteobacteria; order Burkholderiales; family Burkholderiaceae_D; genus Pernthalerella. The sequence goes on along the minus strand of CANGAW010000101.1, from coordinate 4,873 downwards.
GGCCAGTAAAGTTGAAAACGCATCGTAGGCTGCGACCATGGCGCCGGTAATGGCGGCAGTGCGGGTGCCGCCATCTGCTTGCAGTACGTCGCAATCGAGTTGCAAACTACGTTCACCAAAGGCGTCCAGATCAAAAGCGGCGCGCAGGGAGCGGCCGATCAGGCGTTGAATTTCCTGAGTGCGACCTGATTGCTTGCCTTTGGCGGCTTCGCGGTCCATGCGGGTGTGGGTCGAGCGCGGCAACATGCCATATTCGGCAGTCAGCCAGCCGCGGCCCTGGCCGCGCATGAATGGCGGCACTTTGTTGTCAATGCTGGCCGTGCACAGTACACGGGTGTCGCCAAATTCAACTAATACCGAACCTTCGGCGTGACGTGTGTAGTGGCGGGTCAGAGTAACGTTGCGCAGGGCATTGGCGGCGCGCTGACTCGGGCGCTCGATAGTGGTGTTGGACAAACCGGATTCCTTTAATGATGGTTTAACTCGCAGAGGGCTGCGCTGGCGTGAACGGTGTGTTCGTCATGACCTCGTCTTGTTAGCGGGCTGCGGCGTCAATAGTCGTCAGCACACTGCCGGCAAAAAGACGGGTCGTTTGCATGGCACCAGACTGCGCTAGCGGCTCGTCGCCGAGCCAGTTCATGGCAAGCGCGGTGACATTATCGCCGGTTTTGCCGGCAACCACGGTGGCCGCGTGGACGAGCTCAGGCAGTGCTTGTTCAAGTTTCTGCGCACACAGGCGATAAGCCAGCTGATGGTCTGCGATGCTGCCCCACAAACCATCGGAACACAGCAACAACTGATCACCCGGTTTCAGCAGCACAGCCGGCGCCTTCTCCACACGAGGCAAGCTTGGCGCGCCAAGGCAATTGAACAGCTTGTTGCGATCAGGATGGGTCGTGCGCAATGCTGGCGACACGCGACCTTGCGCAATCAGGCGCTCGATATGCGAGTGGTCGCGCGTGCGCGCAAGAATTTGCCCGCTGCGCAGCCAATACAGCCTTGAGTCGCCGCAGTGGGCCCAAAGTGCTTTGCCATGCTGCACCAGACAGACAACGATCGTGGTGCGCGGCGTATCGGGCAGTCGATTGATCGCCCGATAGCGATGTAATTCCTGATGCGCAGCGAAAATCAGTGCATCGAGCAGCTGCGAAGGGTCGGTAATGGTTTGTTGCGCCTTTTGCTGAAACAAGGCGCTGATCGTTTGCAGGGCTAAGGTAGCGGCGACCTCGCCTAGCAAATGGCCGCCCATGCCATCTGCCAGCAGCAGCAAGAGTGCGTCGCGGGTGAAGCAGTAGCCCATGCGGTCTTGATTGCTGGTGCGGGCGCCGATCTGGCTATCCTGAAAAATTTCAAAGCGCATGATCAGTACACCAGCCGGCGAAAATGGGACAAGAGTCTGGAAGTGGCGCTGGCATCGTCCGCACTTTCACGCAGCAGCTTTTGCAGCGCAAACACGCTTTGTGGCCGCTGCAGCGGGTCAAGCATCAGACTACCGCGCATGAGCGCAATCAGTTTGCTGCTGTACATGTCGAAAAGCGGCTGGCAATACGCGTCCATTTGGTCGTTCTCTTGTCTTTCAATTGCTGATTGCGGTGGCTTGCCCGCCATGCAGGCAAAGATCGAAGCGCCGATGCTGTAGATGTCGGTCCAGGGGCCAAGCCCGATTTTGGTGGAGAGTTCGGGGGCAGCAAAACCCGGTGTGTACATCGGATGCAATTTGGCCAGATCGGCATGCAATATCTGGCGGGCTGCGCCAAAATCGAGCAGCATCGGTGTGCCGTCGGCGCGTAAATAAATATTGGCCGGCTTCAGATCGAGGTGCAGCAGTTTGCGCAGATGGACTTCGCGCAAGGCGTCGAGCAATTGTCCGAACAAACGCTGGATGTCCTGCTCCGTCATTAAAGGCTTGCCGCTGATTTGCCGGCGATAGAGGATATGCTCTTGCAGCGAGCGGCCACGCTCGTAAGCCATTACCAGATAGACGGTATCGTTGGCGCGGAAAAAATTCAGCACCCGCACCACATTCGGATGCGCAATGCTGGCCAGCACTCTGCCTTCGTCGAAAAAAAATTTCAGGCCAATCCGGTAGAGCTTGAGGTTTTCTGGCAGCACCACGGGACACAATTCGCCTTCCAGCCGGCGCGCCAGCGAGCCCGGCAGATATTCTTTGATGACTACCGACTCCCCTTGTTCATCCTCTGCAAGGTAGACAATACTGAAGCCGCCGACGGCAATTTTCTTTACAATGCGATAAGCACCAAGTGTCAATCCATCGGGCAAAGGAGCGTTGTGCTGACTGGTCATTGTTGGCGCAGTTGTCTGATTAAACCGGTTCGGGATTGTGTGGAATTATTAGCTTTTTGTAAATATCACAAAGATCATAAAGACGATCACTAAGGACCATACTTTGACCATTAGCAGCATGACCGGCTATGCCGTGAGCAGTCGCGAGAGCGCCTCCGGCACTGTTACCATCGAACTCAAAAGCGTCAATTCGCGCTTTCTGGATTTGCAGTTCCGATTGAATGATGATTTGCGCGCCTTCGAGCCAACGCTACGCGAAGCCATCATGGCGCGCGTGGCCCGCGGCAAAGTCGAATGCCGGCTTTCCTTCGGACGCAAGGCGCAGGGCGACAGCACGCTGGCCACCAACGACACCCTGCTGACTGCATTAGCGACACTGCAAAAAAGTGTGCAAGCCCACTTTGCCAATGCCGCACCCCTGTCGGTCAATGAATTGTTGCGCTGGCCTGGTGTGCTAGCTGAGAGCGAAATCAGTCAGGACGCGTTGCAAGCGGATGTGCAGGCCACACTCATTGCGACGCTGGATTCGTTTATCGATTCACGTAACCGCGAAGGTTTGGTCCTGGAAACCATGTTGCTGTCCCGGATAGCGGATATTGAAGTTATTGTCGAGCGCATTACGCCGCTGGTGCCGCAAGCGGTCGCCCAATTCCATCAAAAAGCGATTGAACGCTTGCAAGACGCATTAGGCATTGCATTAGCTTCGGGCAGTACTAGCGCACCCACCATTTCAAAAGAAGAAGTGCAAGACAGGATTCGGCAAGAAGTTACGCTCTACGGCATACGGATTGATGTGGCTGAAGAATTAACCCGGCTGTCCGGGCATTTGAAGGAAGCGCGTGCCATCATCAAAAAAGGCGGGCAAGTTGGCAAGCGGCTCGACTTCATGATGCAAGAATTGAATCGCGAAGCCAATACCCTGGGATCGAAGGCAGCCGTCAAAGAATTATCCGATGCGTCGATGCAGATGAAATTGCTGATTGAGCAGATGCGCGAGCAAGTGCAAAATCTCGAATAAACTGCCGGCGTTTCAGATGCTGACCGATTCATTGGATTCATCAGATTTATTAATCTGAACGCACTCACAACTACTTATTTCGCCACTATGCTCAACCCTCGCTCGCCTTGCGGCAGTTTGTTTATTGTCGCTGCGCCTTCCGGCGCAGGAAAATCTTCACTGGTCAATGCGCTGCTGGCGCAGGAACCGGCGTTGAAATTATCAGTTTCAACGACCACACGTGCACCGCGTCCGGGGGAAGTGCACGGGCGCGAATATTTTTTTACCAGCGAACAGGATTTTTTGACACGTCGCAAAGCGGGCGAGTTTCTCGAGTCCGCTGAAGTGCATGGCAATTACTATGGCACCTCGCGCGTGGCCATTGACAAACAAAATCAGCAAGGCAATGATGTGCTGCTCGAAATTGACTGGCAAGGCGCGCAGCAAGTGAAAAAACAATTTCCGCAGGTCGTGGGAATTTTTATTTTGCCGCCTTCCATTGCAGCGCTCGAAGACAGATTAAAAAAACGCGGACAGGATGCTGACGATGTGATCACCCGCAGATTGCTGGCTGCAGGCGGCGAGATCGCTCATGCCCCTGAGTTCGAGTATGCTATTATCAATGCAGATTTCGCGACTGCTTTGTCTGAGCTTGCTGCCATCATCAAGGCAACACGCTGCAGATTTATCCAGCAGGCCGCGCGTAATTCTTCTCTCTTTGCCCAACTGGGCATCCACACAAATTTGTACTAGATCCGTTTTTGGAGATCGCATGGCACGTATTACCGTCGAAGACTGCTTGAAAAGAATTCCTAACCGTTTTCAACTGACGCTCGCAGCAACCTATCGCGCACGCCAGCTGCTGCAAGGTCACGCCCCTAAAGTGGATTCGGATGACAAGGCAACTGTTACCGCCCTGCGTGAAATCGCTGCCGGACACATCGGCATCGAAATGTTGAAAAAAGTACCAGGCTGATTTCTTAGGTTCACCCACATGATGGGGCGGAATGTTCGTCATGAATCACACACCGACCGACCTCCCCACGCCCGCCTCGCGGAAGTCTGAGCAACGCTCGTCCGCAAAATCTTCAACGAATACGGAAGCCAGCGCCCCGCATACAGTGGGCGTGGCCTCTGTCACGCAACTCACTATTCGCTTAGCCGAATATCTGACGCCCTCCGAACTCAAGAAGGTCAAGGAAGCTTATCGCTTCTCGGACGAAATGCATCTGGGGCAAGTGCGCAAATCGGGCGAACCCTACATCTCTCATCCCATCGCAGTCGCTGAAATTTGCGCCGACTGGAAACTTGATGCGCAAGCCATCATGGCTGCGCTGCTGCATGATGTGATGGAAGATCAGGACGTTAAAAAAGAAGAGCTGATCGAGCGCTTCGGCGCACCGGTCGCATCCCTCGTTGATGGCTTGTCCAAGCTCGAAAAAATCGAATTTCAGACGCAGATCGAGCAGCAAGCGGAAAACTTTCGCAAAATGCTTTTGGCAATGGCCCGCGATGTGCGCGTCATTCTGGTCAAACTCGCAGACCGTCTGCACAATATGCGCACGCTCGACG
>CANGAW010000100.1 GCA_947451925.1 Burkholderiales bacterium | reverse complement strand
GTGCATTGGCTGACACCCTGCGTCAGTTCCAGGGTGTGAAAACCAAAGACTTGCTGGCGTCGCGTCACGAGAAGCTAATGAGCTATGGCAAATTCAAGGAAATCTCACAGTCTGAATAATTCTTCGGCCACTGACTTGAAGCTTGCATTTGAACGCGCGCTGGAAGCAATTCTGGCGCGCGTTGTCATTTCTTCAGGCAGTGGTATTGCGGTCGCTTATAGCGGCGGGCTGGATTCGTCAGTACTGCTGGCGCTGCTTGCTCCCTATTGCCGCAGGCATCAGATTCCTTTGTTTGCTTTGCATATTCATCACGGCCTGAGTCCGAATGCCGATGCCTGGCAGCGTCATTGTGCGCAACAGGCAGCAGCAGCTGATGTGCACTTTGCTGCGCAACGCGTCGTGCTCAATGCGCCTGCCTTGCATGGCATTGAGCAGGCGGCCAGGCTGGCGCGCTATGCAGCGCTTGGCGTGATGTGTCGGGCTAATCGTCTGCCACTTTTACTGACAGCGCACCATCAGACCGATCAGGCCGAGACGGTGCTGATGCAGTTATTTCGCGGTGCGGGCTTGCCCGGCCTGTCAGGCATGGCCGGCCTGCAAGAGCAGGCCGCTTTGCTTGGTGGCGACGTGGCTTTGGGCCGCCCGTTGCTGGATTTGAGCCGTGCGCAGCTGGAAGGCCTGGCGCAGAGCATGGGTCTGGAGACCATCAATGACGAATCCAATGCAGACACGCGCTACCGGCGCAACGCCGTGCGGCATCACATCAGCCCGGTAGTGGCAAACATCTTCCCTGCGTTTGGTGTAGCGCTGGCTCGCAGCAGCCGGCATATGCAGTCTGCGCAAAGTTTGCTTGACGATCTGGCGGCCATTGATTTGCCCGCTTGCGTGCGGGCCGGGGGCCTTGATCTGGCCGCGCTTGCCCGGCTGTCAGATCTGCGCATTGATAACCTGCTGCGCTTCTGGCTTCAGCAGCAGGGACTGCGTGCGCCAAGCACCGCACAGCTGTCCCAGCTGCATACCCAAATGTTATTGGCTGCGATGGATAGTCATCCCATTGTCCGGCTCGATGATTGCCTCCTTGAGCGCAAGCACGGCTTGCTGGTTATTCGCCCTCATACAGCGCTATTCTTGCTACCGCCTGAGCCTGTGCATTTGCAGTGGCGTGGCGAGGCTGGGATCGAGGTCCCTCTGTGGAAAGGTAAATTAATATTCGAGCAGACGACAGAGCCGGGGCTTGATCCGGCTTGGTTGCGGCAAGCGCCACTGAGTCTGGTCAGTCGAAGCGGCAGCGAGCGTTTGAGACTTGCGAGCGCGCGGCCTTCGCGCAGCCTGAAAAACCTGTTTCAGGAAGCCGGCATCCCTGCGGCAGAGCGGACCTGCCTGCCCTTGCTGATGGCTGGAGCGCAGTTGGTTTTTGTGGCAGGTATTGGCACGGAAATCAGCCTGCCGCAGGCAGCGCCGGGTGTGCGCTTGCACTGGCAAACAGGGTCATAGCGGCAGACCAGCGCCGTTTCGTTTTCAAGGCGATGAACAATTTTCTGCTTCTTTCCCAAGAGTACTAGCGCGATCAATTAAAGCTGGCTATAATCTCGCTTCTTTAGGCGCGTAGCTCAGCTGGTTAGAGCACTACCTTGACATGGTAGGGGTCGTTGGTTCGAGTCCAATCGTGCCTACCAATTTGCAGCAGTAGCATTAGTTTATTTGCTGTAATTGGTTATATTAAGAAAAAATGTTGGGACGAATGTTGAATTCGTCCCATTTTTTTTCGCCTTTTTTTTGCCTCCCCCAGCTGGACCGTTAATTACGGTCCCTGTCTTCCTGCTTATGCATCCCCTGCATTGCACTGGTTTCTAAACATTATTTCTCTTTGAACTACATATTTCCTGAATGCTCATAAATTTCTTGTTTTAATCCGGGGAATTGAGAGTATTTGTGAGGATGACGCTATAGATACCCATTAGATTGGCAGGGTTTCCGTGCGCCAATTAATTGTAATAAAAATATAAAACGGCGTTTCCCAGTTTCTATTTAAGAAATTTTATTAATGTGCAGTCTAAAGGAGCCTCATCGTGCTTAAAGGTAAAAACGCGCTTATCACAGGATCAACCAGCGGCATCGGTTTAGGTATCGCAGAGGGTTTTGCGAAAGAAGGCGTTAATCTGGTTTTAAATGGCTTTGGCGATGCGGCAGAGATTGAAAAACTGCGTGCGGATCTGGCTGCAAAATATGGCATCAAGGTTTTGTATGACGGCGCCGATATGAGCAAGCCTGAACAGATTGAAGCCATGATGCATAAAGCGCAAAAAGATTTGGGCGGCATTGATATTCTGGTTAATAACGCAGGTATTCAGTATGTCGCACCGGTCGAAGAATTCCCGACTGCCAAATGGGATGCGATTCTGGCGATTAATCTGACTTCCGCTTTTCACACCACGCGTTGCGCGATGGAATACATGAAAGCCCAAGGCTGGGGTCGCATTATTAATATCGCTTCTGCCCACGCTTTGGTGGCTTCTCCTTTTAAATCCGCTTATGTCGCAGCCAAGCACGGCATTATGGGTTTCACCAAAACCATTGCCCTGGAAGTTGCTGAAAAAGGCATCACGGTGAATGCAATTTGCCCGGGTTATGTGTTGACCCCATTGGTTGAAAAACAAATTCCGGATACGGCAAAAGCCCGCGGCATGACGGAAGAGCAAGTCAAGCGCGATGTGCTGCTGGCAGCGCAACCAACCAAGCAATTTGTGACGGTTGAACAAGTCGCTGGTACGGCTGTGTTCCTCTGTTCAGATTCTGCCGCGTCGATCACGGGCACGAATATCTCGGTTGAAGGCGGCTGGACTGCACACTGATTGTGAACGATTAAGCTTCATTGATTTATCGCTTTGTCATCGTCAAAGAAACAATAAGACAAGATGACAAAGCGCTTCAAACAGAGACAAAAGGTCTGAATATGGCAACTAAACCGAAGCAAGCAACGGCAGCCGCCGCCAAGTCGTCCGAAGTAAATGGTCGCAAACGTATTAACGTTGCGTTGCAAGGTGGTGGTGCCCACGGCGCATTCTCCTGGGGTGTGCTGGATAAAATTCTTGAAGATGGCCGTCTTGATATCGAAGGTATCTCTGGTTGCAGCGCCGGTTCAATGAATGCGGTGGTTTATGCCTACGGTCAGCTCAAGGGTGCCGATGGCGCCCGCCAGGCCTTGCATGATTTTTGGAAAGCAGTGTCGGATGCAGGTCAGCGTTTTGCCATCAAACCTACGCCCATCGAAAAAATGATGGGCCTGAATATCGGCAAGTCCATGGTGGACAGCTCAATGCGCATGATGAGCAAAATGATGTCGCCGTATCAGGTCAATCCAAAAAATGCCAATCCCCTGATTGATATTCTTTCACAGCAGGTTGATTTCGATGAGTTGAGAAAAAGCTCCACCACCAAATTGTTTTTGTCGGCGACCAATGTGCGCACCGGCAAAGTTAAGGTATTTGATTCACATGAAGTCACCGCCCAGGCGGTGATGGCTTCTGCCTGTTTGCCGGAATTATTTCATGCCGTTGAAATTGATGGCGAGTTTTACTGGGACGGCGGTTATATGGGTAATCCTGTCCTTTATCCTTTGTTCTATCACACAGATTCTTCTGACGTGGTGATTATTCACGTCAACCCGATTGAGCGCGCAGCACCGCCCAAAACGGCCTTGGAAATTTCCAACCGGCTCAATGAAATTACTTTTAACTCGGCACTGATGAAAGAGTTGCGCGCAATTGGTTTTGTGCAAAAACTGATGGATGAGGGCTGGATTAAAGATGAGTACAAAGAAAAAATGAAATATGTGCTGATGCATTCCTTGCGTGCAGAAAATGCGCTGTCAGATTTGTCAGCAGAATCGAAGATGGAAAGCGACTGGGGATTCCTGACGATGCTGCGCGACCGCGGCCGCACCTATGCAACCGAATGGTTAAATGAAAATTACGACGATATTGGTAAGCGTTCTACCGTTGACGTCAAAAAAGCCTTCCTTTGAGTTTGTCGGTTCTGAGAATTAATTCTGAGGATTAAACATGTTAATACGTTCAGTAATGCTTGCAGGGAGTAATGAATGAAAGTGGAGCAAATTTTAAAGCTGCCATCAATGCCTGCAGCGAGTCCTAGCTACCCAATGGGCCCCTATCGGTTTATCGACAGGGAATTCATGATCGTTTCTTATGTGACCGATCGTGAAATGCTCAGGCGTGTTGTGCCGGAACCGCTGGAACCTAATCCGGAAGGCATTGTTTTATACGAGTGGATCAAGATGCCTGATAGCTCAGGCTTTGGCGATTACACCGAAAGTGGCATCGTGATTCCTTGCTTTTTCAATGGCGAGCCGATTAACTTTACCGCGCAAATGTATCTCGACGATGAGCCGCCCATTTCAGCCGGACGGGAAATCTGGGGCTTCCCTAAAAAGTACGCACATCCCAAGCTCGAAGTGTGTTCCGATACCCTGACTGGTACTTTGCATTATGCGGGCCAGTTAGTTGCGATGGGAACGATGGCTTACAAACACCGCGCTTCACCGGAAAGTCTGGAAACCCTGGCCAAGGGTATGACCAAAACTTCCTGTAATTTGAAGATTATTCCGGATGTCGATGGCAAGCCAAAAATTTGCCAGTTGGTTGCCTACAATTTGACCGATATAACGGTTAAGGGCAGCTGGCTTTCACCGGCACGCTTAAGTCTTGTCCCCCACGTTAATGCGCCGGTCGCAGATTTGCCGATCAAGGAAATTATCGGCGGCAAGCATTTCATTGCGGATTTAACTTTGCCGCATGGACGGGTTTTATTTGATTACATCAAAGATCAAGCGCCTTAATGCGCAGCAGAGACTACTATGAAAAAAAGTGATGTGTTGTCGTTGCCGTCCATGCCGCTGCAGAGCCCAACGTATCCAATTGGGCCTTATCGGTTTTTTAATCGTCAATACATGACGATTCAATATCATAGCGACCGCGATGCGATTCGCGAGGCGCTGCCGGAACCACTGGAGCCGGCAGGCGATATTGTTTCCGTTCAGTGGCTCAATTTGCCAGATGGCGAAGGCTTTGGCGCCTATGAAGCAGCGGCGCAGATTATTCCCTGTACATTTAATGGCGAGGCATGCAATTTTGTCAGCCAGATGTATGTGAATAACACGCCACCGTTAGCCGGCGGCAGAGAAATCTGGGGCTATCCAATGAAATTTGGTAAAGCCTCATTGAATGTCAACGGCGATACTTTGACTGGAAACCTGGAGTATGCGAGCGAGCCGGTTGCCGTTGGCACCATGGTGTACAAGCATGATCCGTTCAGAACCGATTTGTCACGCGAACAAGAGCTGCTGGCTCGCAGACAGGTGACCCTGAAAATCATTCCCGATATTGATGGCACGCCGGCCATTGCGCAATTGGTTGGTGTGAAATTCGAAAACATCCATATCAAAGGTGCCTGGACGGGCAGGGCGAGATTGCAACTGACTCCATCAGTGAATTGCCCGCTTGCCGATTTGCCAGTGCACGAAGTGGTTGGTGGATTTCATATGGTCACCGACATGACTTTGCCTTACGGTGAAGTGATGCATGATTATCTGGTTAAAAAATCCTGATCCGATAATCTATTCGTTTTGCAGTTAAAAAACAGGCCGTGCTTTGCGCGGCCTATTTTTCATCCATCACCCATACCCCATCCCATACGCCTTCGGGTGGCGTCGCTTTTAATGT
>CANGAW010000099.1 GCA_947451925.1 Burkholderiales bacterium | reverse complement strand
CCAAAGTCGAGTGGCGGTTTATCCAATAGCTTGCAACCGGTGAGTCTTCATCCCAGCATCAACAACGCAGTCTGGATACGTGCCCATAGGCTTGCCGCTAATTTCCTCGCCCGTGTTCAAGGTGACGCGCATTTTTCTGCCGGATTTCAAGTCTGCATTAATGACTTGGCCGAACATATCCGCGGTGCGCATTCGAAGATTTCCCGACTGGGCTGAAGTCAGGTTTATTTTTTTGTCAGAGTCAGCAGCTCCATCGCTGAAGCCTGCACGTTGCACAAACAAGGCCACCCCCACCACCAGCACCAGCGCTGATAAAGTGTCGACCACAGGTTTTTCCCACCGCGTCGTGCGCAGCCACAGCAAACCCGGCAGCACGATCGCGACTGCCAGCAGCTGACCTGTTTCTACACCCAGATTGAAATTCAGCAGTGACCAGAGCAAGGTATCGTGGGGCAATCCAATTTCTTTCAATACCGATGAAAAGCCGAAGCCGTGCATTAAGCCGAACAAAAAGCTGATGGTCCAGCGTCGTGAGATGGCATAGCGCGGGAACAGGTTTTCGAAGGCCACGTAGGCAATCGACAAGGCAATCACGGATTCAACCAGCGTTGACGGTAAGTTCACCAGCCCAAGGGCGGCAGCAGCCAGGGTGACGCTATGCGCTAGGGTAAACGCGGTAATAATTTTGAAGAGGGCGACAAGACTGCCGCCGCATAAAATCAAGGCCAGCAAAAATAGCAAATGATCAAAGCCGGTTGCGATGTGTTCGACGCCGAGCAGGAAAAAACTGCTGGCGTCGTTTGTATTGGCTAATGCATCAGAACAGAGGCATAAGCCTGCAAGCAGATTAAGCAGGCAAGGCAGTTTGCGCATTCGCAGATCCAGGCTTTCGTATTGATTGCGTCGAACAGATCGAGCAGCAAGTTAATTTAAAATTTTAGCGTTGTAAGCCCCGCTTTTTTGACTTATCAACTGGGGTGCGATGGTGCATGCCACTGTTTTTTCTGTCAACGGTATTGAAGCCTTAGTTGTGCTGGCCAATTTCATAGCTTATGCGCTTCGTATTTGCCAAACGGGTTCTTTGAAAAACTGCGATTGCTCGTTTAGACTTGCTCGGTCAGACTGCAGGGCGTTAAGTATCATAAAAATAAAATATTCAATTTGACAATCAGTTCTTTACCCGCCTGATATTTGACGGAGACTGATCAGTTAATTGTCCATCCCGCTGGAGACCATGATGAAGACCGCATCCCTGTTTCGCTTAGCCGTAGGCGCTTTGAGTGCACTGGCACTGGGCAGTGCATTCGCTGACAGCAAGCCCGCTGAACTCAAAATCGGCATTGCCACTTTTTTGTCAGGGCCTGCATCCGTCTTTGGCGTACCTGCCAAATCAGGCGCTGAACTCTATATCAGCCAGCTCAACGCAGCCGGCGGCATTAACGGGGTCAAGATCGTACCGACCTTTATTGATGAGGGCGTGGGGGCCGACAAGATGTTGTCCGAGTACCGCCGCGTGGTGCAAGAGGGCGATACCAAGGTGATGCTGGCCGCGATTTCCAGCGGTAATTGCAACATCATCGCGCCGGTTGCTGAAGACTTGAAAGTCTTGAACATCATGTGGGACTGCGGCACTGAAAAAGTGTTGGAAGAAAAGCGTTATCGCTATGTCTCCCGTACGCAGGCCAATGCCACCACCGAGATGGTGGCCGCTGTCTTGTATCTGCTCAAAACCAAACCAGACATCAAATCCATCGCCGTGATGAATCAGGATTACGCCTGGGGCCGTGATTCATGGGAGTTGTTTCGCAACACACTCCTGACCCTGAAGCCGGATGTCAAAATCATTGCCGAGCTGTTTCCGAAGTTTGGCGCTACCGATTACTCCACCGAGATCAGCCGTTTGCAGGCTCTGCGTCCGGAAGTCATTTTATCCACCGCCTGGGGTGGTGACCTTGATACCTTCGTGCGTCAGGCTGCGCAGCGGGGTTTGATGAAATCTTCCCTGATGGTGCTGCCGCTGGCAGAAAGCTCGCTGGAACGTCTGGGTGCCACGCTGCCGGATGGCGTGATTGTCGGCGCACGCGGTGACCATTATTTCCTGCATCCTGAACACAAGGATGACGCCAAGTTAAATAGCTTTGTCAAAAAATTCCGTGAAAAGACCGGCTCTTATCCCATTTATTCGGTTTATCACATGGTGCAGGCCCTGGATGGTTTGGTCGCCGCTTATCAAAAAGCGATCAAATCCAACAAGGGCCAATGGCCAAGTACCGAGCAGGTGGCCGACGCGATGCACGGCCTTGAATTCCGCGGTCTGACCAATACGGTGAAGATGCGTGATGATGGTCAGGGGCTGGAAGATCAGCTGCTGGGCGTGACCAAAAAGACCGCGACCTATGCGTTTCCGACGCTGGAAAAAATCAGCATCTATCCGGCTGATTTGATCACCACGCCAGTCGGGCAAAAATCGCCAGAGTGGGTCAAGACGATCAAGCCAGAGCTGCTGCATAACTCACGCATCAAACAATTTAACTAAATGCCGCAAGAACTTTATATTCTGGCCGTCCTCGACGGCTTGTCATACGCTGCGCTGCTGTTTCTGGTGGCGCTAGGCATGACCCTGGTGTTCGGGGTAATGAACATCATCAACATGGCCCATGGCAGCTTTTATGCGCTCGGTGGCTACATGGCCGCCAGCCTCGGCTTGTGGGCCAGTTCCATGGGCGCTTCGCCTGCCTGGGCATTGCTGATCTTGCCTTTGTCGGCGGTGATTGTCGGCTGCCTGTTCGGCGGCTTGATGGAAACCTCGCTGATGCGGCGCATCTACAGCAAGGACCCTATCCTGCAATTGCTGGTGACGTTTTCTGCGTTCATGATCTTTGAAGACTTGCAGCGTCTGGTCTGGGGTACGCAACCTTATTTTGTCTCTGACATTGTCAATTATCTGGGCACCGCCGAGGTGCTTGGCATTACCTATACCCGCTATCAGCTCATGCTCTTGCCCGGTATTTCGCTGGTAATTTTTATCGCGCTGCGCACCTTTCTCAAATTCAGCAACTTGGGCCGGCAGATCGTCGCTGTTTCGCATAACCGCGAAGTCTCAACGGCGCTGGGTATCAACGTCAAACGCATTTCCCTTTTGACCTTTGTGGTTGGCTCCATTCTTGGCGCTTTGGCCGGCGCGCTGGCTTCGCCTACGGTGTCGTGGGTGCCGGGCATCGGTGGCGAGATGATCGTACTGTCCTTTGCCGTCGTCGCAACCGCAGGCCTGGGGCAAATCGAAGGTGCGCTGGTGGCGGCGATTCTGATTGGTCTGGCGCGTTCGTTTTCGGTTTATATGTTGCCGGAGATTGAAGTGCTGGTGCCTTATCTGATCATGGTGCTGGTGCTGCTGTTCCGCCCGCAAGGTCTGTTTGCTGTGGCACAGGCGAGGAGGGTGTAATGAGCAAATCAAAGCTAATGGTTATCGCCTTGGCGCTGCTGGCTTTGTTGCTGCCATTAGCACTACCCTGGCTGAAAACGCCGCTGATTCTGGGCACGGCGTTCGGTATCGCGGCACTCGGCATTTCGATTCTGATTATTTCCGGACAAATCTCGTTTGGTCATGCGCTGTTTGTCTGCGCCGGTGGATATGCGGTGGCTTTCGCTGCGCGCAAATGGGGGCAGATCGACAGCGTGCTGCTGCTGGCCATTGGCACCGCAGTTGGTACTTTGCTGGGTGTGGTGGTGGGGTCGTTTGTGGTGCGCTATCGCGGTATTTTTTTTGGCATGCTCAATCTGGCCTTGTCGATGGTGCTGTTTGCGGTGCTGGGCAAGTTTTTCGAGCTGACAGGCGGCACCGATGGTTTGCGCATTGAGCGTTCGCCATTTTTCGGCATGATGATGGAGCGCGACCGTTTCGAAAGCGTGCTGCTGCTTATTTGCGTGCTACTGGCTTTACTGCTGGGCTGGCTGGTGCAACGCTATCTGCGCTCAGTCGCCGGGCAGGCACTGGCTGCTCTCAAAACCAATGAAACGCGGCTGGAATATGTCGGCATCTCGGCTTACAAAACCATGTGGATCGCCTACATCATCTCGGCGTCGTTGTGCGGCTTGTCGGGTGCGCTGTTTGCCATTGCACAGGGACTGGTCACACCGGAGATGGGTTATTGGGTGCGTTCGGGCGAGATTGTGTTTGTCGCCATTCTGGGTGGTGTTGGTCACCCGGTTGGAGCCTTTATCGGTGCCGGTATTTTTGAATTCGTCAAACTGTTTGCTGCGGCCTATCTGACAGGCGCATGGCAGATGGTGCTGGGCCTGGTGCTGATTGCGATGGTGTTTCTGGCGCCACGCGGGCTGTCAGCTTTGCTTGAAGCACGCACTGAAAAAAACAGGGAGCCATCATGAGCACGCCACTGTTGCAGACTGCGGACTTACAGCTGGCCTTTGGTGCCGTGGTGGTCGCAGACCACATTGATTTTTCGCTGATGGAAGGCGAACGTCTGGCCGTGATCGGCCAGAACGGCGCAGGTAAAACCACCTTCATCAACATTTGCACCGGACTGATACGTCCGCAGGCCGGCCAGGTTTTCTTTGAAGGTAAAGAAGTCACGCGCTTGTCACCGCGGGCAATTGCCTTGCGTGGCATGGTGCGCAGTTTTCAGCTACCGCAATTATTCACTGAGCATACGGTGCGTGATTGCGTGCGGCTTGCCGCTGCCGGCAAACGCGGCGGTCTGGGTTTGTGGACGCCATTGGCCGAGGCAGTGCCGGCAGATGAGGTCGAGCATGTGCTGGAGATGGTGGGGCTGGCTGCGCGTGGCAATGAAATTTCCGGCGCTTTGCCGGAAGGTCAGCGCAAGCTGCTCGATATCGCCATGGCGTTGATCCTGAAACCGCGCCTGCTGATTCTCGATGAGCCAACTTCCGGCGTCTCAACGGACGAAAAGCACGGACTGATGGCAACCATCATGTCCGCACTCGATGCGCAAAAAGTGACGGCCATTTTTGTTGAGCATGATGTTGATATCGTGTCCCAGTATGCAACCCGGGTAGCAGCATGGATTGCCGGACGCATCGCCGCTGATGGCACGCCGCAGCAGGTGCTGGCAGATCCTGAAGTGCGCAAGAACGTGATCGGGGAATGAGATGCTGAAGATTAATCAGGTCAGCGCAAGCATTGCCGGCATTCCTGTACTGCGCGCCATACATACCGAATTTCATGCCGGGCAGTTGTTAGCGATAGTGGGTCGCAACGGTGCCGGCAAAACTACTTTCCTGCGCGCCATCATGGGCCTGCTGCCGTTGTCGGCGGGGAGCATTGTCATGCATGGCGAGGACTTGTCAAAAATTGCCCCGCATCGCAGAACCGAATTCGGCATTGGCTACGCTCCCGAAGATCGGGTGATGTTTCCGACTTTTACCGTAGAAGAAAATTTGCGTCTGCCGTGTGAAGTGCTGGGTTTATCCAAACATGAAACGGACCGGCGGCTGGCACGCGTGCTGGAAGTCGTGCCGCAACTGGAAGTCATGTTGCCACGTTCTGGCGCGGCGCTCTCGGGCGGGCAGGGCAAGATGGCCGCACTTGGCCGTGCTCTGATGGCGGGCAACAAGCTGATACTGCTGGACGAACCATTTCAAGGGCTGGCACCGGTGCTGGCTGCGCACTATGCGGAATCATTGCGCCGGCTGCATCAGCTGGCCCCTGAGCTTTGCATCGTGGTGACTGAATCCAATCGCAGCCTGCTGCGTGATCTGCCGGATGCAACGCTGACGCTGGAGCGCGGCGAACTGATTGCGACAGAATAAAAAATATATAACCAAGGAATTTTGAATGCCAACATTACTCATCGACGGCAAATGGGTGTCGTCCGTCAGTGGTCAGACGATTGATGTACTGAACCCTTGCGATGGTTTG
>CANGAW010000098.1 GCA_947451925.1 Burkholderiales bacterium | reverse complement strand
GCTCGTGCAGGCCAGAAATGAACCGGATGCATCCAAACGCATGGCACTGCTTGAAGATGCCAAGCGTTGGGATGACGGGGGCAGCTATCGGGTAGCGATGCACGCTGCTGTTGGTGGAATGGGAGGGGGCGTGGCCGGAGCGGCGGGTGCGGGAACGGTGGCAGCGGCTGCACCGATGCTCAATAATCTGCAAAACAGCATCGTCAGCAAACTGACTGAGGCTGGTGTGAATCCTGTGATTGCCAATAGTGCGGCGCAGGCATTGACGCTGACGGCTGCAACGGCTGTGGGCACTGTTGCGGGTGGTGGCAGTGCGCAGGGTGCGGCGGCGGGCTTCAATGTGGATGCGAATAATCGGCAGTTGCATCCGGATGAAAAAGCGCGCATCAAGCAATTGGCCGCGAACGATCCGACAAAGGAGGCCCGACTGACAGCTGCAGCCTGTGCGATGGCGAAGTGCTACGCAGAATATCCTGTCAATAGCGCGTCTTACCAGCAGCTCAAACAGTTGGCCGACATAGGTGCAAGTGATGCATTGGCTGGCGAGCGGCAGGTGCTGGCTCAACAGTCGGGTATGTTTGGCTACGGTACAAACGGTGTTTTCAGTGATGCCAACATCGACGCTGCCAAACAGTTCAATAACACCTATCAGGTTGGCACAAGAACCATCGGCGCAGTGCAAACGGTGGCAGGAGGGCTGGGCGTTGCTGGCAGCGTTGCGACTGCGCCGGTCTCGTGCGCGACTGGCGTCGGTTGTATCGCAAACGCGGCAGTGGCCACCGTCAGCGCGGACACTATGTATGCAGGCGCCAAGCAAGTCGTTTCAGGCAATCCAGAGAGCACATTCTTAAACCAAGGTCTGCAAGGTTTGGGCATGTCGCCACAAGCGGCGGGACTGGTTGAAGCAGCGTTAGGAGTGGGGTCGGCGGTAACGGCGGGAGCGGTGGCGAATAAAGCCATCGATCAATCGATTGCTTTGAGCAAGCTCAGTACGGCAAGCTACCAAAGCTTTACAACCAATGGTCTGAAGGCTACAGATGAAGTGATGCAGACGTCCCAAGCTAAAGCACTCATTAAAGAAATTCAGATCGGGAATCCAACTTTACCTCAGAGTGCAGTCGAAAGATTTGCGAAGGAGTACATTGAATCAGGTTCGAATCTTCCTCAAATTGCGACTGCTTCTCAGGGAGAAATTTTGATCAAAGTTGTACCGAGTGGCGGAAGCGTGTCGAAATACAGCGGATATTGGATGAGCACACAACAAGCGCAATCAATCTATGCAATGACCCCTGATCAAGCAGGTAAGGCACTTGGATTGCCCGCAACCCAGGCGGCAAATATTCTCAAAAATGGAATTGACTGCTATGCAATATCACCAAAAATTGGCACGACTCCAAATGTATTTGTATCTAATATAGCAAGCACAGAACAAGGAACATTAACGATGCCGGGCGGGGCACAACAGATACTTGTTCCGAACAGAACACAATGGACGACGCCAATCCAAATAAATGTAATTTCCTTGAGGTTAGGAGAAATTAAATGAAAATCGGTATCAACACACTTCACGAAAAATCAAAAAAACTACGAAATATTCTTGAGCTATATTCAAAATCTGATTCAGATGTTGATGATGCATATAGATGGATTAAACCGCTTCTTGATGAGATTGATGCAGACGAAGTAGTCGTGCCACAAAAATTTCCTTATGGTTGGATTTTTTTTAGAGGCGAAAACAACTTGCCAGCATATCCGGAACTATTGGGCGCTGCTGCAGAATTTGCTGACGCACTTGAAGCAGAATGAACCAATACGTCCCTGGTGATTTATTGTCCAAAAATTCAGTCCTGTAGCACCACAGTCATCGGGCTCAGTGTCTGCATAGGCCACGACGGCGACAGTGCGGCCAGCACCACCACCGCAGGCATCAGTGGCATTGCCGGCAACCGTGCAGTGCGCACCGGCGACAAAGAAGCCGGCATCACTAAAATCTTTGATGCCGTGTCCGTACAAAAGAACATCGATGCGCAAGTGCAGAGTACGCAAACCTTTGGTCTGCTTGCGCCCAAAGCCGTAGCTGACTGCAAGCCGGTGCGGCTGAAAGTTGGGACGCCAGTTACTGGGTAAGTCCTCAGCAAGCGTAGTCAATCGCCGGGACGACGCTTACGGGGCTAATTGACTGTCACTCGTGGTCCCGGCGAAGGCCGGGATCCAGTGTCTATGCTTAACTAACTGGCATTAGGCTGCGGTGTTGAATGTGGATGCGAATAAAATGCCATCTTTCGTTCACTAGACTTTCAAGAGCAGATGACTAAAAATGCTTTAAATTTCGTTTTGCTTAGTCATGAACACCTTTAACACGATTCAACTAATAAAAAAATGAGCCCACAAAAAAACCATCAACAGGCTGCAGCAATCCTCCATCAACTCTGGACTGACAAAGCGCAGTTTGATCACCTTCCTGAAGAAGTCAGGCCTGCTACCCGCGAAGAAGGCTATGCCGTTCAACAAGCTTTCGCCGAACTCCACGGCAAGGATTTATTTGGCTGGAAAATTGCCGCCACCAGTGTTGATGGTCAACGGCATATTGGTGTCGATGGTCCTTTGGCGGGGCGTCTGTTTAGTGACCGCGTGTTTCCCGATCAGACTGCGGTTTCCTTATCTTCCAACCTGATGCAGGTGGCCGAGATTGAATTCGCATTCAAATTCGCACAGGCTCTGCCACCGAAGAAAGAACAGTATTTAGTCGATGAAGTGATGGCGGCAGTGGGGGCGGTGCATCCGTCGATTGAAATACCGGATTCGCGTTATCGCGATTTTGTGCATGTCGGCGCACCGCAACTCATCGCCGACAATGCCTGCGCCAATTATTTCGTGTTCGGTCCGGGTGCGCAAAATTGGGCCGGATTTGATTTTATTGATGCTGAAATTATAGTCAGCCTGAACGGCTCACGGATTGATTCCGGTTTTGGCCGCAATGTACTCGGTGACCCGAGGCTGGCGCTGACCTGGATCGTCAATGAGCTTTCGCAGCTGGGAATAGCCTGTGAAGCAGGGCAGGTGGTTACCACCGGCACCTGCAGGATTCCAGTTGCGGTCAAACCCGGCGACGAGATTGCGGCTGACTTTGGAAAGTTGGGGCGGGTGTCGTGCCGCTTTGCCTGAAGGTCGCACACTGCGTGTTCATGATTTAATACACGCTGTTATTTCAAACTAGCTTTGTATGCGAATGAAAAAAATACTTGCCCTGTGCCTGCTCTTTGTTACTGCATCCGCGTTTGCTGAAAATTGGGTGCGTTATGCGAAAAATCAGGATGCGCTGCTGTATTACGACAAGCATCGCAAAGTTGTGATGAGTGGCACCGCCTTCATCTGGGATCTGCATGACCTGAAAGTGCCGGCCACAGATGCTGCGGGAAACAGTTACCAGTCTGTGCTTTATGCGACTGAATACAACTGCCGCAAGGAGCAGCGCCGCATATTAAGCGTTCAGTGGATGGCCGGCAAAATGGGTAATGGTCCGGTCGTTGCTGAAGACGCGTTGGTGAGCGACTGGAAGTCCGACCCGCTCGGGTCACCAGCCGCCACCTTGCTGGACGTGGCGTGTGAAAATAATTAGGCGCTGTTTTATGTGGGTTGAGTTGTCTTGATTTCTTTGACGGCATGAAGGATGGTGTCGCCAAATTCTTTGACAAATTTATTGCTGTCAAACAGAGGGCTGGAATGTCTCGACTCCTGAATGGTTTGTCGATAAGCAGCCAGCCGGCCCTTGTCGTGTCCTAATTCAATCGCCATTTTCTCGTACTGTTCCAGGTCCGGCGCCACCAGATCACCTACACCAACCGAGGTCATGATGTGTGCGGCAACGCGTGACATCATGGTTTTGCCCGGCTTGGTCAGAATCGGCAGGTTGGCCAGGACGGCATCGTGGGCCGTGGCACCATTGCCATAGGGTGAAGTGTCTAAAAAGAGATCAGCCAGCGCCAGTCGCTGACGATAGGCGTCCGGATGCACGCGCTGACTAAAGCGTAGCCTGCCCGGATCAATGCCCTGCTTTTCTGCGTGGGACTCTAGATTTTTTCTGGTTGTCGGGTTTTCTTCCACTAGCCATAAAACGCTGTCGGGTACGCCTTTTAATATCCGCATCCAGCAAGCGAATATGTCAGGGGTGATTTTGAAAGAATTTAGCAGCGCACAATAGACGATGGCTTCTTCAGGCAGGTTGCAGTCTTTTCTGCTGAGGGTTTGCGTCGGAGCGCGTTCGGCATCAAGAGTGAAGTACATGCCCGGCAGATAAAGGGGTTTTTCGGTAAAACCCTTTTTTGCTCTGGCTGGAAACAAGTCCCGCGTGGTCATGATGTAATCAATGGTCGGTATGCCGCAACTGGCGAGAAAACCGATATACGAAATTTGCAGCGGTGCCGGCCGGTAGGCAACGATGTTTGGACGCGCGCCAGCCGTTAATCCGCTCATATCAATCAGTACATCGATTTCGGCATCTCTTATTAATGTCGCCGCTTCCAGATCATTGAGTGACTGCAGTTCAAGATGATGGTCGACTGCTTTGAGCAAGCGTTGTCGCATGCCGACAAAAGGATCGGGTGTCGTCGTCACATCCAGTGCATAGACTTCAAATTTTTCTCTATCCAGCTTTTCGATCAGGGAGACGAAAAAGATACTGGTCGCATGCAAGCGAAAATCGGCAGACAGAAAACCGACACGTATCCGGTCATGCTTGGGATAGAGTTGGCCTCGCTCGCTTAATAAACCCGCGGTCTTGATAAAAGACTTTGCTTCGAGAAAGCGCTTTGCCGCAGCCAGGTTAATGGCCGGATCATCGAACAGGGCAAGTGAAGCCAGCGGGCCAATGCAGTCCCGCTGCAAAGATTCAGGCACATTGATTTCTGTGGAGATAACCGGCCAGCGGCATAACTTTTGTCGCTGTTGCACCAGCGTCGTAATGACTTCTTCTTGCAAATTATTGAGCTTCAGGCTGTCGATCAGGACTTGTTCGGTTTCTTCGACCCGGTGGCTCTGCTCCAGCAAGCGGGCGATATTTTTAAGCAAATCAACTTGTAATGCCTGCGGCGGGATAGCGGCTTGCCAGATGGCGATCGCTTCATCAATTTTGCCTTGTGATTCCAGCGCCATTCCCAGTGCCAGTGATGCCTGATGAAAGTCGTGCTTTTTCTCCAGTGCCGAGCGAAATGCATTTTCTGCTTTGGCATGCTCGCCGGTTTTTTGCAGCAGCCTGCCGAATTCATACCAAATTAATAAGGAAGAATCTTCATTCGGCCAGGATGTCAGCCAGCCCCGATAAAGGTCAATGGCTTCAGCGAATTGTTGTCCGGACTCATACCGTTTGCCCAATTCGAGCAGGGCGCTGAGTTGTAATTGTCGGGAATTGGTTGCGAGGTTCATCACAGGCTTGATTCTTTCAATCGGAAGCAAAACTAACTGCCTATAAAACAGATGGGCAATTGTACTGCGCCCTCTGCCTCAATTCTGCATAAAACCATTTTTTGTAATCGGCGCAGAACTTGATGTCAATTATGAAATGCTTAAGGGCTAATGCCTGTGCATTGTCATTGTTGAAATGCGCGCCGAATGATTCTCAAATTATAAATTCATTAAGTTATCCGAGCCGCTGCCGATACTGAATTGAAGCCGCTGCAAAATAATTATTTTGTCAAAGCACTAAAGTATTTTCCTTACGGGTCGATTTGCTGCATATCAGATGGTCCGTGATTTTTTATCCAATGGCTATTTCAGGAAAAATCTTCGCGAATTCTGTCCGCATTTTTTGTAATTAAATGAACGCATTCTTATGTAGCCAGACAAGCTCAACATTATTTGAGCTTGATGGTGCGTAGGTAACCAGCAGAGGTTTTTTATGTCCTCCATATTCTCGTCGATCACAGCCGCGCAAATTAGTAACCTCTCTACG
>CANGAW010000097.1 GCA_947451925.1 Burkholderiales bacterium | reverse complement strand
TGAAAACGGCTGGCGATTTCCAGATAATCATTTTGCGAGCGCGGGCCGCCGCACAGCGTGGCGAAGTCAAACCAGATTACGCCACCGGCACGACGCCGGCAAGCAATCTCGCGCGACTCGATGTTGACGCGTGGCTCTTGATCCGCCGTTTCAGCGAGGCGATCAAAAGCTTCACTCAACGCCAGCTCGGCCGCTGGTCCAAGTGGCGTGTGATAGGCATCGACTTGCTCCAGCACCCGTTTGCGATAGTCAACGCCGGCGTCCACATTCAACACATCGAGTTTGGCTTTTAACAGCGCAATCGCCGGCAGCATGCGGTCCCGATGCAGACCATCCGGATACAGTGTATCCGGCGCGTAATTGGAAGTCAGAATAAAGGACACGCCTTCATTGAACAGCGCCTGCAGCAGGTTATACAAAATCATCGCGTCGGCGATATCGGAGACATGAAACTCGTCAAAGCAAATCAGCCGGTATTTGCGCGCGATTTTTTTGGCCACAATCAGCAGCGGGTCCTCGACCCCTTTTTGCAGGTCCAGTTGCTGGTGCACGCCGCGCATGAATTCATGAAAATGCAAACGGGTCTTGCGCACCACCGGCACGACCAGATAAAAGCTGTCCATCAGAAAAGACTTGCCGCGGCCAACCCCACCCCACAGATACACACCACGCGGCACCGTTGGCCGGTTGACCAGACGCTTCAAGCCATTGGAGCGGCGTGATTTGAACGCAATCCATTGCTCGTAAAATAGCTGCAAGCGCTCGACCGCGGCTTCCTGCGCCGGGTCAGAGTGATAGCCGCGCTGGGCCAGTGCTTGTGCATAATACTCGCGGACATTCATCGAATGGCTTAGTCTCTTGTTGCGTATTGCAAAAGCGGGCCGGGCCGGTTTCGTACCAGCACGGCCCGCTGTTGGTCAGTGACGCTTAAAAATTCAGCGCACGCTTGTCAACAGCCAGCGCTGCTTCCTTGGTCGCTTCGGACAAGGAAGGATGCGCATGACAAATCCGTGCAATATCTTCTGCTGAAGCGCGGAATTCCATGGCTACTACGGCTTCGGCAATCAGCTCGGACGCCATCGGTCCGATGATGTGCACACCAAGGATTTCATCGCTCTTGGCATCAGCCAGAATCTTCACCATGCCGGAGGTGTCACCGAGCGCACGGGCGCGGCCATTGGCCATGAAGGGAAAACTGCCCGCCTTGTAGGCAATGCCTTCGGCCTTTAATTGCTGCTCGGTCTTGCCGACCCAGGCAATCTCGGGCGAGGTGTAAATCACCCAGGGAATGGTGTTGAAATTGACATGACCATGCTGACCGGCGATACGCTCGGCTACCGCCACACCTTCTTCTTCAGCTTTGTGCGCCAGCATAGGGCCACGCACCACGTCGCCGACTGCCCACACATTGGGCAGGCTGGTTTTGCAGTCCGCATCCACAGCAACAAAGCCGCGCTCGTCGAGCTTCAAACCCACTGCTTCGGCATTGAGGCCAATGGTGTTGGGCACGCGGCCAATGGAAATAATCAGGCGGTCAAACACTGCTTTGTGCGCCGTACCCTTGTCGTCGGCGTATTCAACGCTGACATTGTCCTTGCCGGTTTTAATGGCACCAATTTTGACACCCAGATGAATAGCCAGACCCTGCTTGTCAAACAGCTTGTGCGCTTCTTTGGCGATCTGTTCGTCGACGGCGCCCAGGAATGTCGGCAAGGCTTCCAGCACCGTGACTTCGGCACCGAGACGGCGCCAGACGCTGCCCATTTCCAGACCAATCACGCCAGCGCCAATGACACCGAGTTTTTTTGGTACCGCCGCAATGTTCAGTGCGCCGGTGTTGGAGAGAATCAGTTTTTCGTCAAACTCGGCGCCCGGCAACACACGCGGATTGGAGCCGGTGGCAATGATCACGTGTTTGGCTTTGATTGATTCGCTGGCAGTGCCTGTGACAGAAATTTCATAACCGTCTGCATCCGACCTGGCGAACGCACCGCGGCCATGAAAAAACGTGACTTTGTTTTTCTTGAACAGATACAGAATGCCGTCATTGTTTTGTTTGACGACCGTATTTTTGCGACTCAGCATTTGACCAAGGTTTAGCTTCAAACCCTTGACCTCAATGCCGTGTTCGGCAAAGCCGTGACCGGCATGCTCGAAATGCTCGGAAGATTGCAGCAATGCCTTTGATGGAATGCAGCCGACATTGGTGCATGTGCCGCCCGGTGCCGGGCCGCCTTTATCATTTTTCCATTCGTCGATGCAGGCAGTGGAGAAACCGAGTTGAGCGGCGCGAATGGCCGCAATGTAACCGCCGGGGCCACCACCGATGACGACAACGTCAAAATTCTTGGACATGATTTTTTCCTTAGTGTCTGTGCTTGAAGACACTGGATCCCGGCCTGAGCCGGGATGACGCTTGTTTTGGTCGTCCCGGCGCAGGCCGGGACCCAGCGACTGTCGTAATGAAGCTGCGGCGTCTTTACAGATCGAGCAGCAAACGCGCCGGATCTTCCAGTGCCTCTTTCATCGCTACCAGACCCAGCACTGCTTCGCGGCCATCAATGATGCGATGGTCATAGGACATGGCCAGGTAGTTCATCGGACGGATCACGATCTGACCATTTTCAACCACAGCGCGGTCTTTGGTTGCATGCACACCCAAAATCGCCGACTGCGGCGGGTTGATGATCGGGGTCGACAACATCGAGCCGAACACGCCACCGTTGGAGATGGAGAAGGTACCGCCAGTCAGTTCTTCCAGCGTCAGCTTGCCGTCTTTGGCCTTGGTGCCGAATTCACCGATTTTCTTCTCGATGTCGGCAATCGACATCTGGTCCACATTGCGCAGGATAGGCACCACCAGTCCGCGTGGCGAACCGACGGCGATACCGATATCAAAGTAGCCGTGATAGACCACATCGTTGCCATCAATGGAGGCATTAATGACCGGGTATTTTTTCAGCGCAGCGACAGCAGCCTTGACGAAGAAGGACATGAAACCCATCTTCACGCCATGCTCTTTTTCAAACTTGTCTTTGTACTTATTACGCAGGTCCATCACGGGCTGCATATTGACTTCGTTGAAGGTGGTCAGGATCGCGTTGGTCGCTTGCGATTGCAGCAGACGCTCGGCGATACGGGCACGCAGACGGCTCATCGGCACGCGCTGTTCCGGACGATTACCCAGGTCCATCGCAGACGCGGCATTCACGGTCGGCAAAGGGGCTACAGCCGGCCGCGGTGCAGCAGCGGCTGGTGCGGGTGCTGGTGCGGCTTTGGTTTCCAGCGCATTGATCACATCGCCTTTGGTGACGCGACCATCTTTACCGGTGCCCGGTACGGCGGACGCTGACAGATTATTTTCAGCCAGCATTTTGGCTGCAGCCGGCATGGCGATGGCAGCGGAAGACGTTGAAGCAAGCGCAGCGGCAGCAGGAGCAGGAGCAGGAGCAGCGGCGGGCGCGCTTGCTTTGGTCGCTTCAGGCGCAGCACCAGCGGTGGCTTCAGTATCGATGCGGGCAATGATTTCACCGGCAACCACGGTACTGCCGTCGCCCTTCAAAATTTCAATGATCACGCCTTGCGCAGGCGCAGGCAGTTCGAGCACGACTTTGTCGGTTTCGATATCGATCAGGTTTTCATCGCGGGCAACAGCAGCGCCGACTTGTTTATGCCACTGCAACAGGGTCGCTTCAGCGACGGATTCCGACAGTTGCGGGACTAAGACTTCAAGAATTGCCATAACACTCTCCGTTTCGGGTTGTTCGTGCAACGCGCCGGCTTCCAGCGCGTTGCCGGGTCATTATTTAGTAAGTACGAAGCCTTTAAGCTTGCTAAATGCGGTATCGATCAGAGCCTTCTGCTGCGCGTAATGCTTGTCGTAATAACCGACTGCAGGTGAAGCGCTGGCAGGACGGCCGGCATAGGCCAGCTTCTGGCCTTCTTCCAGGTTCTCGAAAATATTGTGCTGAATCTGGAACCAGGCGCCCTGATTTTGCGGCTCGTCCTGTACCCATACCAGCTCGTTGAAATTCGGGAATTCCTTCAGTTCAGTGGCAAAGGTTTTGTGCGGGAACGGATACAGCTGCTCGACGCGGATGATGGCGGTATCGGTCTGGCCGCGTTCTTTGCGGGCATTGACCAGGTCGTAATACACCTTGCCGGAACAGGCCAGTACGCGCTTGACCTTTTTCGGATCGATTTTGTCGTCGACTTCACCGAGCACGGTATGAAACGAGCCCTTGACCAGTTCGGAAAACGGCGAACCGGCATCCTTGTTACGCAGCAGCGACTTCGGCGTCATGATCACCAGAGGTTTTCTGAACAGGCGAATCATCTGACGACGCAGCAGATGGAAAATCTGCGCAGCGGTGGTGGGCTGCACCACTTGCATATTGTTGTCGGCGCACAGTTGCAGGAAGCGCTCGACGCGGGCCGACGAGTGTTCCGGACCCTGCCCTTCATAACCATGCGGCAGCATCATGACCAGACCGTTGGCACGGCCCCATTTCACTTCGCCGGAGCTGATGAACTGGTCGATCACGACTTGCGCGCCATTGGCGAAGTCGCCGAACTGCGCTTCCCAGATGGTCAGCGTATTCGGTTCGGCCGAGGAGTAACCATATTCGAAGGCCAGCACGGCTTCTTCGGACAACACCGAGTCAATCACGGTAAACGGCGCTTGCTGGTCAGAGACGTTTTGCAGCGGAATATAGCTGCCGGCATCCCAGCGTTCGCGGTTCTGATCGTGCAGCACGGCGTGACGGTGAACAAAGGTGCCACGGCCGGCGTCCTGACCGGTCATGCGAATCGCATAGCCTGAAGCCAGCAGCGAAGCAAAAGCCAGATGCTCGCCCATGCCCCAGTCGAGATTCATTTCGCCGCGGCCCATGGTGGCACGATCGGCCAGCACTTTTTCTACCAGCGGATGGGGCTTGAAGTTTTCCGGTACCTGCGTAATGCGGGCCGACAAACGCTTCAGTTCCGCGGCCGGCACTGCGGTGTCGGCAGCGTCCGTCCATTTGCGGTTCAGGAACGGCATCCAGTCCACCGCGTACTTGCTCTTGAAGTTGGTGATGACGGGGTCAATGGTGTGACGACCGGCGTCCATCGCGTCACGGAAGGCCTTGACCATCGCGTCACCGCCGTCGGCAGCAATAGTGCCTTGGGTGGCCAGCTTGTCTGCGTAGAGCTTGCGGGTGCCGGGATGCTGGCCGATTTTTTTGTACATCAGCGGCTGGGTCAGCGCTGGCGTGTCTTGTTCGTTGTGGCCGAGTTTGCGATAGCAAACGATGTCGACCACGATGTCTTTCTGGAACTGCATGCGGAAGTCGAGCGCAATTTGCGTGGCAAACACCACCGCTTCCGGATCGTCGCCGTTCACATGCAGCACAGGCGCTTCGATCATCTTGACCACGTCGGAGCAATACAGGGTCGAGCGCGAGTCACGCGGGTCGGAGGTGGTAAAGCCGATCTGGTTGTTAATGACGATATGCACGGTGCCGCCGGTGCCGTAGCCGCGGGTCTGCGCCAGATTCAGCGTTTCCATAACCACGCCCTGCCCGGCAAAAGCGGCGTCGCCGTGGACCAGAATCGGCAGCACTTGCTGACCGTCCTTGTCGCCGCGCCTGTCCATCCGCGCCTTGACCGAGCCTTCGACCACCGGGTTAACGATTTCGAGGTGGGAAGGATTAAAGGCCAATGACAGATGCACAGGGCCGCCGGCGGTTGAAATATCGCTGGAGAAGCCCTGATGGTATTTAACGTCGCCGGCTGGCAGATCGTCGCCGTGCTTGCCTTCGAATTCGGCAAACAGTTCCTGTGGCATCTTGCCCAGGATGTTCACCAGCACGTTCAGGCGGCCGCGGTGGGCCATGCCAATGACGATTTCCTGCACGCCCAGATTACCGGCGCGCTGAATGGTTTCGTCCAGCGAGGCGATGAAGGATTCGCTGCCTTCGAGCGAGAAGCGTTTCTGGCCAACGTAGCGGGTGTGCAGATAACGCTCGAGTCCTTCCGCTGCAGTTAAGCGGTCAAGGATGTGGGTTTTCTGGTCGCGGCTGAAGTTGCCCGTCGAGCGGCTCGATTCAAGACGTTCCTGCATCCAGCGCTTTTGCGTAGGATCGGTCATGTACATGAATTCGGCGCCAATTGAGCGGCAGTAGGTATCGCGCAGTGCATTGAGCAGGTCGCGCAGGCTGGCTTGCTCGCTGCCGAAATAGGTATTGCTGATGTTGAACAGCGTATCCATGTCCGCGTCCGAGAAGC
>CANGAW010000096.1 GCA_947451925.1 Burkholderiales bacterium | reverse complement strand
GAGTCGCCTACGTTCCGCAGGCCGCGGTTCGGCTAGTACGCCGAACCCTTCGCCTCCCACCCGTGATGCACGCAGGTGCACCACTCGCTCCGCCAATTGAAAAAGCCCCTTGCGGGGCTTTTTCAATAAAACTGGCGCAAGACGAAGAGAGTCGCCTACGTTCCGCAGGCCGCGGTTCGGCTAGTACGCCGAACCCTTCGCCTCCCACCCGTGATGCACGCAGGTGCATCACTCGCTCCGCCAATTGAAAAAGCCCCTTGCGGGGCTTTTTCAATAAAACTGGCGGAGACGGTGGGAGTCGAACCCACGATACAGGTTTAAGCCCATATGCTTCCTTAGCAGGGAAGTGCCTTCGACCACTCGGCCACGTCTCCACTTGCTGCCGGGCTAACTGCGCCTGACTTCGCAAAGGGGTGCATCATAACTTTTTGCGAAAACTTGGTCAATCAATGCTTGCAATATCTCAAGCCTGATCGAGTCCGAATGCTTTATGCAGGGCGCGTACGGCCAATTCCATGTATTTCTCGTCGATCAGGACCGAGATTTTGATCTCTGAAGTCGAGATCATCAGGATATTGATGCCCTCTTCCGACAAGGTGCGAAACATTTGCGAGGCAATGCCAACGTGGCTGCGCATGCCGACGCCAACTACCGACACTTTCGACACTTTGGTGTCGCCAACGATCTTGCCATTGCCGATCAGGTCTTTGACGCCGGCATCCATGACTCTGAGCGCTTTGTCGTATTCGCCGCGCGGAACCGTAAAGGTGAAGTCCGTCTTGCCTTCCACCGACTGATTTTGAATGATCATGTCGACTTCGATATTGGCTTCGGCGATCGGGCCCAGAATCTGAAACGCAATGCCTGGCTTGTCGGGCACCGACATGACGGTGATCTTGGCTTCGTCGCGGCTGAATGCGATGCCGGTAATGGTGGCTTGTTCCATGTGGGTGTCTTCCTCAAACGATATCAGGGTGCCGGAATTCGCTTCTTCTTCCAGCGGCATCAGGGGGTCGGTCAGCGAGGACAGCACGCGTGTCGGCATCCGGTAGTTGCCGGCAAATTCAACCGAGCGAATCTGTAGCACTTTGGAGCCCAGCGAGGCCATTTCCAACATTTCTTCGAAGGTCACGGTGCGCAGGCGACGCGCGTCGGTGACCACGCGCGGGTCGGTGGTGTAGACACCATCGACGTCGGTGTAAATCAGGCATTCTGCGGCCTTGAGCGCAGCAGCAACGGCAACGGCTGAAGTGTCTGAGCCGCCACGGCCCAGTGTGGTGATGTTGCCTTCGCCATCTACGCCCTGAAAGCCGGTGATGATGACGATACGACCAGCGTCCAAATCAGCCTTGACCTTCACGTCATCAATTGAGCCAATGCGTGCTTTGGTGTGAGCCGAGTCGGTTTTGATCGCAACCTGCCAGCCGGCATAGGACACCGCCTGTTTGCCGATTGCCTGCAAGGCTAAGGCCAGCAGGGCAACGGAGACTTGCTCGCCAGTGGAAGCCAGCATGTCGAGTTCCCGCGGGTCAGGCTGGGCGGTGATTTCTTTAGCCAGGCCAAGCAGGCGGTTGGTTTCGCCGGACATGGCAGAAGGCACCACGACGATCTGATGGCCGGCGTCATGCCATTTAGCCACGCGCAGGGCGACGTTCTTGATGCGCTCGGTCGAGCCCATCGAGGTGCCGCCGTATTTATGAACGATGAGGGCCATTGCTAGGAGAGGGTTGTGGGTCAATGAAGGAGCCCGCGATTTTACATGTTGCAACGCAGAATGACAATCTGTGGCCGCTTATTGATGCTGCTTTTTGCCGTCAATTATTGGCGCTTTGCTTCCAGCACGCCCTTGACTTCGCTAATGATGCTGAGCGCACGCTGCAATTGCGCAGTCGATGAAATTTCGCCGGTAAAGGCCATGTGCGCCTGTCCCTTGCTGCTTTGGGTTGAAACACCGATGACGTTAATTTTTTCGCGCAGAAAAATATCCGAGATATCACGCAACAGACCTTGTCTGTCCATCGCCAGCACAAACACATCAACCGGATAGACGGTATCGCTGTCCTGGCTGCCCCAGGCGGTTTGAATCATCCGCTCCGGTGCCCTGCTCTGCATTTGCGCAAAATTTTTGCAGCTGGCCCGATGAATCGAAATCCCTTTGCCGCGGGTGATGAAGCCCACAATCGGGTCCGGCGGCGCCGGCTTGCAGCAGCGCGCCATTTGCGTCATCAGGCCTTCGGTGCCGACAACTAGTACGCCTGACTTCGCCCCTTGCGTGACGCTCGATGCCCGGCTTTTCCGGGGCAGTACCGCCGTGTCCGTATGAACCGCTGCGGGCCGGCCCGGATCCTCGGCATGCAGGGCCTGCTCCACCAGCCGCAAGCTGAAACGGTCTTTGCCGACCGACAGTAATAATTCGTCCAGCTTGGGAAAACCGAGTTTGTGCGCGAGGTCGTCGAGGTTGACCGATGTTCTGCCTTCCCGTTGCAAGGTTTTTTCCAGCATGGCGCGCCCTTGCGCCAGCGTCTCGGCTTCTTCTACCGCGTTAAACCAGGCGCGAATTTTAGAGCGGGTGCGCGGGCTGGTGGTGTAGCCGTCAGAGAGCCAGTCGCGCGAAGGGCCGGCAGCGCCCGTTGCTGCCGCTTCGCCTTTAGCGGTGATGATTTCTACCGTCTGCCCGTTTTTCAGCGGGGTATTTAAGGGCACCATCACCTTGTCGATTTTCGCGCCACGGCAGCGGTGACCTACATCGCTGTGCAAGTGGTAAGCAAAATCAATGGGGGTGGCGCCCGCCGGCAGTTCAATCACCCGCGCCTGCGGCGTTAGAACATAAATGCGGTCATTGAGGGTTGCCGCTTTTAATTGCTGCACCCATTGCGCCTCGGTGTCGTCCTGACCAACCACCACATCGAGCATCTCGGTTTTCCAGGCCAGAAGCTGGCGCAGCCAGGCGATTTTTTCATCGTATTTACTGCTCGGCGAAGCACTGCTGCCTTCTTTATAGCGCCAGTGCGCAGCCACGCCGTACTCGGCAAAATGATGCATTTCCTGCGTGCGTATCTGCACTTCAAGCGTGCGGCCATCTTCTGCCAGCACCACCGTATGCAGGGACTGATAACCGTTGGCTTTCGGCCTGGCGATGTAATCGTCAAACTCTTCCGGAATCGGGGTCCAGATGTTTTGCACAATGCCCAGCACCGCATAACAGGTCTTGATGTCGTCAACGATCACGCGAAAGGCTCGCACATCATGCAGCCGCGAAAAATCCAGCGACTTGCCCTGCATTTTGTTCCAGATGCTGTAAATGTGTTTGGGTCGGCCAAAGACTTCGGCGCGTATGCCGGCCGCAGCCATCTCTGCTTTCAGACGGGCAATGGCGGCATCGACAAAATTTTCGCGCTCGGTCCGTCGCTCTTCCAGCATGCGGGCAATATTTTTATAGCTGGCCGGATCAACGAAGCGAAACGACAGGTCTTCCAATTCCCATTTCAGCTGCCACACGCCAAGCCGGCTGGCCAGCGGCGCATATAAATCAAAACTCTCGCGCGCATAACGCAGCGTCATGTCGTTTTCAAGTTTGTGCTCGGCAAAGTAGCGCAAAGTGGTCAGCCTGGACGCGAGTCGCACCAGTACCACGCGCATGTCGGTGGCCATGGCCAAAGTCATTTTGCGCAGGGTTTCAACCTGACTGGCGGCGGAGTTTTTATTTTTGGCGATTTCATGCTGGGCCACTGCGGTCTCATGCAAACGCATCAGTTGCCGGATGCCGGTGACGAGATCGGCGATTTCTTTGCCAAAAAGCGGCTCAATCTGTTTGGCTGCCTTTTCGTCCAGCCAGGGCAATTCGAGCAACAAGCCGGCAATGCGGGTATCGACATCGGTTTTAAGCGAAGCCAGACAAGCGACGACATTGCGCACAAACTCCAGCGCACCCTGCCCGGTCGGCACGACCCGGTCGGCATAGGCGGTGCGCACGAAGTCCAAAGCCTGCAGCAGCCGCGCCGCATCTTCGGCGCGCAAGCCTGCAGTCAGGTCTTCATCTTCCGACTTACCCGCAGCAACCGATACCATGCTTAAGCCAGCAGGAAATGACGCGCCAGAGCAATCTGGTCCTCATGCATGAAGGTCGGTGCATGACCGATGCCGGGCAACTCGACTAATTCAGCACGCGGGCCACGCTGCGTCATTTGCAGCGCCGTATCGGGGGTTAACAGATCCGACTCGGCACCGCGCACCAGCAATAGCGGGCAACGAATTGCATCATAGGCAGCCCACATTGCCGCTTCCGCCGTATGCGTGTTTTCTTCGGTCAGCGTTTTAAATGCCAGGCCAAGCGCCGGGTCGTAGTGAAGCCGCCATTGACCATCCGCTTGCTGACGCAATACATCACCGGCGAGTTTGCGCCATTGCGCATCGTTATGCGGCCCGAAGGGCGCTGCAATCGTGCGGATGTAGCTCACACCCTCATCGAAACTGGCGAAAAGAACGCCCTTGCCCATGTATTCACCGATACGGCTCAGCGCCTGAAAATTCAGGCTCGGACCAACATCATTCATCACCATCTTGCGCACCGGGTTCTCTGGCAGTGAAGCCAGCATCATGCCGATCAGTGCGCCCATTGAAGTGCCAACCCAATCAACCTGCTTCACATCAAGTCGGGCGACCAGAGTAATCATGTCGCTAACGTATTGCGAAAATTGATAGAACTGCGGATTAGCCAGCCATGAAGAGCGGCCGCGTCCAACCACGTCAGGACATATGACGCGGTAATGATCCGACAAAGCTGAGGCCAATTGATCAAAGTCATCCGAGACGCGAGTGACGCCATGCACGCACACCAGCACATTAGGATTATCAGCTTCGCCCCACTCTTTGTAGGCCATGTTATGCAAACCGGCAGGTGAAATACATTGGACCATCTTGATCTGAGGCTGGGTCATCGCGCGCAATCAATAAGTAAAAAAAGTAAAAGCCTATTTTACTGTTGTCAGGACATAAAATCGTAAACAGTTGATCAACATTTTATAAGGACATTACATGCTTAATGGGCAACTCAAGGGCAAAACCGCCCTGATTACCGGCTCAACTTCCGGTATTGGCCTGGGCATCGCGCATGCGCTCGCCGCGCAAGGAGCCAATATTGTTTTTAACGGTTTTGGTGATGCGGCGCTGATTGCGAAATTGCAGAAAGACACGGCCGATACTTATAAGGTCAAGACTTTCTACAGCGACGCCGACATGTCCAGACCGGCCGAGATCGAGACCATGATGCGACAGGTTGCTACGGATTTTGGCGGCACCGATATTCTGGTCAACAATGCCGGTATTCAGTATGTGGCCAATATTGAAGATTTTCCGGTTGAGCGATGGGATGCAATCATTGCCATCAACATGACCTCCGCCTTTCACACTACCCGGCTCGCGCTGCCGCACATGAAAGCAGCTAACTGGGGCCGCATCATCAACGTCGCGTCGGCACATGGCTTAGTGGGCTCGGCACAAAAGTCGGCCTATGTCGCTGCCAAACACGGCTTGGTCGGCCTGACCAAAGTCACCGCGCTGGAGACAGCGCAAACTGGCGTCACCTGCAACGCGATCTGCCCGGGCTGGGTACTGACACCGCTGGTACAAAAACAAGTCGATGCACGGGCTGCCAAAAATGGCATCTCCATTGATCAGGCCAAACGTGAACTGCTGATGGAAAAACAACCGTCGGGGGAATTTGTCACGCCTGAACAACTCGCAGGACTGGCCGTTTTTCTATGTAGCGACGCGGCAAATCAAGTGCGTGGCGTGGCCTGGAATATGGACGGCGGCTGGCTGGCGCAGTAAGTGGCTGTTTAAAAATTCAACAAATTTTTTGTTGAATGATAAAAGGTGCTGGGCCCCGAATTCATCGAAACCCAGCATTTTTTTCGCTTAAAAAAATCAGTGCAGTATTTCCTCGCGATACCGCTCCACCAGTAGCAAGCTTGCTCCCATGCCGGCGACTGCGCCGAACATCACATAGAAGGCAGGCGCCAGCGGTGTACCTGTTACGCCGATCAGCCAGGTCACAATCAATTGCGCAAAGCCGCCAAATAACATGACGGCAATGTTGTAAGCCATGGCCAGACCCGTCGAGCGCACACGTGCCGGAAACTGCTCGGCCAAGGCCGTTGAAATCGCGCCAAAGCCAATGGCAACAGCGCTGCACAAGATGATCTGCATCACCGCCAGCCGGAACAAGCCGGGGTCAGCCTGCAACCACGCAAACAACGGATAAGGCAACACAAAGTAGGCAATACTGGCGGCCATCATCACCGGACGACGACCGATACGGTCTGACAAAACACCAAACATCGGCGTCAGCGTAGCCAGACACAACAGAGCTGCCACTTGCGCGATGAAGGCATCCGTCAATGGAATATGCAATTGGGTCTTGGCATAGGTCGGCATATAAATCAGCACCACGTAATACATGATGGTGCCCGACAAAACCAGCCCGAAGGACGCCAGCACGCCGCGCGTATGGGTACGCAAAATCGTCAACAGGCTCAGTTTTTTCAATCCTGCATCACGGACTTCGACAAAGGCTTCCGTCTCTTCCAGATGGCGTCGAATATACAATCCGACCGGGCCAATCAGGAAGCCAAATATAAATGGCAGACGCCAACCCCAGTCATCGATCTGCTGCACAGTCAGATTCTGGGTGATCAACATGCCGGAAATTGCACCGGCCAGTGCCGCCACGCTCTGCCCGACCATTTGCAAAGAACCATAAAAACCACGCCGGTT
>CANGAW010000095.1 GCA_947451925.1 Burkholderiales bacterium | reverse complement strand
TGCCGAATCACGGCAACATGCAGATCGGTGACAGTTTTTCCGAAGGCGAGTTATTGCAATTCACCGGTATCCCTTACTTTGCGCCGGATTTTTTCCGCTCGGTTCGGATTCGCAATCCACTGAAAATCAAGCAGCTGCACAAGGGTTTGCAGCAGCTGGGTGAGGAGGGCGCAGTGCAGGTATTCAAGCCGGTGCATGGCGGTGATCTGGTACTTGGTGCGGTTGGCGTGCTGCAGTTTGAAGTTGTTGCCAGCCGGCTGCTCAATGAATATGGCGTTGATGCCGTGTTCGAAGGGACCAGTATCAGCAGTGCGCGCTGGGTGTCCTGTGACGATAAACGCATGCTGGCCGATTTTGAAAAATCCTCTGCCGGCGGCAATCTTGCGCACGATGCTGCCAACAACCTGGCCTATCTGGCCAGTTCGGGCGTCAATCTCAAACTGACGCAAGAACGCTGGCCCGGCGTTACCTTTCATTCGACGCGTGAACACGCGGTAAAAATCAGCTGACGATGCGGCCAGACTCTGGCCCCGGAGTCTGGCTGCCAAGCCAGTTTTTTTACAAGCGATGCAAACTTTGCGTTCGCTCAATTGTCCAATTTCAGTTGTTTCTATACTAAGCACGTCTACGCAGAAATCCCTCTGCAAAACCAAATGTCTTGAATCCGTCCTGCAAGCTTAGGCATTGCAGGCGTTTTTATAATCCAATCAGGAGCAAGCATGCTGACTGCTACGTACTCAATTGTTGCCCTGAAACTGGAGCAGGAAAAAGCACGCTGGAATTTTTCGGCATTGCATCGCTATGTGGCCAACACCATTAAAAGCCTGCAAGGTTCCAGTGGCATGGACTTTGAACCTTTGCTCAACCGCCTCTCCCAGTTTGAACAGTATTGCCATCAGCGCAAAGTGGAAATTTTCATTATTCCGGCAATGCGTAAACTCACGCACGAGGCCGACTCGCTGCTTGATGAACTGGACTCCCTGAGTTCGGTCAGTCTGGCGATGTTGCGCGTCTTGCGGGAAAAATTACAAGAAGCCTTGCGCCTGGGCGTCAATAAAATGGAAGAGGTCTGTCGTGCTTTGGAGCTGTGCTGCACGAATTTTTACCAGCGGCTGACCAAGGAAGAAGAGCTGGTGGAAATTGCCGAGCGCGTGATTCCCGGCGAAGAATGGTTTGGCATCGCCGCCAGTTTTCTTTCGCATGACGCAAAAACCGGCCGTGCCGCAGCCATGCATGTGGTCGATGAAGAGGAATAGCAACGCAATAAAGCAGTAGCAGGCTTGCATCTCGTATTAATGTTTGGCATGGTGTCGGCAAGCCACTTGCCGGATTCAGCCATGCCAAAACTTTTCAAGTTCACCACTTTATCGCTGCGCGACCTGATCCTGACCTTTGCCCCGGTCATCTTTCTGGTTGCGGGCTTGAGCTATCTGGCTTACTGGATCATTGATCCTTTCCCGCCTAAGGTGGTGACGATTTCAACCGGTCAGGAAAACAGCGGCTATGAACAACTGGCCAAACGCTATGCGGTGGTGCTGGCCAGACAAGGGATTGAAGTCAGGCAAAAGCGCTCTGAAGGCTCTATTGATAATTTGCAGCGCTTGCAAGACCCCGATTCGGGCATTGATATCGCTTTTGTGCAAAGTGGTTCGACCGATATGGCACATGCCGAAGAGCATGATCTGATTTCCCTGGGCAGTCTGTTCATGGAGCCGGTGTGGCTGTTTTATCGTGATACCCGGCAGCTGAGGCAGGTGCGTGACCTGCGCGGTCTGAAGATCAATGTTGGTCCGCCAGGCACAGGTGTGCCGCAGTTGTTTGAAAAAATTCTATCTGCAAACGGCATGGCGCCTAAAGATGTTCGCTTGTCTGATCTGGAAAACACGCCCTCGACGGTGGCTCTGTTGAACGGAAAGATTGATGGCATGGTTTTCAGTTCCGCCGCTGACGCCTTGCTGATTCAAATGTTGCTGCAGACCCCGGGCATCAAGCTGTTTCAATTTACACAGGCTGAAGCCTACACCCGCCGCTTTCCGTTTTTATCCAAAGTGGTACTCCCGCGCGGCATTGTTGATCTCGGACGCGATATACCGGAGCGGGACTATCGGCTGATTGCACCGACTGCGACCCTGGTGGCGCGGGAAGGCTTGCATCCTGCACTGGTGGATTTGTTTGTGCAGGCCGCTGCCGAAATTCACGGCAAGGCCGGCTGGTTTCAGCGGCACGGAGAATTTCCGTCTGCCAGCTATACCGAAATTCCGGTGGCCAATTCGGCTGAAAAATATTATCGAAACGGGCCGCCATTTTTACAGCGCTACATGTCGTTCTGGCTGGCGAATTTTTTTGAACGCATGTGGCTGGTGATTGTTGCTCTCGGCGCTTTGATTTTGCCGCTCTCGCGGGTTGTGCCACCTGTCTATGTGTGGAAGGTTCGCTCCCGCATCTACCGCTGGTATGGCCAGCTGCGCATGGTCGAACATGCGATGGAGGACGCGCCGCCGGAACAGCGTGCCGCTGTTTACGCTCAACAGCTTTTGCGTTTGAGCGAAATAGAAAGCCGGGTTAATCAACTGAGCATTCCGCTTTCATTTGCCGAGGAGCTTTATGGCTTGCGCAGCCATATTGATTTCGTGCGCAAGCGTATCGACTGGCTGATGCAGGCACCAACGGGACCTTAAGTTCCGTACATTCCATGCATTACTTTGGTGCAATATTAATGAAGAATAAAATGTTGCACCAAAGCAATGCATTCAAATAAAATGCAAAATAGTTAGCGATGGGGTAATACAGTCGATATTGTGCTGATTACATCAAAAAAACACATAAGACTGAATAAATATTCTGCATTTGCACAGCGATCCGCTCGCCCATACAGCATTGTTGATGGCATGGAATCTGCTATCATTCCGCTCTGAGTTTCGGTCGAAAGGCCACTGCCTGTGCCGCGATGAATCTGGTCGCACGCATTGTCGGCTCTCTGTTACACCCCCAATTTTTCACTTCGCTTTTTTTAGGAGATTCGTATGGCAAGGACGGCCGCAGATGTATTGAAGATGGTGAAAGACAACGAAGTGAAGTTCGTTGACTTCCGCTTCACGGACACCCGAGGCAAGGAACAGCACGTAACCGTGCCGGTTTCCCACTTCGATATGGATAAATTCGAGTCCGGTCACGCGTTTGATGGTTCGTCCATCGCCGGCTGGAAGGGTATCGAAGCGTCCGACATGATTCTGATGCCAGATCCAAATACGGCAAACGTCGATCCATTCATGGAAGAGACGACGATGTTCATGCAGTGCGACGTGATCGAACCGGGCGACGGCAAAGGCTATGACCGCGATCCGCGTTCCATCGCCAAGCGCGCTGAAGCCTATCTGAAATCCTCAGGCATTGGCGATACCGCCTACTTTGGTCCTGAGCCAGAATTCTTCATTTTCGATAGCGTCCGTTGGAACATCGATATGTCGGGTTGCTTCGTCAAGATCGATTCCGAAGAAGCTTCGTGGTCAACCGGCGAAAAACTCGAAGGCGGCAATACCGGCCATCGTCCTACCGTTAAGGGTGGTTACTTC
Source organism: Burkholderiales bacterium (assembly GCA_947451925.1). Lineage (GTDB taxonomy): Bacteria > Pseudomonadota > Gammaproteobacteria > Burkholderiales > Burkholderiaceae_D > Pernthalerella. Next base: position 3,479 of record CANGAW010000095.1, on the reverse strand, counting down.
CCAGTGCCACCAGTGGACAGCTTCCAGGACATGCGCTCGGAAATGTGTCTGATACTGGAAGCCATGGGCATTCCGGTTGAAGTGCATCACCACGAAGTCGCTGGCGCTGGTCAAAATGAAATCGGCACGCGTTTCTCGACCTTGGTTGAGCGCGCCGACTGGACTCAGAACCTGAAATACGTGGTGCAAAACGTCGCCCACACCTATGGCAAAACCGCAACCTTCATGCCTAAGCCTATCGTTGGCGACAACGGTTCCGGCATGCACGTGCACCAGTCAGTCTGGAAAGATGGCAAGAACCTGTTCGCAGGCGACGGCTATGCTGGCCTGTCCGAGTTCGCGTTGTATTACATCGGCGGCATCATCAAGCATGCACGTGCCTTGAATGCGATCACCAATCCAGGTACCAACTCGTACAAGCGTCTGGTTCCAGGTTATGAAGCACCGGTCAAACTGGCTTACTCAGCTCGTAACCGTTCGGCTTCTATCCGTATTCCACACGTGCCAAATCCTAAGGGTCGCCGTATCGAAACCCGTTTCCCTGATCCTTCAGCCAACCCATACCTGTGCTTTGCAGCTTTGCTGATGGCAGGTCTGGACGGTGTGCAGAACAAGATTCATCCGGGCGAAGCCGCCTCGAAAGATCTGTACCATCTGCCACCAGAAGAAGACGCATTGATCCCGACAGTTTGTTCGTCACTGGATCAGGCGCTTGAGTATCTGGACAAAGACCGTGAATTCCTGACCCGCGGTGGCGTATTCAGCGACAGCATGATCGATGCTTACATCGATCTGAAAATGCAAGAAGTCACGCGTTTCCGCATGACCACGCATCCTGTCGAGTTCGATATGTACTACTCGCTGTAAATTCAGGGTAAGGCAGTTTTAAAAGCGGATTGGCGCAAGCTGATCCGCTTTTTTTGCTTTAATTGTTGCTTTATTGTCAAAGCGCCACGATTATTTTTGGGTTAAAAAAGACACTCCCCTACACTGGAGTTCTTCCCATGACAGCTACTGCGGGTCGCTCATGACAATCCGTCTTCTTCCTTTCTTGTTATTGCTCAGTTCATTCGCCTACGGGCAGGGCAATGTGTATGTGTGCGTGCAGCCTAATGGCAATCGTGAATATCGCAATACGGGCGACACGCGCAGTTGTCGCAAGCTCGATCTGGAATCAATCTCGATGATTCCGTCGCCACCTTCACCCAAAAGCAGTAATTCTGTCGCCGTCGACCCCGCATTTCCAAAGGTCGACAACTTTACGCAAAAGCGCAGAGATCAGGATCGCATGCAGATACTGCTTGAAGAAGTGCGTACGGAAGAGTCCAAGCTGGCAGAGTTGAAAAAGGAATACCAGAACGGTGAACCAGAGCGTCTTGGTAACGAGCGCAACTATGTAAAATACCAGGAGCGTGTCGGTCAGCTAAAAGACGAGTTGCAGCGCACGGAAAAAAATATTGAAGCATTAAAGCGCGAGATCGGTAACTTAAAATAGCGAGGGTCGCTGTTTAGTCTGACACGGGCCGCACTGCGGCCCTTATTTTTGGAATATCGTGAATATCTTATCCACTTCCCTGGGTGGGCTGGACCTGCTGGCTTCCGCCGTATTGATACTGGATGCAGATGGTCGCATTGCCTATGCCAATGCCGCCGCCGAGAGTCTGCTTGAAAACTCGTTGAAGGTATTGCACAAGCAGCGCTTGGCCGATATGTTTATCAATGGCGAAAAGTTGTCGGCCATTTTTGAGCAGGCGCGTGAGCATCAGTTCGATGACAAACGCGAAGATTTGGTGCTGGAGCGGGTAGGTCGTTCGGCGCTGCAGGTCAACATGATTGTGACCGTGGTCGATGATCCGGAAAATCCCGTCCTGATTGAATTGCGTGAGAATGTGCAAAAGCTCAAGCTCGATCGCGAAGAGCGCATCCTGGACCAGACCCAGGCCAACAAAGAACTGATTCGCAACCTGGCCCATGAAATCAAAAACCCGCTCGGTGGCATTCGGGGCGCAGCGCAGCTGCTGGAGATGGAGCTGCCTGACCGTCATTTGAAAGAGCTGCGCGAATATACGCAAGTCATCATCAAAGAGTCCGATCGTCTGCAGACCCTGGTTGACCGCTTGCTGGCGCCGCATCGTCGGCCGCACATTGTGGGCGACGTCAATATTCATGAAGTGTTCGAGCGGGTGCGCAGTCTGATCATGGCTGAATTTCCAAGCGGCCTGTCCATCCGGCGCGACTACGATTTGTCGCTGCCTGAATTTCGTGGTGATAAAGAACAGCTCATTCAGGCGGTACTCAATATCGCCCATAACGCTGCGCAGGCGCTGGCCGAGCGCATCATTCAAGGCGATGCTGAATTGATTTTTCGTAGCCGCATCGTACGTTCGGTGACGCTGGCGAAAGTGCGCTACAGGCTGGCACTAGACTTGCATATTGTAGACAACGGACCTGGCATACCGGCTGATCTGAAGGATAGAATTTTTTATCCACTGGTCTCCGGCAGGGATGGTGGCAGCGGATTAGGACTGACCTTGGCGCAAACCTTCGTGCAACAGCACAGAGGCGTGATCGAATGCGACAGTCAACCCGGCTGCACCGATTTCCGGATTCTGATTGCCTTGCCCTGATTGCTTAAAGGGTGCGGTATTCATAACAATAAAGTGCAGGAAAGCGCAAAAAGCACCGCTTTGGTGCTTGCGATGTCATACGCGAGGCGCAAGAAATGAAACCGATCTGGATTGTTGACGACGATGAATCAATTCGCTGGGTGCTTGAAAAAGCCTTAGCCAGAGAAAATCTCGCCACCCGTAGTTTTTCTAATGTACGTGACACGGTCGAAGCACTGAAATCGGCAACGCCGCAAGTGCTGGTGTCTGATATTCGCATGCCCGGTGAGTCCGGTCTTGAGCTGCTGCAGATCGTCAAGACCATGCATCCCGGATTGCCGGTGATTGTCATGACGGCTTTCTCAGACCTTGATTCAGCAGTGTCCGCATTTCAGGGCGGTGCATTTGAATACCTGGCCAAACCCTTTGATCTCGATAAAGCGGTTGAATTGATCCGTCGCGCACTCGAAGAGAGCCTGCGCGAATCGAATGTCGAGCAAGCGGCGGCAGAGACGCCGGAAATTCTGGGTCAGGCAGCCGCCATGCAGGATGTATTTCGCGCCATTGGCCGCCTGTCGCAATCGAACGTGACGGTGTTGATTACGGGCGAGTCTGGCACCGGCAAAGAACTGGTCGCCCGTGCCTTGCACAAGCATAGCCCGCGTTCTTCACAACCCTTCATTGCCTTGAATACGGCCGCCATTCCGAAAGACTTGCTCGAGTCCGAGTTGTTCGGCCATGAGCGCGGCGCGTTTACCGGCGCGCAGGCAACACGTCGCGGCCGTTTCGAACAAGCTGAAGGCGGCACATTGTTTTTGGACGAAATCGGCGACATGCCGTTTGACTTGCAGACGCGTTTGTTGCGGGTACTTT
>CANGAW010000094.1 GCA_947451925.1 Burkholderiales bacterium | reverse complement strand
TAAAAACCACGCCGGTTGGCCGGTGCACTCTCCACCAGAAAGGAGGTTGCGCTGGCAAACTCACCGCCGGTAGCAAAGCCCTGCAGCAGTCGCGCCAGCACAATGAGCAAGGGCGCGGCTGCACCAATGGCGGCATAGGTCGGTGCAAAGGCAATCATCGCAATGGCCAGCGTCATGAGGAAAATAATCAGCTGCAGCGCCACCTTGCGGCCTTTGCGGTCTGCCACCATGCCGATGACAATACCGCCAACCGGGCGCATGAAAAAGCCGACCCCAAAAGTCGCCATCGTCAGCAACAGCGAAGTGAGCTCATTTTGTGCCGGGAAAAACAGTCGCGAAATAATCACCGTCAAAAAACCGTAAACGACAAAGTCGTACCACTCCAGTGCGTTGCCGATCACGGCGGCGATAATTTGTTTGCTGCGCAAAGCACTGTGCTGCATGGGGATTCTCCCTGTTGGTCTGCTGTTTGGTTGTTGAGCCGGCGTCTGTTTGGCGCTGGCTATGATAAGCGAGGTGCCTGCGGCAAAGGCGTTTTATCAAATCATGCGTACTTATCCATTACACTCTGTCGTCGCTTTATTCCGGCAGGTTCATAGCCAGCACTCACAGTAACGGAGAAAAATTTAATGGTTTATCTGATCGCAGGACTCATTTTATTTCTTGGCGCGCACTCTGTTCGTATTTTTGCCGATCGCTGGCGCCGTGAAAAAATCGCGCACATCGGTCCAATCAAATGGAAAGGTTTGCTGTCGCTGATTTCTATTCTTGGTTTCGCCCTGCTGGTAGTGGGCTACGGTCAGGCCCGGATGACACCGGTCGAACTGTGGCAGCCGCCGCTATGGGGCAGGCATCTGGCGATATTGCTGACTTTGCTGGCGTTTATTTTGCTGGTGTCGGCCTACCTGCCCCGTAACAGTATCAAGGCAAAAATGGGCCACCCCATGGTGCTCTCGGTCAAAGTCTGGGCGCTTGCCCATCTTTTGGCCAACGGCATGCTGGCTGACTTGCTGCTGTTTGGCGGCTTTTTGTTATGGGCAGTGCTGGACTTTCGGGCGTCACGCAAACGCGACCGGGCCCAGGCCCTTAACCGGGAAGCGGGGAATTTATTCGCCACTTTACTCACCGTTGTCATAGGTATTATTGCCTGGGCAGCCTTTGCAATATGGGGACATGCCTGGCTGATCGGCGTCTCCCCGCTGGGAATGTAATCCGTCATTTTTATTATTTTTAAAGCAATGGGCAAAACTTCAACAACAAAACCTAAACAAATCCTCTGATAAAAGCTTGCATCAAAAAACTAGCGGCCATATCATCGGGTAAGTATTTATACCGATGAGTACAAATAAAAACCAAAGAGGCCGCTATGCTAATGTCAACGAAAGCCAATCGCTTTGCTCACCTGCTGCTGAAAGCACGCGCCAGTGGTAGCTTGATTGCGCCGCTGAGCAAGGCAGAAAATCTGGGGCAGGACGATGCCTATGCGGTGGCCAAATGCCTGATGGATTTTCGTATTGCACAAGGTGAAGTACCACTCGGTCGCAAGATCAGCATTGGCCAGCAGCAGGAAATGCCAATGTGGGCGCCGCTGTTCGATACCAGCGTGCAGTTTGCTCAGGAAAATGTGGCGCTACATAGTCTCGCCAAGGCACAGCTGCCTAGGTTGGCACCCGTGTTGGTGTTCAAACTGGGCCGTACGCCAAACGCCCACTGCACGCTGACAGAGCTGGCGGATTGTCTGGAATGGATGGCCCACGGTTTTGAAATCATGGTCTCGCCCTACCGCGGCTGGGAGTTCGAACAGGCCGATGCGATTGCCGCATTTGGTCTGCATCGCGGGCTGGTTGTTGGTGAACCGCGGATGCTGTCGGCGCAAACCCGCCGCAATCTCGATGAAATCGTGGCATGTGCCAGTGTCTCCGTATCCTGCGGCATCAAGGGCAACAGTGCCTTGTGCGCAGCGGGTTTCGGCAGCGACTTGCCGGCCAGCCCGCTGCACGCGCTGTGGCAACTGCACCAGCAACTTCAGCAGCAAAACAGTTTCACTGCACTGCAAGCCGGCGAACTGATCACGACGGGCAGCTGGACAGAAGCGCTGCCGGTCAAACGTGGTGAAGTCTGGTCGAGTGCTTTTTCACAGATCAGTTTGCCAGGGCTGCATGTGTCGTTTAGCTAATTGGCGCCAAGCGTTGTTGCGCTTTTTGTTGCCAGTCGTCCGGCACCACAAAGCCGCGACTGGTTTCCACTAAACAGCCGTCGCGCTCTGCCAGGCTGGCAACCAGCACGGGCATGGTATCGGTTTGAAAATTGTCAGCGAGCTGGCCAGCCAGTGTGCTGCGGGCATGACCCGCTGAGAATGGCAGGCGGGCCGGCGCCAGCCACGACAGGCGGGGCAGAATCACGCAGCAATCTGCTGCATGGGCGTCCAGCTCTTGCAAACTGCACCACCAGCCACGGCAATGATGTGGCGAGACACCGTCTACAGTCGTTGCGAGCGCATCAAGCCGATAAAACAACCAGCCTTTGATCAGTGCCTGGGCGGCAAAAAGCGCTTGGGGCAAGTGCTTGAGTGCTGCCGGATGCTGACCCAATGCCAGTTGCCGATCCAGTATTTTGCGCATTTTTGCACCCAGCGTATCGGACAGATTCGGGCCGACAAAATATTCCGCCTCCTGCAGACCTGCGGATGATTGGTGATGCGGGTACAGCAAATAAAATTTGGTGGCAAATTCCCAGTGCACCAGCGCCTCACCATCCTGCAACAGAAAATCAAATTCACCAACGGTATCGTCTTTACCAGCCTGCACTTGCACACCATGCGCGACAAGCGTGCCCTGATGCGCAAAGTAAAACGCCAGCAGTTTTTCTGCGTAGCGACCCAGACGGGTAAACCGGTGTACATCCAGAAAGGTGTGCAAGACCGCGGGCGCGGCATCGATTTGCGCCAGCCAGTCGCTGGCTCTGTGTGCAGAGCCAGCAGGCAGACTGGCAATTTTGCCTTGCCAGCGCGGTGCAGCCACATCAAGCAAATCCGGCGCATCCAGTAACCAGGCCAGCGACCTCACATGCGGGTCGGTCAGCCCTTGCCAGCGCTGGTGAAATTGCGCTTGAAAAGCGGACAGATCAGTGACCATCACCACCATTTTTGGCAACGCACAGATCCCGCCAGCTGGCCGCTTTATCCAGCGGGCTGCGCAAGAGATCCTGCGGATGATGTGTGACTACGACGGGCAAACTGCCATAACGATGCACCCGGCCGCGCAGCTCCGCCAGGCTAGGATTTTCCTGCGGCGCCAGCAGTGCGGTCGCGGCAGTCTGGCCCAAGGCCAGGAGCAGCTCGGGCTGAATTAATGCAATTTGCCGCTGCAAATAAGGCAGGCAGGCGGCGATTTCATCGGCTGCGGCAGGACGATCATGGCCGTCGGCACCAAGCGGGCGACATTTGACAAGGTGCGTGAGGAATGTCTGGCTGTCGCGTTCAAGCTCGACCGCGGTCAGCATATTGCCCAAGAGGCTGCCGGCCGTGCCGGCCAGCGCTTGGCCTTGCTGGTCTTCGTCGCGGTCTGGCGCAGCGCTCAACAGCAGCCATGCTGCGTGTCTGTCACCGCTACCGGGCAAGGCCTGCGTTCTGTGTTCGCATAAACGGCAACGGCGACATGCTGTGATCGCAAGATGAAGCTGATCCCAGTCCATAGACGCAATGTCGGCCTGCACGTTGGCCTGCGCGCTGACATGCTCTGGCTCTGGCTCTGGCTCTGGCTCTGCCTCTGCGACTGGCCGGTCGCGACGCTGCCAGACCGGCCCCAATCCCATTGCCTGTAATTTTTGCAGTTTCTCTAAGCCGGGCATGTTGAAAAACTCCTCAAAGTGGAAGACGCATGACGATGGCGTCTTCACGCTTTTCTGTGCCATTCGGATAGTAATTTTTACGCATGCCAATTTGCACAAAACCCGCGTGCAAATAAACCGCCAGCGCATGCACATTGGATGGCCGCACTTCCAGCAAAATGGATTGCATTTTTGCTTCGCGCGCCAGTGCCATGACCTTGTTAAGCAACAGGCGGCCTATGCCTTTGCCTTGCCAATCCGGACGCACCGTGATGTTTAGAATATGCAGCTCGTCCACGGCTGACATTAATAAAAAATACCCGGTCAGCCGTCCATCCGCGTCGCGCAACACCCAGGCCGGGTAGGCACTGGCCAGTGAATCGAGAAAATTTCCGCGAGTCCAGGGAAAGGGAAACGCATCGTTTTCAATGGCAAGCACTTCCTCGACGTCTGTTGCCTTCATCGCGAAAAAAACCAGCGCAGACTTCAGTGCATCAGGTAACTGAACAGTATTCAAGTGCGGGCTCCTGCCAGTCTTTCTTTGGTGGTCAGCGCGATTTTATTGCGTAAATACAGGGGCTGCGCATCCCGCGCATGCAGCACTTCACCGCGCGAAACGGCCAGCAAGGCCAAGGGCAACAGATCTGCCGCATGGGGCGTACACAAGTTTGCAGCAAGATGGCGTTGCGCGTTGCCGAGTTGGGTAAAGTCCGCGGGATAAGCCAGCAAGCCATTGCCGCAGACTTGCACTTCGCCCTCTGCAATCACCGCTGAAGGTTTGGCCAAAGCCGGCGCGATGACCACCTGCCATTCCGTGCTGAATCGATACTGCGCCCAATACACTTCACCCATGCGGGCATCCAGCACAGCGACAATATCGTTGCCGGCGCCAGCCACACGTGCTGCCTGCGCCATGGCCAGCAAACTTACCACGGGCACCACCGGCAAACTGGCACCGAAGGCCAGCCCTTGCGCCAACCCGCAGGCGGTACGCACACCGGTAAAGGAACCCGGGCCGACACCAAAGGCCAAAGCATCGCATTGCGCCAGACTGATGCCGGCCTCGTGCAATAACTGCTGCAGCATAGGCAACACCGTCATCGAATGTGTTTCAACGCCTGTCGATTCCCGTGTCGTCACCAAGCCGTTGCGCAGCAATGCCACGCAAGCCAGTTCAGTGGAGGTTTCAATGGCGACGATGGTGGACATAATCAATTTGGTAAATGGCTAAGACGGCGCAGCATGTTCTGCGCGCAGCGAATGAAGCGTGCATTTTACCGCGACCACCTGCTCTGGCCGTCATGCTTTGCACGTGATTATCATTGGCTACGGTAAAATACTTCAATGTCCAGCCTGTTCCTAGTTCCCGATAATTTTCCCCAGCTATCTGCTGCACTCGCCACTGACAAATGGGTGGTTGCCTGTTTGTGCGCGGGATGGTGCGATGTCTGCAAACAGTATCGTGCCGGCTTCGATGCGCTGGCCGCACTGCATCCGGAGGCGCTGTTTGTGTGGATTGATATTGAAGATCAGGCTGATCTGGTCGGCGACCTGGATGTAGAAAATTTTCCGACCATCCTGATACAAAGAGCTGACACCGTGGTTTTTTACGGCACCATGCTGCCCGAGCCACGTCAAGTGTCGCGTCTGTTGCAGGCCCAGCTTGAAAGAAGTGTGCAAGAATTATTACAAGAAGCGCAAAGCACCGCAGACCGTCAACAATGGCAGCGCGAGTGCAATTTGCGCACGCGGCTGGCCGAATTCAACTCCTGAAAGAACATCATGACCATCTCCATGTACGCGGCTTCGGTTCCGGTCGTACGGCAGCAATTGGGTAGCCTCGCTGGCGTGTTGAGCAAAGCGGCAAGTCATGCCGCTGCTCACAAAATCGACCCGACTGTGTTGCTGCAATCCCGGCTCTATCCCAACATGCTGCCACTGACCAAACAAGTGCAGATTGCCACCGATTTCTCTAAGGGTACATGCGCTCGCTTAGCAGGTGTTGAGCCGCCAAAATTTGAAGACAACGAACAAAGTTTTGAAGCGCTGCAAGAACGTATCAGCAATACCTTGGCCTTCCTCGACACGCTGAGCGCAGAACAAATCAATGGCAGTGAAGAGCGCGATATTTCGCTCAGCTTTGGCACGGCCACGCATCAGTTCAAAGGCATGCCTTACCTGCTGCACTATGCAATGCCGCAATTGATATTTCACGTCACAACCGCTTACGCGATCTTGCGTCACAACGGCGTTGAACTAGGCAAACGGGATTTTGTCGGATCGTTTTAACCTTGGGTATTGAAGCGAGATAAACCAAGCCGCTGGGTCCCGGCCTGCGCCGGGACGACATTTACGGGGCTCGTTGAGTGTCCCCCTCCAACGCTTCCAGCTCTTCCTCAGAAAACCCTGCTGCCCGTCGTGCCTGCAGATTAAACGGCCCGCGCAATACGGGCGCTTTGTATTGCAGCGCCAACGCGGAATAAGTCTTCACTGGTTCTAACCCACGCTGATCACAGAGCCAGCCATACCAGTGGTTACCGATGGCCACATGACCGACCTCATCGCGCAAAATGATGGCCAGAATCGCTGCGCCGTCATGGTCGCCCGCTTGCGCCAGTTTGGCCATTACCGCTGGCGTCGCGTCCAGTCCCCGCGCTTCCAGAGTGCGCGGCACCAGAGCCATGCGCGCCAGCACATCGGCCCGGGTTTTTTCGGCCATGTCCCACAAACTGTTGTGCGCCGTGAAGTCGCCATAGGCAAAGCCCAGCGACTGCAAATGCGCGTCGAGCAAGGAAAAGTGCAAAGCTTCCTCAGACGCTACCTGCAGCCAGTCGGCGTAATACTGCGGTGGCATGCCGGCAAAACGCCAGAGCGCATCCAGCGCCAGATTGATTGCGTTAAATTCAATATGCGCTAACGCGTGAATCAACGCTGCCCGTCCTTCCACCGATACCATGGAGCGACGCTTGACCAGTCGCGGCGCAACCAGTAAAGGCTGAAGCGGCCTGCCGGGTATGGCTGCCGTTTCAGCAATAAGTGCATCGGCATCCAGCAAGACTGTGCGTTGCAAATAAGCCTGTGCCAGGGCTTGCGTCCCCTTCACCTTGCTCAATACTTCGCACTCTGCCAGCAAAGCCAGCGCCGTGGCGCGCAATGGGGTCGAAGATGGCGTCAATGCAGAGGGGCTTGGGTGCGACATACGTGGCAGCGGTAAAATGCGGGGTCGTTTTAATCCTTCCTATTTTAATGAAAAACCCATGGCCATTTATCAATTAGGCGAAAACCTGCCTGCAATTGCTGCTTCTGCTTACGTTACCGACGCCGCC
>CANGAW010000093.1 GCA_947451925.1 Burkholderiales bacterium | reverse complement strand
TGCGTAGTTGCTGTTGTTGGTGCCGTCACCAACGGTCACGCCAGTGGTGCTAACGGTCTTGTTGGCGTTACCGGCATTCTTGTCGGTAAAGCTGAAACTGCCGCCGGAAAGACTGTCACCCGACTTCAAACTGCCGCTGGTCACAATCGCGGTACCCAAAGCACTCAAGCCACCATCGTAAGTTTTAGTGACAGCACTGCTGCCAATAGTGATGGCCGCTTGTGTAATGGTCGCGCTGAGTGTGCCGTTAGTGAAGCTGTAATTACTCGCCAGACTGTCGCCGACATTTCCCATTGTCAGGCTGCCTGCGTTAACAGTTTTTGCGCTGCCAACATTTTTATTCAGCAGTGTGCCTGTGCCGCTCAGACTCAGGCTTTCACTGCCAACCAGTGGACTCATGACAAAACTGCTGGCCAGCATGTTGATGCTGCCGTCATAGGCCCGGTTGCCTGTGAGGCTGACTGCGAACGGGGTAATGGTCAGAGTGCCATCGATGAAATTATAGTGAACCAATTGCGAAGACTGCAGCCCGCCAGGAGTGATGACGTAGGGTGTGCCGGCGACATTCACCGCGCCCTGTGAAGAGCCAGTAAAAGTCACGCCGGTAGGCGCGATGCCGTTGGGTAGCGTCGAGAAGTTCACGCCATTGTTTCCTGCAAACGCTAAGCCATCGTAGATTTTGCTGGCGTTATTGGCGGTGACGCTGACTTGCGTCATCAAGCTATTGAGTAGCGGTCTGGTGCCGTCAAAGGTGGTCCAGATATGCACAAAATCCCAGCCACTAAAGTTGCTGCGGTCTAGCATCTGCGCCGAACTCAAACCGCTGCCGCCGCCAACCGAGCTAACCGGTCCGATGTTGTTGTCCCAATAGCTGGAAATGACCGGACCTGAAGTGGCCCCCAACAGGCCGCCATTGCCTGCTGCACCGACGACCGTGCCGACTGCATAACTGTTTTGTACGGTGCCGGAAGTAACGCTGCCTGCCAGTCCGCCGGTACCGGCAGCACCGGTGACATTGCCGACGCTGTAGGTGTTGGTAATGGAGCCGGAGGTGATGCTGCCAACGAGGCCTCCGCTTCCTGCTTGGCCACTGACGTCGCCGGTGTGGTAACTCTGGCTGACGTTGCCGGAGGTGATGCTGCCGACCAGCCCGCCGCTGCCAGCTGCGCCCGCGACAGTGCCAATGTGATAGCTGTTGCTGACGTTACCCGAGGTGGAGCTACCGACCAGGCCACCGGTGCCCGCTGCGCCGCTGATGTTGCCGGTGCTGTAGCTGTTGCTGATGTTGCCCGAGGTAGTGCTGCCCACCAGACCACCGGTGCCGGCGTTACCGCTGACGTTGCCGATGCTGTAGCTGTCCGTAATCGAACCCGAAATGGTACTGCCGACCAGCCCGCCGGTGCCAGCGTCGCCGATGACGGTGCCGGTGAAATAGCTATTGCTAATCGTGCCTGTGGTGTTGCTGCCCACCAGACCACCGGTTCCGGCGCCGCCCTTAACGTTGCCGTTAACCACGCCGACATTGCGAATGACCGAGCCGATGCCGGCAGCGCCAATCAGGCCGACGTTAGCCTGTACAGGATCAAAGCTGCGCAAATCAATATGCAGATTACTGATGACGTTGCCGAGTCCATCGAAAGTGCCGGTAAAAGGCCCGCCTATGCTACCGATGGGGGTGAAGCCATGACCGCCATTCATGGTCAGCTTCTCTGCTGCGTTGATATTGGTGCCTAGCGCGTAGTGCGCCGACGGGTCGAGTGCCATGTCTTGCAGCGCACTGAGTTGCTTGATGACGGTGTAATTGATGCCGGCAATTGACAGGCTGGTGTTCGCACCTGACAGCGTAATCGCTGCGCCGCGCTGCAATTGAAAGACACCGCTTGTGCTGGCAGCTTCTGCGCCATTTGCCGTATTGGGGTTCAGATTCAGTCCGGCAGTCGCACCGGTAGCAGTGATGTTGGCATTGACATTGACATTGTTCGATGCCGTCAGGGTCAGCGTGGTGTTGGCGCTCCAGCTCACTGCATCATTGACGTTCAGGTTGCCGCTGCCGGTGTTGCTTCCACTACTGCTTTGCAGGCTCACTGACGTCGTTTGCAAATTCGCAGATAAAGTCGTGCCGCTGATATTGCCGCCGCTGACGGCAATGTTGAAATCTTGCGGGTCAATCAGCCAGGTGCCAAAGCTGCCGTCTGCGGCAGCGGTGTTGATCCGGGCCAGCTTGTCGACCTGCACTTTCGCGGCTGAGGTTTCGATGAAGCCGCCTTTACCGCCAGCAGCTGCGGAGGTGTTGAGTGTGCCACCGACTTGTGCTGTGCCGGCCTGCATCCCGCCTTGCAAAATAATTTTGCCGGCTACCTCAGTCACGGTGCGTGCTTCGATGGTGCCGGTGTTGTTGACAACGCTGGCTAACAAGCTGTCGCGTGAACCGGCGCTCATCATTACCAGACCACCATCGGCGCGCAGCAGCCCGCCGTTGGCTGCCAGATTGTTGAGCGTGCTTTGGTCCACTTGCAGATGCAGCAAATGATTGCCATCAAAGCTCAGTGTAGCGGCACTGCCGGCACCGAGCGCCACCGTGCCAAGTCGGGCAATGATGCTGCCCTGATTGCTGACCTGATTGGCAAGCAAAGCAACATAGCCGCCACTGGCCGCATTGATGCTGCCCATATTGATGACGCTACCGGTGCCGCTGCCGGCAAAGCTGCGCTTGCTGTTGCTAAAGTTATCGTTGAAGCTGTTGTTTTGAATATCCAGGGTTGACGCAACCAGCGCGCCGACATTAACGACGGCGCTTGCGCCAAACAAGATGCCGTTGGGGTTGATTAACCAGATCTGTCCGTTGGCATGAATCTGCCCTAATATCTGGCTGCCGTTGGTATCAAAGATTCGGTTCACTGCAAGTGCCGTCGCAGTTGGCTGAATGAAGTTAACGCTCTGTGTCGATGAAACGTTAAAGCTTTGCCAGTTCAGCGCAGCCTGTTGGCTGGTTTGAGTGATGGTCGTGGTGCTGGCATTGTTTTGAACAATCGAACCGCTGCCTGCGACGAAGCTACCGCCAACGGGGGTGGCCATGGTGTATGCGGGTGTTAGCGCAAGCAAGGCGATCCAGCGTGGCAGTAAAGGATGCAAGTTGAAACGGCGGCGATGGTTCATAATAGGTGCTCCAGAGTTATTCTTGTATTGACGAATTTATGAGCGCAGGGTAATTGTCAAAACTGCCAATAGGCTCTCGGAGTCTCTCGATCTTGAGAGGATGGTTTCAGGTCTTGCAATCACAGAGTGCAATTTCACAGGCCAGAATCAATGCATGCATAATTCCGACATTACTGTTTCCATTGTTGAAGACGAACCTGTGCTTCGACAGGAGATGGCATTTCAGTTAGCTCATCTCGGTTTCCTGGTGCAGGCATTTGAGAATGCCGAGCAGTTTTATCGTTATCTGGTAGGACGGCCCCGCACCATCGTGATTCTGGATGTGACTTTGCCCGGCGAAGATGTGCTGGCAATTTGCCGCCACTTGCGCTCAAGGGATGCTGCCATGGGGATTATTTTCGTCACCGCCCGTTGCAGCCGGGACGACCGCTTGCAGGGATTGCTGGCGGGCGCCGATGCCTATCTGACCAAACCGATTGATCTGGATGAAGTTGCGCTGATTTTGCGCCGGTTGGCTTTGCGACTGGTTGCCGATCCGTCTGAGCCGCTGCCGCCAAAGAGCAGCCAGCATTCCGGCTGGCAGATGGAGGCTGATTCGTCTTATGTGATTGCCCCGAATGGCGTGCGGGTGCGTTTGTCTGTCAATGAAGCGCAGTTATTGCGCGCCTTGCTTAAAAACCCCGGTGAAATCTGTTCGCATGTCGCATTGGGGATGGCGCTGGGGCTGACTGCTGATGAAATCGACAATCACCGGATTGAAGTCATTTTGAGCCGGCTGCGCAGCAAGGCGGCCCGCTCTGCCGGCATGCCGCTGGGGATTCAGTCGCACCGCGGCATCGGTTATCAATTGGGCAGTTGATTCATACCAGTTAGTTAAGTCAAGACGCTGGGCCCCAGCCTGCGCTGGGGCGACGGTAGAGCTTGAGGCACCGTCGTCAAATGCAGGTGATGACGGTAGGAATTTTGATAGAGCCTCAACCACTACCGTCATCACCTGCATGCGATGACTGCTGCGTGGGCGGACTGCATGCAGTCCGAATTCCCCACTACGCTCCCGGCGCAGGGTGAGGCAGGGGTTGCGTAACGCATGCGTTACGCCTGCCGAAGCGTCCCGGCTTGCAAGCCGGGACGTGGCCCGAAGGGGGATCCAGTGTCTTTCATTGAAAACGGAAAATTTTCCCCTTAACTGACTGGCATTAGGCAGTTGATCAGAAGCTAATCTGTCCCTGATAGCTGCCGGGTAGCTGAATCACGAATACCGCGCCGTGAGGTTGGTTGTCATACACAAAAGCGATGCCGCCATGCGCACGCGCTACCGAATACACAATCGACAAGCCCAGCCCGTCACTCGTTCCACCTTTGGCGCTGTGGAAGCGCTGAAAAATCGCTTCCTGTTCTGACTCCGGCACGCCGGGGCCGAGGTCGGCTACCTGAATTTCGACGGTGTCGCCGGTATCCATGACGCTGATAGTGACGGGCAGGCTGAGCGTCTCATATAAACGCAAGGCGTTGTCGATCAGATTATGGATGGCCACTGCCAGCAGTGACGGGTCAGTACTCAGCAGCACAGGGTGACCCGGTAATTTAAGCTGCAAATTGTTCGCGGCTGGATAGCGGATCACAACTTCGCCGACCAATTTGCATAAATCGATGGTTTGCATTTGCGGCCGCAAAATCATCTCTTGCACACGATCTTCCGAAATCAAATGATTGGCCAGGCTGATCAGCCGGCCGCTGGCTTGACGGATATTGTCTAAACGCAGCGCGACTTCGGGAGCAATGCTGTCTTTGAGAATAGCCAGCGAATCGAGTGAAGCCTTGATCATCGCAGCCGGCGTACGGAACTCATGCGACGCAACCGACAGCAAATGGCGCTGCTCGGATTCGGCCTTTTCCACATTGGCCAGTGTATTGGCTAGTGCAGTCTCGGTTAGCAGCCGTTCGCTGATATCCAGACCCAGCGAAATAATTTCCACCCCATGTAGCGGTGTTGCCTCCAGCCAGACGTTGAACCATTCAATGCTGAGCCTGCGGCCATCGCGGGTTTGATTGAGGCTGATTAAATGCGGAGCCATGCTTGTTCTTTGCAGGCGGCACATGATTTTTTTGATAGCTGCCTGATGTGATTCACTGACCAGAAAATCAAAGCCGCAGCGGCCCAGCACTTCGGCCCGTGTCCAGCCAAATACGCGTTCGGCTTGCAAATTCCAGTCGGTGATGAAGAAGCCTTCGGTCCACACCATGCCGGCGTAGGGTGCGGATTCAAAAAAAGTCCGGTAGCGCAGTTCGCTGTCGCGCATTTTTATTTCAACGAGTGCCTTATCCCGGACAGTACGCTTCAAGCTGCGGAAAACATAAAATAAAATAATCAGGCAAATGACGAGGATCGTGATGGTGGTCAGCAGAGCCAGGTCAAACCATGTGTTGTGCCAGATGGAGTTGTTCACAAGGCTTCGGCGTGCTCCACCATCAACTGCACTTTGGAGACGCCGTTGTATTCATTGACATCCAGCCGGTAGGCCACGCGGGCCCGGTTGGGCAGGCCGTCGGCATGGTTGAACCAGATGGCATCGAAGGACTTGCCGTCTTTTTCCAGTTGCAGTTTCAAATGTTTTTCTTTCAAGACGCGCTGATTGATGACGCGGAATTCATCGCAAAACAAGGGCGGCGCAAAGCCTTGTCCCCATACTTGTTTGTCTAGTTGTGCGATGAAGTCGAGGCTAAAGTAAGCCGGCTCCAGTTCGCCGTCGGTCTCCAGCACTTGCTCCAGTTGTGCGGGTGACAGCCATTCCTGGCCGACGGCCTCGAAGGCTTCGGCAAAGCGGCCGAAGTCATCTTCGTTTAACGACAAACCGGCAGCCATTGCATGCCCGCCAAATTTTTCGATCAGGTCGGGTTCGCGTTTGGAAATTAAATCCAGCGCATCGCGCAAATGAAATCCCGGTATAGAGCGACCGGAGCCCTTGATGCTGCCATCACCAGCTGGCGCAAAGGTGATGGTGGGACGATAAAATTTTTCTTTCAGTCTGGAAGCCACGATGCCTATCACGCCCTGATGCCAGTCGGGGTTAAACAAGCTTAGTGTGGCGCTGTCACGCGGCTCAATGTCGTCGAGTGCAGACAATGCCGCGTCCTGCATGTCGGCTTCGATGCTGCGCCGCTCGCGGTTGATGGCGTCAAGTTGCTCGGCAATGGCCCAGGCCCGGCCCGGGTCATCGGTCAATAAACATTCGATGCCCAGCGACATATCGGCCAGCCGGCCGGCAGCGTTTAAGCGCGGACCAACCGCAAAGCCCAGATCAAAGGGGGTGACCCGATGGGCTTCGCGCGCAGCCACGCGCAGCAAGGCGGCAATGCCGGCGTGGGCGCGGCCGGCGCGTATGCGTTTTAATCCTTGCGCCACCAAAATGCGGTTGTTGGCGTCGAGCTTCACCACATCGGCCACCGTGCCCAGTGCAACCAGATCAAGCAGCGCATCCAGGCGCGGCTGGCTTGCGGCATCGAAGCGGCCACGCTTGCGCAATTCGGCACGCAGTGCCAGCAAGGTATAGAACATCACGCCGACGCCCGCCAGATTTTTGCTGGGGAAGCGGCAGTCCGGCTGGTTTGGGTTGACGATGACGGCCGCGTCGGGCAAGGCGTCCCCCGGCAAATGGTGGTCAGTCACCAATACCTGAATGCCGCGCCGGTTGGCTTCGTCAACGCCATCGATGCTGGCGATGCCGTTATCAACGGTAATGATGATGTCGGGCGACTTTTCGCGTGCAGTGAGTTCAACGATTTCGGGCGTCAAACCATAGCCATACTCGAACCGGTTCGGCACGATGTAATCGACTTGCGCGCCGAGCGCACGCAGGCCGCGCAAGGCCACCGCGCAAGCGGTCGCACCGTCACAATCATAGTCGGCGACGACGACGAATTTTTTTCCCGCATCAATCGCGTCGGCCAGAAAAACTGCGGCGTGATCCACATTGAGCAAGGCCGCTGGTGCAATCAACGCATCGAGTTCGGTGGACAACTGACGGGCATCCGTTAAGCCACGCGCTACCACCAGCCTTGCCATCACCGGGTGCAGGCCTTGTTGTGTCAGCATTTCTGCACTGCGGGGGGAATAAGAACGAACGGCAATGCGGGTCATGAGGCGAGTCGTTTCAAGGAAGGTTTGATCCAGAATTTGCGTAATGCGTTGCGGCTGATTTGCCATTGCATCAGTCGCTGGCTGTCGGTCAGCACTAGCGTGATCATGTCCAGTTTGCCAGCTGATAGCAACTGCAGTGCTGGCGCGAGATGTTCTTGTTCGGCTTGCGTAAAAACCTG
>CANGAW010000092.1 GCA_947451925.1 Burkholderiales bacterium | reverse complement strand
TTCGGCCTCCGATGTGGCCGTCATCACCACCGGCCTCGACAACATCATTTCCCTGTTTAACAAGGGGGCAGAACGTTTGCTGGGTTACAGCGCCGAAGATGTTGTGGGCAAGCACAGCTCGACATTATTCATGGAAGCGGCCAATGACATCGCCGCCTCGGGACGCAGCAATGATACAGGCTACGAGCATAAAATCGAAGCCACATACATTCATAAAAGTGGCCGCCGCATGACGGTGGCGCTGTTCAAGTCCGGGTTGCTGGATCAGCATGGCGTGCAGGTTGGTCAGCTCAGCATCAGTTATGACATCAGCAATGAAAAGGAATATGAAAAATCCTTGCGCGATGCGATGCAGGCAGCACAGGCGGCAACGGTTGCCAAGAGCCAGTTCCTGGCCAACATGAGTCATGAGCTGCGCACGCCAATGAACGCCATTTTGGGCATGCTGCGTTTACTGCAAAGTACCGATCTGAGCGTGCGGCAGCAAGACTATGCCGGCAAAACAGAAATGGCAGCGAAGTCGCTGCTCGGTTTGCTCAACGATATTCTGGATCTGTCGAAGATTGATGCCGGCAAAATGGAGCTTGATCCGCAGCCGTTCAGAATGGATCAGCTGTTGCGTGACTTGTCGGTGATTTTGTCCTCAAGCGTGGTCAATAAAGAGCTTGAAGTCTTGTTTGATCTGGACGCTGCCTTGCCGCTGGCGCTGGTGGGCGACGCAATGCGCTTGAAGCAGATTTTAATTAACCTCGGTGGCAATGCCATCAAGTTTACGGTCAAAGGCAATGTGGTGTTGAAGATCCGAGTGTTGGCCAGAACGGATCTGGAAACGACACTGGCGTTTTCCGTCATCGATACGGGCATAGGCATTGCGCCTGAACATCAGGAACGCATTTTCGAAGGATTTTCGCAAGCTGAAGCCTCCACTACCCGCCGCTATGGCGGCTCCGGACTGGGCCTGAGTATTTGCAAGCGACTCGTCGGCATGATGGGTGGCCAGTTGACGCTCAGTAGTGTGCTGGATCAGGGCAGCACCTTTTCTTTTACGCTGACGCTGCCCAACACGAACCTGTTCCGGCATGAAATCGAGGCCGACACCACGCGACTGCCGGGTGCATTGCGTGTGCTGGTTGTCGACGACAATCCGCTGGCCTGCGAGATCATGCAATCCATGGCCTGGTCCTGGGGCTGGACGCTGGATCAGGCGCACAGCGGGGCCGAGGCGATTGCACTGGTAGAGGCCAAAAACGCCGCAGGTGCGCCGCCTTATCAGGCCATTTTTATGGACTGGCTCATGCCAGAAATGGATGGCTGGGAAACCATCAAGCGTTTAAGGCCGCTGTTCCCAGCGCATGGCATGCCGCTGGTGTTGATGGTGACAGCACATGGTTCGGAAATTTTGAATGCCTTGAGTGAGCATGAGCAATCGATGCTAGACGGATTTTTAGTCAAGCCACTGACGGCCTCCATGTTGTTTGACGCCGTGGTCGATGCCAATCTGGCGCGCAGCGGGGCAGCGCGGCAAGGCCCGGCTCTGATTGCTGCTAATGGTAAAACGGCCACTAATATCAATACCGCCAGCAAGCAGTCGGCGCGGCTGGCCGGCCTGCGCATTTTGCTGGTGGAAGATAACCAGATCAATCAGCAGGTAGCGCAAGAGTTGCTTAGTGCGGAAGGCGCTTTGGTCAGTGTGGCCGAAAACGGTCAGCTGGCGCTAGATGCCATAAGCCATGCCAGCTTGCCTTTTGACGCGGTGCTGATGGATATTCACATGCCGGTGATGGACGGCTTTACCGCCACTCGTGTCATTCGCGAACAGCTCGGCAACTTTACGCTGCCCATCATTGCGATGACGGCCAACGCCATGGCGTCGGACCGCGAAGAATGTCTGGCCGCTGGCATGAATGACCACATCGGCAAGCCTTTCGATTTGTCCCAATTAATCGTCACCCTGCTGCGGCATACCGCTGCCAGCCAGGCGGCGCAGAAGCCTGTTGCACAAGCACAGAATGAAGTTGCAGCTATGCCCGCATCAGCCATGCTGGATGTAGGCACGGCCCTTGTGCGCATGGGTGGCAACGCGACTTTTTATCAAGGCATTTTGCGTTCTTATTTGTCCGAACTCAGTGCGCTGCCTGAGAAAATGGCCGAGCTGCTGGAGAAAGACGCCGAGCGCGAGATCAAAAACCTGATGCACACTTTCAAGGGCTTGTCGGCCACCGTTGGTGCCGATGCGCTGTGTGCCTTCGCTACAGCAGCAGAAGCTGCCTTGCCGCCATTCGCCGACCAGGAAGCGCGCCAAGCCTTGCTGGAAAAATTGCGAACAGTGGTTGCGGAAACCACTCGTGCCGCCAACGATTATTTGCAAGCCTTTGGTATCGATACCCATGTTGATCTGATTGCTGACGACGCAGTTGATAGACCAGCGGTACGCAGCAAGCTGCTGGAATTGCATAGCTTGCTCAACAACGCCGACATGCGAGCGCTGGATGTACATGCCAGTTTGCGCGCCATCATCGGCACCCGTGCAGCGCCTGCGCTGGCAGACTTGAGTCAGGCCGTGGGCGTGTTTGATTTTGATTTGGCAGCAGAGCGTTGCCAGACTCTGCTTGACCAGTTTAGCGAGGTGCAATGAGTATGCTTAACAGTGCCAGCCAAATCGATAAGGTGCTGATCGATCAGTATCCTGAACAGGATCGCAAACCCAGACTGCTGGTGGTGGATGATCAGCCGATCAACATTCAGATGCTGTACCAGATTTTTGGTGCCGATTACCAGGTCTTCATGGCCACCAGCGCTGAACAGGCGCTGGCCATGTGCCAGAAAATTCTGCCCGATCTGATTTTGCTCGATATTGTCATGCCCGAGATGGATGGTTTTGCGGTCTGCTCGCAATTAAAAGCCGAGGCAGAAACGGCAAAAATCCCGGTTATTTTTCTCACTGCCTTAAACGACGCGCAACAGGAAACCCATGGCCTGGAACTGGGGGCGGTAGACTTTATTTCCAAGCCGGTTAATCCGGCCGTGGTCAGAGCCAGAGTCAAGACCCAGCTGATGTTGAAACAGCAAACCGATCTCCTGCATCAGCTGGTATTTCTCGATGGCTTAACCGGCGTTTATAACCGCCGCTATTTTGATCAGCAACTGGAAATAGAATTGGCCCGTTCATTACGAACCGGCGATCCACTGTCGCTGATCATGTTCGACATTGATTATTTCAAACGTTACAACGATCACTACGGCCATCTGGCTGGCGATGAATGTCTGCGCAAAATCGCACTGGCACTGAAAGGCCATTTACGCCGTCCCGCCGATTTGTTGGCACGTTATGGCGGCGAAGAATTTGTCTGCATCTTGTCCGAGACCAGCTTCGAGGCCGCGATGGAATTGGCCATCGGCATGGAGCAGCGCGTGCGGGCGCTGCAGATCGCGCATCTGGGTTCGGAGATGTCGCCCAATGTCACGATCAGTCTTGGGGTGACCGGGCGCAGCGGCGAGGCGCCTTGCACAGTTGCGGCATTGCTCGCCAAGGCAGATGCCCAACTTTACCGGGCCAAGGCAGCGGGACGAGGGCGAGTCTGCGGCGAGCAGATTGCCTGATTACGCTGGCAGGCCCAGTGCCTGCTGAATTATCGTGAGCATCCAGCGATGCGCGGCGCTGTTTTTGGCGCGCCGGCTCCAGTGCAGCGACACCACAAAATCCCGCAGCGGAAATGCCGGCTCGACAATCACGCAATGCTCGCCCGCGACTTGTTCGGCAATGGTCTTGGGCATTAACACCGCCAGATCGGTTTGTCGCACGATCTCGGGTAGCGCCAGAAAATGGCTGGCCGTTAGTTTCAATCGGTCTTCCAGTTTTAACAACTGCAAAATGCGCAGTGTTTCCGAATGCGAGCGCACCGCGGCAAAATCCAACTGCTGCAAATCGTCAATCGCATCAAGCAAGCGCTGTTTTTTACTGACATGGGTCTGTTTCAAAAACGGATGGCCGCGCCGCAACAGCACAATGTAGCGGTCCCGCAGTAGCGTCATGCGCTCGGTGTCTTCTACTCCCGGCAAAAATCCAAACGCAAAATCCAGCTTGCCGGTATCCAGCGCGCGGGCAATCTCGCCGTGGGGCCAGGGCTCGGTACTGATGCAAATGCCGGGTGCAATGCGGCGCAGCGCAGCCAATAGCGCCGGCAAAAAACGGGCTTCACCAATGTCGCTCATGTGCAGTCTGAACAGGCGGCGCGAGCGGGCCGGATCAAAACTGGCCGGCTCATCCAGGGCTTCAGCAATACTGGCGAGTGCCCCCGCCACGGCGCTTGCCAGTTGCTGCGCCCTTGGGGTGGGCGCCATGCCGCTGCCATTGCGCACAAAAAGCGGGTCGCCTAATAAACCGCGCAGCCGTGTAATCGCATGGCTGGTGGCGGGCTGGGTCAGGCCGATCGCTTCAGCGGCACGGCTGACATTACCCAGCCGGTACACCGCATCAAAGGCCCGCAGCAGATTGAGATCGAGTTGGTTGATATGCATGATGTGCATATTGTATAGACAGATTATGGGCTTGAGGCGTGGCTGGCTTGCGGCGATGATCACAGGCTTACTGTGCAATGCCAGTTCCTTAAGCAAAGACACTGGGTTCCGGCCTGCGCCGGAACGACGATGGATCGTTAACTAGCCCCCTAAATGTCATCCCGGCGCAGGCCGGGATCCAGCGTCTTTGTTTAACTGACTGGCATCAGCCTGACAGAGGAAATCATGGAAGTCTCATTCAAAGAAGAAA
The DNA here is from genome assembly GCA_947451925.1 of Burkholderiales bacterium. Taxonomy (GTDB): domain Bacteria; phylum Pseudomonadota; class Gammaproteobacteria; order Burkholderiales; family Burkholderiaceae_D; genus Pernthalerella. The sequence continues at coordinate 3,852 of CANGAW010000092.1, read as the reverse complement.
TCGAGCTCTTAAAGCTTGGCCAGGGCGAGGTCTTTCATGGCGAAGGCATCCTCGCCATTACCAAGGCGCTGCTGCAGTCTGGCGTGGCTTATATCGGTGGCTATCAGGGCGCGCCCGTGTCGCATCTGATGGATGTGATGGTGCAGGCCCGTGACTATGTGGCCGAACTCGGTGTGCATGTGGAAGCCTGCTCCAATGAAGCGTCGGCGGCGGCCATGCTGGGTGCCTCGATTCACTATCCGCTGCGCGGGGCAGTGACCTGGAAATCCATCGTTGGCACCAATGTGGCTGCAGACGCTTTGTCGAATCTGTCTTCGCCTGGTGTCACAGGTGGCACCCTGATTGTGGTCGGTGAAGATTATGGCGAAGGCGCGTCCGTGATACAGGAACGCACGCATGCGTTTGCAATGAAGTCGACCATGTTGTTGCTGGACCCGCGGCCTGAATTGTCGAACATGGTCAATATGGTTGAGCATGCGTTTGCGTTGTCAGAAGCGTCGAACATGCCGGCGATGATGGAGTTGCGCATTCGCGCCTGTCATGTGCGTGGCAGTTTTGTGTGCAAGGACAATAAAAAACCGGCAATCTCAAGCCACACCCCGATGGCGGAACCGGCGCGCTTTGATTACGCCAGGCTGGCGCATCCGCCGGTGACGTTTTTGCATGAAAAACGCAAAATCGAAGAACGTATTCCCGCTGCGCGTCGCTATATCGTCGAGCACCAGTTAAACGAACTGCACGCAGGCAAACATGCGGATGTCGGCATTATCGTGCAGGGCGGTTTGTACAATGCGCTGATTCGTTCCTTGCAGCAGTTCGGCGCAGCGGACGCGTTTGGTGTCACCGATATTCCCTTGCTGGTGTTGAACGTTGCCTTTCCGCTGGTGCCGGAACAAGTCGCGCAATTTGCGCTCGACAAAAAAGCGGTGTTGGTAATTGAGGAAGGCGCGCCCGACTATATCGAGCAGGAAATTGCCACCATGCTGAGACGTCGCGCTATGCGGACCGGCTTGCACGGCAAAGACATGCTGCCGGCAGCGGGTGAAGTCAATGCCGAAGTGATGCTGGGCGGGCTGACACAATTTTTCCGGGCCCATGTGCCGGCGATTGCCACGCAGTCAGTAGAGGCAACGCTGGACGCGACCACGGCGCGCCGGGCAGCGAGTGCGGCCAGACTCGACGCCGCCTTGCCTGCGCGCCCGCCGGGCTTTTGCATAGGCTGTCCGGAACGCCCGGTGTTTGCGGCCTTGAAAATGGTGCAGCAAGATATCGGCCCCTTGCATATTGCCGCCGATATCGGTTGTCACTCCTTTGCCACCTTTGCACCGTTTTCGTTTGGCCACTCTATTCTGGGTTATGGCATGAGTCTGGCCAGCCGCGCCGGTGTCTCACCCGTGATGCAAAGGCGGGTGTTGTCGATCATGGGTGACGGCGGTTTCTGGCACAACGGTTTACTGACCGGCGTGCAGTCGGCACTGTTTAATGGCGACGATGCAGTACTGCTGATTTTTAAAAACGGTTATACCTCGGCCACCGGCACGCAAGATATTATTTCCACGCCGGGCAAGGACAGCAAAGCGGCCGCTGCGGATAAATTAAGCAGCCTGACGGCGACCAACCTGACCATTGAAAACACGCTGGCCGGCATTGGTGTGAAATGGATCAAGACCGTACATTCTTATCGGGTAGTGGCAATGCGCAAGGTTTTGAAAGAGGCACTCAACAGCGAATTTAACGGACTCAAAGTCATCATCGCCGAGGGGGAATGCCAGCTGGAGCGGCAACGCCGCATTCGTCCGTGGCTGGCCAGCCTTCTGGCCAGCGGCAAGCGCGTGGTGAGGGTGAAATACGGTGTGGATGAAGACGTGTGCAATGGCGACCATGCCTGCATCCGTTTGTCGGGTTGCCCGACGCTGACTTTAAAAGACAATCCTGATCCATTGAAAATGGATCCGGTCGCAACCGTTATTGACGGCTGTGTTGGCTGTGGCCTGTGCGGAGAAAACGCGCATGCAGCAACTTTGTGCCCGAGTTTTTATCGCGCCGAAGTGATTCAAAACCCCCAGTGGCATGAACGCCTGTTGGCCAACCTGCGCAGCACCATGTTGCGTCTGTTGCAGCCGGCCTGAAAGAAAACCCATGCAAAACAAGCGACCTGTTTCCATATTGATTTGCGCGCTGGGCGGCGAGGGTGGCGGCGTGCTCAGCGAATGGCTGGTGGAGATCGCCAGAGCCGCCGGCTTTGCCGCGCAAAGCACCTCGATTCCGGGGGTAGCACAGCGCACTGGCGCCACCACCTATTTCTTTGAAGTGTTTCCTGTTCCTGCCACAGAGCTGGCAGGCCGGCAGCCGGTTTTTAGTCTGAACCCGATACCGGGTGCACTCGATGGCGTCATTTCTTCCGAACTGCTCGAAACAGCGCGCTGCGCCAGCAATGGCCTGCCTTCACCCGAGCGCACGCTGATCATCACCTCATCAGCACGCACCCTGACTGTGCCTGAACGCAGCGAGATGGGTGACGGCCGGCTTGATCCGGCGGCGCTGCTGCACATCGTGCAGGGCGCATGCCGTGCGCATCATGTACTGGATATGCATCAGATGGCCCATGAGCATGGCACGGTCGTCAGTGCGGTGATGCTGGGGGCGATTGCTGCCAGTGGTCTGTTGCCGTTTCCCAAAGACGCTTACCTGCACATCGTGCGCGCCAGTGGACGCGGGGCGGCGGCCAGTGTTGCCGGTTTCAATGCAGCCTGGCAGGCAATGCAGCAAGCGCATGCACCGTTACAGTTAACGGAAAAACTCATCGCTGACATCGCCAGTTCGCATCCCGCATCTTTTGCAGGAGAAGGATTTCCGGCGGCCGTGCAAGACATGCTGATGCTGGGGCATGCACGGGTGACGGATTATCAGAATGCGGCTTATGGCGCACTGTATTTGCAGCGCTTGCAGGCGGTGCTGCAAGCCGAGCAGCAAGCTGATGATGAAGGCCGGCAGGCGCATGCAGTGACACGAGAAATGGCGCGCTGGCTGGCGCTGTGGATGGCGTTTGACGATATCGTGCGGGTCGCGGAATTAAAGAGCCGGGTATCGCGCAGCAGCCGGGTGCGTGCCGAAGTTAAAGCCGGTGGCGCCGATGTGCTGAAGGTGTTTGAACATTTCAAACCGGGCGTGGCCGAATTCGCCGCCTTGCTGCCTGCTGCTTGGGCGCGTCCTTTATTGAACTGGAACCGCAAACGCATGGCAGCGGGTAAGCCCACTTGGGCGTTGCCGATCAAGCTGGGTACGCATACGGTGTTGGGTATGCTGGCACTGCGCGCTTTGGCGACGCTGAAAATATTTCGGCCGCGAAGCAGTCGCTTTATTGAAGAACAAAGTTTAATAACGCAGTGGCTGGAGGCGGTGGTGCAGGGTTTGCAGCAAGACTGGCAACTCGGCCATGAGATTGCGCTGTGTGGACGCTTGATTAAAGGTTATGGCTCAACGAATGAGCGCGGCAAGGAAAACCTGCTGCATGTGGTGCACCAACTGGCACAACCGGCATTTGGTACGGCGGCTGTGCGTGCGGATGCGATCCGACAGGCGCGTGAGGCCGCGTTGAAAGACGAAGCTGGCACGGTGCTGGATCAGACGCTGATGAAACTGGGCGCACCGCCGCGACCGGTGAAGGCGCAGCCGATACACTGGATGCCGCGTGCTATCGGTCGCAGATAAGACACTGGGTCCCGGCCTTTGCCTGAACACGCAAAATCCTCACCTTCGACGTCGAACAGCAGTGAAGTACCGTATCAATAACAAGCGACGTTAAAATTTTCCTGACAGGTGCGGGATACCGCGAGTCAAACAATGATGGTC
>CANGAW010000091.1 GCA_947451925.1 Burkholderiales bacterium | reverse complement strand
TCTTGCAGTTCGCAGTTGCCGTTGGTCGGGCAGGTCAGGCAGTCCAGCGGATGGTCGGAGATATACAACTCCAGCATGCCCTTGCGAATATCCGCCAGTTTCGAGGTCTGGGTCCTGACCTTCATGCCGTTTTCAACGGGTGTGGTGCAAGACGCCGGGTAGCCTTTGCGGCCTTCGATTTCAACCAGGCAGACGCGGCAGGAGCCAAAGGCTTCGAGGCTGTCTGTTGCGCACAGCTTGGGCACGTTAATGCCGGCTTCTACACCGGCGCGCATGACGGAGGTGCCAGCTGGGACGGTGACGTTGACGCCGTCGATTTCCAGCGTAACAGTGTTGGCGGCCAGACTTGCTGGTGTGCCGTAATCGGTGTCGTTAAGTTTGTTCATGGGGTTTCCTTAGCGTGGAAATCTTGCGGGAAATGATTTAATGCGGACAGCACAGGGAACGGCGTCATGCCGCCCATTGCGCACAGCGAGCCGTTCAGCATCAGGTCGCATAAATCGCGCACCAGATGAATCTGTTGTTCGCGGTCTTCACCTTTGATGACTTTATCGAGCGCTTCTTTGCCGCGGGTAGAACCAATGCGGCAGGGCGTGCATTTGCCGCAGGACTCCACCGCGCAAAATTCCATGGCGTAGCGCGCCATTTTCAACATGTCGGTGCTTTCGTCAAACACCACAATGCCGCCGTGGCCGAGCGTGCCGCCTAGCGCCAGGAAGGCTTCGTAATCAAGCGGGGTATCAAATTGCGATTCAGGCAGATAAGCGCCAAGCGGGCCGCCAACTTGTACCGCTTTGATCGGCCGACCAGAAGCGGTGCCGCCACCAAACGTGGTCAGCATCTCGCGCAAGCTGACACCAAAGGCTTTTTCGACAAGGCCACCGCGCTTGATATTGCCAGCGAGTTGAATCGGCAAGGTACCGCGTGAACGACCCATGCCATAGTCGCGGTAAAACGCTGCGCCACGAGCAAAAATCACCGGCACGCTGGCCAGCGAAATCACATTGTTTATTACCGTCGGCTTGCCGAACAAACCGGAAATGGCCGGCAGTGGCGGCTTGGCACGCACGATGCCGCGTTTGCCTTCCAGACTTTCCAGCAAGGCGGTTTCTTCGCCGCAGACATAAGAGCCGGCGCCGACGCGCACATCAATATCAAACGCGTGACCGGAGCCGAGAATGTCGCTGCCCAGATAGTGGCTGGCACGCGCTGTTGCCACCGCTTCGTTTAAGGCGGCAATCGCGTGCGGATACTCGGAGCGCACATAGATATAACCCATGGTCGCGCCTACACCCAGACCAGCGATGGTCATGCCTTCGATCAGCATGAAGGGGTCGTCTTCCATCACCATACGGTCGGAGAAGGTGCCGGAGTCGCCTTCGTCGGCGTTGCAGACGATGTATTTTTGTGCGCCCTGCGTATTGCGCACGGTATTCCATTTGATCCCGGTCGGGAAGGCTGCGCCGCCGCGTCCGCGCAAGCCTGAATCGGTCACTTGCTGCACGATCTGCTCTTGCGACAGCTTCAACGCATTGCGCAATCCGGCAAAGCCTTCGTGGGCAACATAGTCGTCCAGCGAGACAGGGTCGGTAATGCCGACACGCGCAAAGGTCAGGCGTTCCTGATTTTTCAAAAACGGAATTTCTTCGGTTGCGCCATGCGCCAGAGCGTGTTGGCCGCCTTGCAAAAAGCCGGCATCAAACAATGAAGCGACGTCCTCCGGCATCACCGGGCCGTAGGCAATGCGTCCGGCTGCGGTAGCAACTTCAACCATTGGCTCGAGCCAGAAAATACCGCGTGAGCCATTGCGTACCAGCTTGATGTCAATATTGCGCTTGCCAGCTTCGGCAACGATGGCCGCTGCGGTTTCGTTGGCGCCGAGGGCGATCGCGGTGGAATCCCGCGGCACATAGACGGTTATGCTCATGCTTTGCTCCTTGCCTGCTGTAACAGCGCAGTTAAGCGCGCCGGTGTTACGCGGGCATAAATATCGTCATTGATCATCACTGCCGGGCCGCACGCGCACTGGCCCAGGCAATACACCGGCTCCAGCGAAATACTGCCGTCGGCACTGGTGGCCTGGAAGTCGCAGCCAATTTCCTTGACCGCATGGGCAGCGAGCGCATCGGCGCCAACCGACTGGCAGGCTTCAGCCCGGCAAACCTGTACGACAGTTTTGCCCAGCGGATGCTGATGGAAATGATGGTAGTAGCTGATCACGCCGTGAACTTCGGCACGTGAAAGATTGAGTCGCTCGGCAATCAGCGGCACCACCTCGGCTGGCACATAGCCAGCATGCGCTTGCACAGCGTGCAAAACGGGGAGGAGGGCGCCCGGCATGGCGCCGAGTTCGTCGAGAATTTTCTGGATCTTTTGCAGATCAAATGAAGCGTTCATGCGAGATGGCCGGCAAGGTGGTTAAAATTAGGCTTCAAAAAACATATGTCAGTTCAGTCATAACACCGAAATGAATGACCGTTATTTTACCCCAAGCTTCGATAAGTGTTTCCAATTGAAATGCATGTCGTTTGCAGGATTCAAATAGGATTATTAATACATATGCAATGCTGGCCTTGCCAAGCGTTCCTTCTGCGATTGGTTTAGACTGCCGGCTCTGCAACCAGGAGAAGCAATGAGCACCACGATTGAAGCCGTCAAGGCAGCGCTGTCCCTAGTGATCGACCCGAACACGGGTAAGGATTTCATCAGCAGCAGATCCGCCAAAAATATTGAAGTCGATGACGACCATGTCGCCCTCGATATTGAACTGGGCTATCCGGCTAAAAGCCAGATCGAGCCGATTCGTGCTGCCGTCACCGCTGCACTGACTGCGGTTGAGGGCGTCAAGAAGGTGCATGTTCATGTCTACGCAAAAATCGTTGCTCATTCTGCGCAGCGCGGCGTGAAGCTGCTGCCGAATGTGCGCAACATCATTGCGGTGGCCTCCGGCAAGGGTGGCGTTGGCAAATCAACTACGGCGGTGAATCTGGCGCTGGCTCTGGCTGCCGAAGGGGCCAACGTCGGTTTGCTGGACGCCGATATCTATGGCCCGTCACAGCCGATGATGATGGGGATCAGTGGTCAGCCGAAGTCGAATGACGGCAAAACCATGGAGCCGATGGAAAACCACGGTCTGCAAGTGGCTTCGATCGGTTTCATGATTAACCCGGACGATCCCATGGTCTGGCGCGGTCCTATGGTGACCCAGGCTTTGCAGCAATTGCTGGAGCAAACCAACTGGCGCGATCTGGATTATCTGGTGGTCGATATGCCGCCGGGCACTGGCGATATTCAACTGACCTTGTCGCAAAAAGTACCGGTCACGGGTGCGGTGATTGTCACCACGCCGCAAGACATTGCGCTGCTCGATGCCCGCAAAGGCTTGAAGATGTTCGAGAAAGTCGGCATCCCGATTCTGGGCGTGGTAGAAAACATGAGCATGCATATTTGCAGCAATTGCGGCCATGCCGAAGCGATTTTTGGACAAGGCGGCGGCGCCAAAATGTGCGCAGACTTCGGCGTTGATTTTCTTGGTGCCTTGCCGCTGGCTTTGTCGATCCGCGAGCAAACCGATTCGGGCCGCCCGACTGTGGTCGCCAACCCCGATGGCACCGAGGCGCAACTCTATAAACAGATTGCACGCAAAGTAGCGGTCAAGGTGGCTGAAAAAGCCAAGGATATGTCGAGCAAGTTTCCTAGTATCGTGATCAAGAACGACTGATAGTTTTTAATTTCCGGCGACATTTTTTATTCGGGATCACAACGCAAGACGCTGGGTCCCGGCGCAGGCCGGCACCCAGTGGCTTTGAATGAAATTGCAAATATGTCTCCCTTAGCTGATTGATCTAAGGTAAACGGACTGCAGGCATTCCGAAATTTCCTGCTGCGATTTTTTATTCGGTACGTGGCTGTTTGCTATCGGGTTCTTCGTCGGGCGATGCTTCCGGTTTGCGCTTGGAACTGCTGGACGAATTGCTCGACGAATTGCTGTCTTCGGCACCGTTGGCATCGCACCATGTCAGCAACTGCTGTTTGCGTCTGGCCATGATCTGATTGTCAAACAGGGCATTCTCTGGTCCCTCTGTGATCAACATGGTTTTGAGGCGACGTGCAAAAGCGCGGGTTAGCGCGCGATGCATGGCTACCGGCGTATTGAGTTGTGCATTGGCGCGGACTGCATTGACTGCTTCTGACCAGACATTGGCCAGCGCCTGGCAAAAGGGTGAGGGCAAGCCGAGCGACTGGCACAGTGACTGGTGCAATTGCGCGAGATTGACTTTTTTCAAACCCTGTCGGTTTTCCAGCCGGCGCAAAGTTAATTCCGGGTTGTCATAGAAGGCGTTCAAGGGCGCTTGAATGCTTGCCAATGTCGGCTGCAGGGTATGCAGGCATTGCATTTCTATGCCGTCCGGAACCATTCTGGTCAGGTACATCAGGCTCATGACGGCGTTCGAAGTCAGCTTGCTGACATAGGCATTACAGGTGTTGATATCATTGGGCGAAAATTGCCATTCGATGGCAGATAAAGCCGCTTCTTTCCAGCTGATGGCAATGAAGTCGACCAATAATTCGGGCACACCTTCGGCTTTCAAATGTCTGACGATGTGCTGGCGCAGGCTTTCGCCGTCTTCGACTTCACTGACCATTTTCTCAAAAAAAGCCTGACTCAGAAATGTCGGCAGCTTGGCCAGCATGGCATCGCGTTTGTGCTTGGCTTGCTGGCGCAACAGCGCAGCCTGTTGTGGTGCAGCTGCCTGCGCATCGATGAACGATTCCGGCTTGCTATGTTCAAGAGAGATTAATTTGCTGTCGATGACCAGAGCATGGGCAAGCAGGATGTTTTCCTGCGCTTCGGATAATTCCTTGGTTCCCATGTTTTCCAGTATGGGTAGGGTTGAAAGTACGTCGCGTAATGGACAGCAGAATCCGATGCTAGCCAAGCTGGTGTGTTCAAAGTCAGACTGATTGAGTGCCGTGAGCAAGGCATTCGGTGCTGCGGTGGACAGATTTGACAAAGTCAATTGCCACTTGACTGCTGCTAACAGATCGAGCAGCTTGGAAGCATGCGAAACCTGGGCTTCTGCCACTTTCCAGACCGAGTGGTCGGGTTTTACATCAGCATCGAGTGCCGCGTCTTTATCCAGAAAAAATGCAACAACATCAAGCTCGCCAAGTTGCAGCGCCAATTTCAGCGGTGAATCGCTTCGAAGATCATCGCTGACATCCATTGAATGGGCGTCAAGCAGCAGCTCTATACATTCAATTGAGCACCGTTGGAGAACGGCTGATTGCAACGGGGTGAAATTGGCCTTTGATACCAGCCCTTCGTGATAGGCACCCGCATGCAGCAAAGCGGCAATGATTGCGGGATTGTTTTTTCTGATGGCAAAAAAAAGGGCGTGCACGGCACCGGCTTCAGGTTTGGCACCAAAATTTAATAATAAATTCACCATCTCCAAATCGCACTTTGCGATTGCCACCATTAATGGCGTTAAGCCATCGCCCTTGGTTTCCAGCGCCTCGCCAAAAATTTCTTCGCAATCTTCCGCCGTCATGGACGTGGTCAGTGCATTCGGATCAGCTTCACGCGTCAGTAAGGCCTGTGCCGCTTCTTGATGGCCTGCTTTGACTGCATACAGTAAGGCAGTCTGACCATGAATATTCGCATAGGTGGGAACGATCACGCCGAAATCGATCAGAAAGGCGACCATATCGGCATTACCTTTTTTAGCTGCTTGCATCAAGACATCGACCTGATTAATGCCGGGCATTTGGGTGTCAGCACCGGCAGCCATCAATAACTGCACAATACGCACATTGCCGCGCTCGATGGCCACTTCCAGCACCCAATCACCATTTTCAAAAGCCGTGTCGAGACGGGCGCCATGTTGCAAGGCCTTCTCCAGCAGCGAGGGGAAATCGTCTTCATGGGCATACACAATAGCGTTATTTAAATCCAGTTGTGCCTGAGACTGATCTGGCTGCCGCTCATTATCAGTCGGGTCAGGATAGTTGGCGCGTGGCGACAAAGGTTGGCGATGGCTGTTGGGTGCTTGCATGGACACTCCGATTGAAAAAACACAGGTTAAAAAAATGCCTGAACGCTCAGGCGTTCAGGCCAGCGCGTGATGCAAAAGTTGCGACCCGCAAATCGGCGTTTCGGTCTCGCTGCCAGTCGCCGTCAGCAAGGCATTCCAGTGTTCAAGCATGACGAGAAATTGTTCCAGCCAGAGTTGAAACGTCACCGCATCAAGTTCGGCTGTGTCGGCGCTGGCATGGAGCATGACCAGGCCGGTTGACGGGTCTTTGCCAATGTGGGTGATGCCAGCTGTATCGGTCGCAAGCCTGGTCCAATCCGGCGCAGCGCTGTCACCGACGGGCGCGAGCTGACCGGGGCTGGCGGTCAGCACCAGACGATGATGTTCTTCGGCGAGATTGACGACCCATTTCTGGTCGAACAACAGCACCTGCGGTTCAGCAGTTTTTTTACTTGTGCGCGTTAAGCCGATCGCCTTGGTGAAGGCTTCAACGATGCCATGACTGGATAGATGCATGATGAATTTTTAAAATAAAAAAACGCGCTGTATTAGCAGCGCGAATATTTGTCAGACTTTACTCATTGTTCGCAGATAAGCTTGCGCTCAACAGTTTTTGAACGAGTTTTCTGGAAAATTTATTTTCGGCCTGATGGACATCTGAGATGTTCGGAATGGCCCCATGTTCAAGTAAAAATTCGACCATGTCTTGATTGTTGTTTTTGATTGCTTCCTTGATCGGTGTATTGACCGCATCAGGAAGCCCCATTAATGAGGCAAAGTGAGAGGACGGATTTAGGAAGCCACCTGCAACCAGCAGCAATTTGATTGATTCAAAAGAATGAAGTTTTACTGCATGAATGAGCAGTTCAAATTTATTATCCTGACTGAGCCTTCTGAGAAAATCGATGCTGTGACTGAGTAATTTGTACAGACCGAGGGCGGTTCGTGTACACATAAAATCTGCTGGCGGCTGACTGATGAAATTGTCAAAAAAGACCTTGCTCATCTGCTGTGTCCACTGCTGTGTCGTTGGCAGATAATCCAGCAGCAGATGCTCCTCACCCAAATCAGCAAGCTGCGAGATCAGTGGATATTTGTTGAATGCCGGCAACATTGGATCAAATACCGCTCCCTGGGATAATAATTCCTGCATCCACAGCCTGTTTTTTGTCTTCAATGCCTGCGCCAATTCCCGGCTGAATTGTGCTTGCTGTTGCGCGTTGTGTAGTGGATTGCTGAGCGCATTTGCGAAAGAACTTTCGCTCAGTGTTTTTACATAGCTATAGGTATCCTCGTCTGCCGATTTTGCCGCAGCAAGACGCAAAGCAAGGCATTGCGTGACGGAGGGTTTTTTCTTCATCATCATCAGGATGATCATCAGCTTGGTCTTCGCGCCCGGCGTTTTGGCGACGATCACGCCGAGTTTGAGCAGGCGTTCGTCAGTCAGGACTTTTTTGACGCATTCGAGAAAATCGTGCAGGTCATTTTCTGTGCCATTGCTTAGCACCTGCCGGGCTTGTTTGCATAAATATTGAAACACTTCGCGTTTATGCGCCGGTGACACCGCTTGATATTTTTCAAAAATTGCAAAATTTTTATTGTCGTAGCAAATTTGCAGCGCGGATTTTGCGCCTTCAGGCACCCCGGTTTTGGCACCGGCCTTGAGCAGGGTGATGCATGCCTCGTTGTTGCTGCAATGTGCGGCTGTCAACAAGGGACTAGCTTGTCCCTTGTAGTGCCCGTTGACGTTGGCGCCTGCATTAAGCAGCACTCGCAGCAGGTTCATGTTCTGGTTGCTGATGGCCACGCACAGTGGTGTGTGGCCTGCGCCATCGACGCGGTCCAAAATAAACTGATCTTGTTTTTTCGCTTGCGTGCAAAGGGTCACGAAGAATGCGGGATGGGCCTTGCAAAGGATGGCCAGCGTCACTGCGTTGGCGCCGATATAGTGCAGATTACCTGCAGGAGCGATATTGAATTTATGCAGAGCCAGATTGACGATCAGCTCGTTACGCTTTTCTTCTTCATTAAAAGCGTTTTGATGAAACAAGGCTTCGATATGGTTCTGGCTGTTATTGATGAAGGGTGCAATATGGGCGCTAACAGACGCGCCATGACTGAGCAACATGTGTGCTAACTCTGTGTCGCCATTCAGGATGGCTTGATTCAAAGGACTGACGCCGGATTTTTCCGGATTCAGCAAGGCCTTGATCCAGGAGGCGGTGGGTTGCGTTGACTGGCTGGTCGTGTTGGTCGCTGCTGTAGTGGTCGTTGTTGTAGTCGTTGTCGTTGCAGGGGAAACCGGCGGTGCGTTGTTCACCGCTTGTTGCAGCTGTTGATTGCTGGCTGCCTGGGCGTCAGTTTGTGCAGAAGCCGGCTGTACGGAGCGCTGACCAAACCGTGCCGCCTGTGCAGCGGCATCAAGTTCTGCATACACCGCTGCCATGTTTTGTGTGGCGATGCGACGGCCATTGTTGACCGGAGTTGGCCGCATGCTGGAGTTGGACGGGTTCATTTGCACGATTCCTTAAATGGCTAAAAAATGAAAAGACGCCAAGGTATTGGCGTCTTTCCTTATTCACAGCCGCTTAGGTAGCGTGGTGGGCCTGACAAGTTCC
>CANGAW010000090.1 GCA_947451925.1 Burkholderiales bacterium | reverse complement strand
GGTGGCACCAGATAATCTGCAACGCCGCAGCGCAAAGCGTCGATCGCTGTTTCAAGACTGGGCTGCGCCGCAATCACCACCATTTTTGTTTTTTGACCCGAGCCAATGGCCGGCATCAACTCCAGACAACTGCCATCCGGCAGGCATAGTTTAGCCAGCACGATGTCAGCACTTTGAATAAACAGTTGCCTGCGTGCCTGCGCTACGCTGCTGACAATGATGCTGCTACTGCCATGAGTGAGAACCAGATCACGCAGGCAGGCGGCCGATGCCGGATCGTCGTCGACAATCAAAACATGTGACATGGCAGTTGGAATCGGGGCTGAGAATGAGCGGAGTAGATACAATTAAGAATCAAGCTAGGGCAAACTGGCTGGCTCACTGCCAGCCCGCCTCACCCCGCATCACTGAGTACTTTTTGTTTTTAATTGGTTGGTCACTTTTTTTACTCCATCAATGCCTGTTGCCACTTTCATCGCCTCTTCAATCTGCGCACGGGAGTCGACCATGCCTGACAGCACGACCTCGCCCCTTTGCGTATCTACCTGAATATCGTGGCCCTTGATCTTGCTATCGTTAATTAAGGCCGCCTTAACCTTGGTAGTAATGGAGGCATCACTACTTACCGACTTTTCCAGCGAAGAAGTGCCACTGCTGCGCTCGGAGGATTGGGGTGAACCATACGTGTCGGGCGTAGCCTCCGAACTGTTACCGGAACTGTCGCTTGTCGCCGAGCCTGAAGCGCCACCCGAAGTGCCGCCTGAGGTACCACCTGGTGTGCTGCCAGATGTGCTGCCTGAAGAAGCAGGTGGCGGCGCAACGACAGGGGGGGCTGGTGTGGCAGGGGCGGTGTCGCTTTTCGGTTTATCGGCATCACGCGGCGCCTCCATCGTGCCACTGGTCCCGGAACCACCACGGTCACAAGCAGCAATGGTTGCAGCTAGCAAGCTCATCAGCATCAGCAAGGTGGTCTTACGCAGTTTTTTTTCCATCATTATTCCTTTCAAAGGCTGGTGGGTTTGTCTACATTCTTGACTCGCGTGCGCTGGCTAAGTTTCAGCCAATCGCACTGTCTTCTGCTCTGCCGCAAGCTTGCCCTGCTCTTGCTGCCGCTTTGTAGTGGATGCCGCTACGATGAACTTTCGCTGAACGCTTCGCTGCGGCGGTTGGTTTGAAAATTTTTTGGCATGGCTCTGCGGGCTCCTGATGGCAAGCGCAAAATCACTCAGACGCTTTGGATATTTGTATGGCAGTTCGCCAGTGATGGAGGCACTGTATCGTCAAATTCAACGCGTCAGCTTGACCGACGCCACAGTATTAATCGAAGGCGAAAGCGGCACCGGCAAGGAATTGATCGCGCAAACGATTCATCAATTGAGTCAGCGCGCCAGCGGAAATTTTGTCGCCATCAATTGCGCCGCCATCGCGCCGCAATTAATTGAGGCCGCGTTGTTTGGCCATGAAAAAGGCAGCTTCACCGGCGCTTTCAGACAGCACACCGGTTACTTTGAACATGCATGTGACGGCACCTTATTTCTCGATGAAATTACCGACATGCCTGCCGAGATGCAGGTGAAGCTGTTACGGGTACTGGAGTGCGGACGTTTTTACCGGGTTGGCGGCAGCGCAGAAATTGCCAGCAATGTCAGGCTGATTGCGGCCACCAATCGTTCGCTGCAAGAAGCGGTCAATGCCGGCAGCTTGCGTCAGGATCTGATGTACCGGCTGGCAGTCTTTCCCCTGCGCGTGCCACCGTTAAGAGAGCGTGGCCCTGATCGTGATCTGCTGGCGCGGCATTTTTTGCATGAACTCAATCTGCAAGCCGGAACGGATAAGACCTTGTCGAAAAATGCACTCGACAGAGTGAAAAATTACGCCTGGCCGGGCAATGTCAGGGAATTAAAAAATCAGGTCTATCGTGCTTATATTCTGGCCACCGATGCACTGACCCTCGATGTGCCTGCGCATACCGGCAGCAACAAAACCAGACTGGCTGACGGGACCATCCATTTCACCGTGGGCATGCCACTGGCTGCGGCACAACGAGAAATGCTGCTGGCGACTTTGCAGCATTGCAGCGGCAACAAGGAGCTGACAGCGCGAATTTTAGGGATTAGTCTGAAAACGCTCTACAACAAAATCAAAGAGCGTTAACAAGAAACCGGCATCAGGGAGAGCGCTTCCACTAGCAAGCCCACATCACCTTGCGCCAGTTTTTTTGAGTCTGAGAGCTGCCGGCGAAAAGCACGCGCACCGGGCAAGCCTGTCATCAGACCCAGCATGTGCCGGGTAATGCTGTTGAGCCTGGGGCCGCCGGCAGCAAGCTGGGCGCGGATATAAGGCAGCATCGCCTCGATCACTTGCCCGCGGGTTTTGGCCGTCGCCGGGTCCTGGTAATAACGGGCGTCGAAGGCTGCCATCAGAAAAGGATTGTGATATGCCTCGCGGCCCAGCATCACGCCATCGACATGCGCCAGGTGCAGATCAATGTCGGCTAAGGTTTTGATGCCACCGTTGATGATGATTTCCAATGCCGGAAAATCACGCTTCAATTGATAAGCACGCTCATAACGTAAAGGTGGCACTTCACGGTTTTCTTTCGGTGACAAGCCTTGCAAAATGGCATTGCGGGCATGCACGATGAAAGTGGTGCAGCCTGCCTGCGCGACGGTACCGACAAAGTCGCGCACAAAGTCATAGGAGTCGATCGCGTCAATGCCGATGCGGTGCTTGACGGTGACATCAATGTCCACCACGTCCCGCATCGCTTTGACACAATCGGCAACCAGTTGTGGTTCAGCCATCAGGCAGGCACCGAACGCGCCTTTTTGCACCCGCTCGGACGGGCAGCCGCAGTTCAGATTGATTTCGTCATAGCCCCACTGCTGGCCCAGTTTTGCACTGGCGGCAAGATCAGCCGGATCGCTGCCGCCGAGTTGCAGCGCAACGGGATGTTCTTCATCGCTATAGTCCAGATGACGCGCAACATCGCCATGCAAGAGGGCGCCAGTAGTCACCATCTCGGTATACAACCAGCTGTGGCGGGTAATCTGGCGATGAAACAGGCGGCAATGACGATCTGTCCAGTCCATCATGGGAGCAACAGAGAGACGACGGGCGGGCAGTGGCTTAGAATTGAGTGGCACGGATCAGGCAGAAAATTCAGAAGGCTCTATTGTAACGGTTGCCCTCATTCTGTCTGCTCAGCTCTTACAGGTTTCAGATTTCCCTCTCACCAAGCAAAGTCATGACGATCAATACCGAACATTACTGGATGCCCTTTACCGCCAACCGCCAGTTCAAGGCCAGACCGCGCTTGATGGTGGGTGCACAAGGCATGCATTACCAGGCTGAGGATGGTCGCCAGATTCTTGATGGTACCGCTGGCCTGTGGTGCGTCAACGCCGGCCATGCGCATCCAGCCATTGTCAGTGCTGTTGCAGAGCAGGCCGCAGCGATGGATTTTGCACCGCCCTTTCAGATGAGCCATCCCAAAGCATTTGAAGCCGCGAGCAGCCTGGCGGCAATGGCGCCAGCCGGATTGAATCGCGTGTTTTTCTGTAATAGCGGCTCGGAAGCCGTCGACACGGCGCTGAAGATGGCGCTGGCGTATCACAAGCTGCGTGGCGACGCGCTGCGCACCCGTCTGATTGGTCGCGAGCGGGGCTATCACGGCGTGGGTTTTGGTGGCATTGCCGTCGGTGGCATTGCCGGCAACCGCAAACATTTCGGCCCGACGTTGGCGGGGGTCGATCATCTGCGTCATCCACTGGATTTGTCGCGCAATGCCTACTCGCGTGGCGAGCCTGAACATGGTGCCGAGATTGCCGACGAATTCGAGCAGCGCCTGCTTGCCCTGCACGATCCTGCCACCGTGGCGGCGCTGATTGTCGAGCCGGTGCAGGGTTCAACCGGCGTCATCATCCCGCCCAAAGGCTATCTGCAAAAACTGCGCAGCATTTGCGACAAGTACGGCATCCTTTTAATTTTCGATGAAGTCATTACCGGTTTCGGACGGCTAGGCACCGCGTTTGCCGCTGATTATTTTGGCGTGGTGCCAGACATTATTTGTTGCGCCAAGGGTCTGACCAATGCAGCAGTGCCAATGGGCGCGGTGATCGTCAGGCAATCCATTCACGATGCCTTCATGCAGGCGGCACCCGAGAACGCGATCGAGTTTTATCATGGCTACACCTATAGCGCCCATCCGCTGGCTTGCGCAGCGGCGATTGCCACGCTTGCGGTTTATCGCAATGAAAATTTGTTTGATCGTGCGGCAAACTCAGCTGCCGCTTTTGAAGCCGCCGCTCATGGCTTGCGCGGGCTGCCGTTCGTCAAAGATGTGCGCAATCTGGGGCTGGTTTGCGGCATAGAACTGGAATCAAGGCCGGGTAAGCCGGGCGCACGCGCCTATGAAATATTTGAGCAATGTTTCTGGGAGCAAGGCATCTTGATTCGCACCACAGGCGACATCATTGCCTTGTCACCGCCTCTGATTATCAGTGCATCCCAGATTGAAGAATTGTTTGCAGGGATTGCTCACTGTTTAAAGAAACTGAAATAAAGAAGCTGAAATAAAAAAACCGGCAAAAGCCGGTTTTTTTCCTTCAAAAACATCTGCAAACGCAAATTATGCAGCGTCGCGCGATGCTTTTTTACGCTCATGCTCTTTCAGGTAGCGCTTGCGCAGACGAATGCTTTTCGGCGTGATCTCAACGAGTTCATCATCCTCAATGAATTCAACAGCGTATTCCAGCGACATCTGAATCGGTGGCACCAGACGCACTGCTTCGTCGGTACCGGATGAACGCACGTTGGTCAGTTGCTTGCCCTTGATAGGGTTAACAACGAGGTCATTGTCACGCGAGTGAATGCCGATGATCATGCCTTCGTACAAAGGATCATTGTGGCTGACGAACATACGGCCGCGATCTTGCAGTTTCCACAGCGCGTAAGCAACAGCAGCGCCATCATCTTGCGAGATCAGCACGCCATTGCGACGGCCAGCCAGCTCGCCACGGGTATTGTCGACCGGTGCGTAGGCGTCAAACACATGGCTCATGAGGCCAGTGCCGCGGGTCAGGGTCATGAACTCGCCCTGGAAACCGATCAGGCCACGGGCAGGAATACGGTATTCGAGACGCACACGACCTTTGCCGTCCGGCTGCATGTCTTGCAAGTCGCCACGACGACGGCCAAGTTCTTCCATCACGCCGCCCTGATTGACTTCTTCAACGTCAACAGTGAGGTTTTCAAACGGCTCGTGACGAACGCCATCAACCATTTTAAACACCACGCGTGGACGCGAAACGGCTAGCTCGAAGCCTTCGCGACGCATGTTTTCAATCAGAATAGTCAGGTGCAATTCGCCGCGACCGGAGACTTCAAAAATCGTATCGTCGTCGGTAGGCGCCACGCGCAGGGCGACGTTGG
Organism: Burkholderiales bacterium; assembly: GCA_947451925.1. Classification (GTDB taxonomy): domain Bacteria; phylum Pseudomonadota; class Gammaproteobacteria; order Burkholderiales; family Burkholderiaceae_D; genus Pernthalerella. The sequence continues at coordinate 3,303 of CANGAW010000090.1, read as the reverse complement.
CTTTGAGTTCACGATCCAGACGTTCACGCAATTGACGGCTGGTGACGAACTTGCCTTCACGACCGGCCAGTGGCGAAGTGTTGACCATGAAGTTCATGGTCAGGGTTGGCTCGTCAACGGTCAGCATAGGCAGCGCGTCCGGGGTGTCCGGTGCGCACACGGTGGTACCGATACCCAGATCTTCAATACCGTTGATGAGCACGATATCGCCTGCCATCGCCTGCTCAACAATCACGCGATCCAGGCCTTTAAAGTTCAGCACCTGATTGATACGGGCTTTTTTCGGTGTAGCACCTGGACCGTCAACGATCACCACATCTTGCAGTGACTTGATACGACCACGGCTGATACGGCCAATACCGATCTTGCCAACATAGGAGGAGTAATCGAGTGAAGTAATTTGCAGTTGCAACGGGCCGTCTACGTCATCGTCGCGCACTGGAACGTGCTTCAAAACGGCGTCGAACAATGGGTCCATGTTGCCGTCGCGGACATCATTTTCCAGGCTGGCATAACCGTTCAGTGCCGACGCAAAAACCACTGGGAAATCCAGTTGCTCTTCGGTTGCGCCCAGCTTGTCGAACAATTCAAATGTCGCGTTGATCACCCAGTCAGGACGTGCGCCCGGACGGTCAATTTTGTTCACCACAACGATAGGCTTCAAACCCAGCGCCAATGCCTTGCGGGTCACGAAACGGGTTTGTGGCATCGGGCCTTCGACGGCATCAACCAGCAGCAACACCGAATCCACCATCGACAGCACGCGTTCAACTTCACCACCGAAGTCGGCGTGGCCCGGGGTGTCAACGATATTGATGTGGGTGCCCTTGTATTCGACCGCGCAATTCTTCGACAGAATGGTAATGCCGCGTTCTTTTTCCAGGTCGTTCGAGTCCATGACGCGGGAATCGACTTGCTGGTTTTCGCGGAAGGTACCGGACTGCCGGAGCAGCTGGTCAACCAGCGTGGTTTTGCCATGGTCAACGTGGGCGATGATGGCGATGTTACGTATTGCGCGTTTTGTGTTCGACATGATGAGCGGATCCGGCGGGTTGCGTGATTAGGAAAGCCCGCGATTATAGCATGACGGGCACGGTGGTTTTATAAAAAGTCTTGAATTTTCAATGGCTTGGGGTAAAAATGACCAGCCGTTCCGGCGCCAGTACACCAAACTCCAGTATCTGACCGGTTCCCAGCAATTGCCCGGCAGCGTCATAGACACGTACCCGACCTTCGGTAGCTGGCAGCGCTACGCCTTCTTTGCCCAGCGAGATGCGCTGGCCATGCATAAAGCGCTGTGCCAGCGTTTCAGGCAAGTTCAGTACGGGAAAACTTGAAAGCAAGGCGTCAACCGGCAACAGACTTTGCACCCGCTCCGGTTCCGGCAAAGCGGCAAAAGTATCAATCGTGACTGCGGCATCGACTGTGAGAGAACCGACTGCCGTGCGGCGCAAAGCGGACAAATGCGCGCCACAACCCAGCGCCCGCCCGATATCTTCACCGAGCACGCGGATGTAGGTGCCTTTACTGCAGGTGACGTTGAGTTTTAACAGCGGCGCAACATAGTCAAGCAGCTCAAGATGATGAATCGTTACAGCCCGCGCTTCGCGCTCCAGAGTAATACCTTGCCGTGCATATTCGTATAAGGGTTTACCGTCTCGCTTCAATGCCGAATGCATGGGCGGCACTTGCTGCAGCGGCCCACGAAACTGTGCCAGCACCAATTCGATTTGCCCGACGCTGACTTGCACAGGCCTGGTCTCAAGCGGCTCGCCTTCGGTGTCGCCAGTGCTTGTGGTAATGCCCAGATGAACCGTTGTTTCGTAGGTTTTATCGGCTTCCAGCAGGTCTTGCGCGAACTTGGTCGCTTCGCCAAAACACAGTGGCAACAAGCCGGTGGCAAACGGATCAAGCGTGCCAGTGTGGCCCGCTTTTTCCGCGTTGAGCAGCCGTTTTATAGCGATCAACGCCTGATTGCTGGAGGCATCAACGGCTTTATCGAGCAGCAGCACGCCGTGCACCGGCACGCGCTTGCGTTTGACAACGGGCTGGGTCATGAAAGGGTCAGGCTTCGTCTGCGTCCTTGGCTCGCGTGGCATTGGCTTCGTCGATCAGTTTCGACAAAGCCGAGCCGCGTGAGGTCGACACATCAAAAACGAAATGCAGCTCGGGCAAGGTGTGGATAGTGACGCGCTTACCAAGCATGTTGCGCAGATAACCAGACGCGTTGGACAAGCCTGTGAGCGTATTTTTGACCGCTTCAGGATTGTCCACCAGCGTGGTAAAAAACACTTTGGCGTGCGCATAGTCCGGCGTGAGCTGGACTTCTGTCAACGTGATCATGCCGACCCGCGGGTCTTTCAACTCCATCGCGATAATCTCGGACAGATCACGCTGGATCTGATCGGCTACGCGCTGGCCGCGGGCCGGCATGGACTTACTATGTTTAGCCATTTACTTGCGCTTTACAGAGTACGGGCGACTTCCTGTACTTCAAAAACTTCAAGTTGGTCACCTTCCTGAATGTCGTTAAAGTTTTTCAGTGACAAGCCGCATTCAAAGCCGGATTTGACTTCTTTGACATCGTCTTTGAAGCGCTTGAGCGAGTCGAGTTCACCGGTCCACAGCACCACGTTGTTACGCAGCAGACGCACCGAGGCGCCGCGCTTGACCTGACCTTCGAGCACATAGCAACCGGCAATGGCGCCGACTTTGCTGACCATGAAGACCTGGCGAATTTCGACCAGACCCAGAGCCTGTTCGCGTTTCTCCGGCGAGAGCATGCCGGACATCGCTGCTTTGACTTCGTCAATCGCGTCATAAATGATGTTGTAGTAACGCAGGTCGATATCGTTGGATTCCGCCAGCTTGCGGGCCGATGCGTCAGCGCGGGTGTTAAAGCCGATGATGACGGCTTTCGATGCCAGCGCCAGATTGACGTCGGACTCGCTGATGCCACCGACTGCAGCATGCACGATCTGCACACGCACTTCGGAGGTCGACAGTTTTTGCAACGACGAAACCAGTGCTTCTTGCGAACCCTGCACGTCGGCCTTGACGATCAGCGGCAGGTTTTTGACTTCGCCTTCGGTCATCTGCTCGAACATGTTTTCGAGCTTGGCCGCTTGTTGCTTGGCCAGTTTCACGTCGCGATATTTACCTTGTCTGAATTGGGCAATCTCACGGGCTTTACGCTCGTCTGCCAAGACCATCACTTCTTCACCGGCAGCAGGGACTTCGGTCAGGCCCTGAATTTCAACCGGAATCGACGGACCGGCTTCGGTAATGGCCTTGCCATTTTCG
>CANGAW010000089.1 GCA_947451925.1 Burkholderiales bacterium | reverse complement strand
ATTGATGTGACGGCGATCGTTTTTGAACATCTCGATCTTGAGCTGATCGGCATTGGTCAGATTGCCGTTATGCGCCAGGGTGATGCCGAACGGCGCGTTGACATAGAAAGGCTGCGCCTCTTCTTCGCTTGACGAACCGGCAGTCGGGTAACGGCATTGACCAATACCCAGATTGCCCGGCAGGGAGCGCATATTACGGGTACGAAAAACATCACGCACCAGACCATTGGCCTTGTGCATGCTAAAGGTATTGCCGTGACTGGTTGCGATACCTGCTGCATCTTGACCGCGATGCTGCAACAGCAGCAGCGCATCATAAATCAGTTGATTAACCGGACCGTGGGATACAACGCCAACAATGCCACACATGGTGGACTCCTCATCAATAACAGTTCAAGCCCGGCCAAGCCGGACAGGTTCAGACAGATTGCAATGTGCCGGTCAGGCCCATTTTCTGCAGTCGCGTACGCATTTTTTCCGCCTCGGCTTTACTGGCAAAGGGACCTACGCGAACACGAATGCGTTCTCCTGTCTTGGTGGTGATTTTCTGTATGCTCGATTTGATTTCGGCTTTTTTCAACTTGTCTTGCAATTCCTTGACCTTGACCTTATCGGTCAAGGCCGCAACCTGGAGATAAAAGTGCGGTACAGCTTCCTTGGCCGCGGTCACATGGCTGGCTTGCGCCACAGGAGGGGTAGTAAGCTTGGCTTCAGGCGCTGCTGCCGCTTTGGCTGGCTCAGGCTCAGGTTCAGCCGGCGGCAGTGCTTCAGGCAAAGGAAGCGGTGGCAGGGCTTTATCGACATTTTTGTCGAAAGGCTTGTCATGCGAAGGAATTTGAACGGCGACGTCGTCAGCCAGCGGCTTGGGTTCGGAATCGAAAATCATCGGCAAACCAATGATTGCCGCTAACACCAGAGCCGTCGCACCGATCAGGCGGCGACGCGCGCGTTTTTTTTCCGGCAGCATGGGATCAAGCGGCTCTTGTGGCTCGGCAGCTTTGGCCGGCCGCGTGCGTCGGGGGACCAGCGGCGGATCGATTTCTTCGCTGCCGCCTTGCTTGTTTTTACTAAGAAATGAGAACAAGCCCATAGATAATTTTCTGCGTTGCGTTCAGTGTAAGACTGATTTTTTGGCTGCCATGACACCGGCTACCGTCAAAAATGATCCGAAGACCGCAATTCTATCATTCTCCCCCGCCCGGCTTATTGCGTTTAAGAATGCTTTTTCAGGGCTTTCAAAACAAGTGATCGTCGATTCAGCATCCGAGCCTATACCCGGTGTGACACCGGACTGCAGTAACAGCGCACGAATCGCTTCTGCCGTGGCCCCGCGCGGTGGCGGCAAATCAGTCAGGCACCAGTGATCAATACGGCCTTTGAGCTGGGCCAGTACGCCTGCAATATCCTTATCGGCCATCGCACCGAATACTGCGTAGGTGTAAGGATGAAAGCCCATGTTGTCCAGATTTTGTGCCAGTGTGGCCGCCGCATGCGGATTGTGTCCGACGTCCAGAATCACCGTTGGCCGGCCAGGCAGCACCTGAAAGCGTCCGGGCAAATCCAGCAAGACCAGCCCGGTGCGCACTTCCTGCGCACCCAAAGGCAGGCGAATACGCAGGGATTCCAGTGCGGCCAGCGCGGCGCTGGCATTCAACAACTGATTGGCGCCGCGCAGGCTGGGGTAAGCCAATGCATTGCGGCGCTGACTGCGCCCGCCGTAATTCCACTGCTGCTTGTCGCCTGAATAATTGAAGTCCTTGCCGAACAACCACAAGTCGGCGCCAATCGCTGCCGCATGCGCAACCAGCGAAGCCGGTGGCATCGGGTCGCTGCAAATGGCAGTGCGGCCGGCGCGAAAAATACCGGCTTTCTCGAAACCGATTTTTTCCCGTGTATCGCCCAGATATTCGGTGTGATCGATATCAACGCTGGTCACAATGGCGACATCGGCATCAATGATATTGACCGCATCAAGACGGCCACCGAGACCGACTTCCAAAATGACGGCATCAAGCCCGGCATCGGAAAACATCTTCAGAATCGCCAGCGTGGTGAATTCAAAATAGCTTAATGACACCCCGCCGCACGCCGCCTCGACCGCTTCGAAGCTGGCGCAAAAAGCGGCATCATCGACCATCACCCCATCAATACGTGCACGCTCGTTAAAGTGCAGCAAATGCGGTGAGGTGTAGAGACCAACATGGTAGCCCCCTTGCATCAGCATTGATTCAAGCATGGCGCAGGTCGAACCCTTGCCATTGGTGCCGCCAACGGTAATGACCGGGCATTCGAAGTGCAGACCAAGGCTGCGGCCTACTGCAGCCACGCGCTCCAGGCCCATGTCTATGGTCTTGGGATGGCGCGACTCCAGCATGGTCAGCCAGTCGTTAAGCGTGGTCGGAGTGGAAGGCATGGCGGGCGTTCAAAGAGGAAAGATTGATTTTTTTCAGTGATATAAAAAAAGACACCGGGTCCCGATTTTCATAGAGACGACGGAAGTTTATAAACCGTCGTCCCGGCGAAGGCTGGGACCCAGCGTCTTGTTCTGCGTTCCTGAAAAAATTTAAGCCAGTACTTCCGGCGGCTGGTTCTGCAAAATCGCCAGCACGTGGGCAATTTCTTCACGCATCTTGCGACGGTCGACGATCATGTCGATCGCGCCTTTTTGAATAATGAACTCGGAACGCTGAAAGCCTTCCGGCAATTTTTCACGAACCGTATTTTCAATTACGCGCGGGCCGGCAAAACCGATCAGGGCTTTCGGCTCGGCCATGACCACGTCACCCATGAAGGCAAACGAAGCCGACACACCGCCCATGGTAGGGTCAGTCAGCACCGAAATGAAAGGCAGTTTTTTCTCGGCCAGCTTGGTCAGCATGGATGTGGTCTTGGCCATCTGCATTAAGGACAACAAGCCTTCCTGCATCCGCGCGCCGCCGGTGGCAGTAATGCAGATGAACGGGACCTTTTGTTCCAGCGCGTTTTGCGCACCGCGAACAAAACGCTCACCGACCACCGAGCCCATGGAGCCGCCCATAAATTCGAATTCGAAACAGGCCACTACCACCGGCAAGGCCATGATGGCGCCGCCCATGACGATCATGGCGTCCGTTTCACCGGTGGCGTCGAGTGCCGACTTCAGGCGCTCTGCATATTTTTTGCTGTCCTTGAATTTGAGCGTATCAACCGGCAAGATTTCCTGACCGATTTCATAGCGGCCTTCCGGGTCGAGCAAGGCATCCAAGCGGTCACGGGCGCGAATGCGCATGTGATGATCGCACTTCGGGCAAACATGCTGATTGGACTCCAGATCGGTGCGATACAGCACGGCTTCGCAAGACGGACATTTGACCCACAAGCCTTCAGGCATGGTGCGACGGGTCGAGGCGTCAGAGCGTTGAATACGGGGGGGAAGCAGTTTTTCCAGCCAGCTCATGGGGGCTCACTTTCATTGGATGGGTGCGGGTAGCAGGCCCGGATGCCGCATTGTACCTGCGGCAGCCGTAGTCGCCAATCTGGCTGTATTGCCTCATTGGCAAATAGTCAGACTGCGAATGCCACTGGGTCCCAGCCTGCGCTGGGACGACGGCAGGAAAACCAGGACGTCCTGATGAAAATCAGGACCCAGTGGCGAAGATGTCCCTGACTACTCGTCTATCGCCTTACGAATCACGGACAGGAAATCCTTGACCGCCACTTCTGCTTTTTCAGGCGCCGTTTCTTCCAGCACCTGAATGATGCGGCTGCCGATCACGATGGCATCCGACACAGCTGCTACGGCTTTGGCGGTGGTCGCATCGCGAATGCCAAAGCCCACGCCAATCGGCAGCTTCACATGCTGGCGAATTTTTTCAATGCGCGCGGCGACTTCGACGGTATCGATATTGCCGGCGCCTGTCACACCACGCAGCGACACATAGTAGGAAAAGCCGCTGCCGACTTTCGCCACCTGACGGATGCGTTCTTCGGTCGAAGTCGGCGCCAGCAGGAAAATCGGATCCATATCGACAGCCTGCAAAGCCTGCGCAAAGTCCACGCATTCTTCCGGCGGATAGTCGACCACGATCACGCCATCAACACCGGCTGCCTTGGCAGCGGCGATGAAGGTTGGCACGCCCATGCGCTCGATAGGATTGGCATAGCCCATCAGGACAATCGGCGTGGTCTGATTCGTTTTGCGAAATTCCTGCACATAGCCGAGCACGTCACGGGTGCTGACGCCAAACACCAGCGCCCGCTCGCAGGCGCGCTGAATGACCGGGCCTTCAGCCATCGGATCGGAAAACGGCACACCGAGTTCCAGAATGTCGGCACCGCCGGCCACCAGTGCATGCAGCAAAGGCACCGTCAATGCAGGCGAAGGATCGCCAGCGGTGATGAAAGTGATCAGCGCTTTTTTCTTGTTCGCTGCCAGCGCAGCGAAGGTGGTTTTGATTCTTGACATGGCGAGTATTTTTTATTTGGCGTGAGGATGCAGCTTGTCGAATTCGGCAACCGTGTGCATGTCCTTGTCACCGCGACCGGACAAGTTCACCAGGATGGTTTTGTCTTTCGGCAGGGTGGCCGCAAACTTTGCCGCATAGGCCAGCGCATGGCTGGATTCGAGCGCCGGAATAATGCCTTCGATCTCGCAACAATGATGGAAAGCGGCGACGGCTTCGTCATCCGTTACCGACACATACTCGGCGCGATGTGCGTCTTTAAGCCAGGCATGCTCGGGGCCGACGCCCGGATAGTCCATACCAGCCGAGACGGAATGGGTTTCGGCAATCTGGCCGTTTTCATCTTGCAGCAAATAGGTGCGGTTGCCATGCAAGACACCCGGTATACCGGCCAGCAGCGCAGCGGAATGCTTGCCAGTGGCAATGCCCTCGCCTGCAGCTTCGACGCCGATCAGCCTGACTTCATGGTGATCAAGGTAGGGATAAAAAATACCCATCGCATTGGAGCCGCCGCCGATACAGGCCATCACGTAATCCGGCTGGCGACCGGTCAGTTCCGGCATTTGCTCTATGCACTCCTTGCCAATAATGGACTGGAAGTCGCGCACCATCATCGGGTAAGGATGGGGGCCGGCCACGGTGCCGATGATGTAGAAGGTATTTTCGACATTGGTGACCCAGTCGCGCATGGCTTCATTGAGCGCGTCTTTCAGGGTTTTGGAGCCGGACTCGACTGGCACCACGGTCGCACCCAGCAACTGCATGCGGTAGACGTTTTGCACCTGCCGCTTGACGTCTTCGCTGCCCATGTAGACCACGCACTCCAGACCGAAGCGGGCGCAGATGGTGGCCGTCGCCACGCCATGCTGTCCGGCGCCGGTCTCGGCGATGATGCGCGGCTTGCCCATGCGCTTGGCCAGCAAGGCCTGGCCGATAACGTTGTTGATTTTATGCGCGCCGGTATGGTTCAGGTCTTCGCGCTTGAGATATATCTGCGCACCGCCCATTTCATCAGACCAGCGGCGGGCGTGATAAATCGGGCTGGGACGGCCGACAAAATATTTCAGCTCGTTGTTATATTCACGCAGGAATTCGGGGTCATCGATATAGCGCGCGTAGGTCTCTTTCAACTCTTCCAGCGCGTGCGTCAGCGTCTCGGAAACGAAGCTGCCGCCGAATTGACCAAAGTGGCCCGCAGCATCGGGAAAATTGTAGTGGCCGTCGACGTCCTGGTCGCTTGGCTGAGCGGTTTGTTGATCCATGATGATTTCTTGTTTAATTGGTGTTGAGTTGATCGCCTGCTCGTACGGCAGACACGAAGGCATGCATCAGCGCGGCGTCCTTGATGCCCTTGCCGGCTTCGATGCCGCTGCTGACATCGACGGCAAAAGGCCGCACCTGCGCGACAGCGTCAGTGACGTTTTGTACGCTCAAGCCACCACTTAAAACGGCCCGATGCGCGAGTTCTGCGGGAATGAGAGACCAATCGAAAACCTTTCCACTGCCACCGTAAGCATCAACCCAGGTATCGAGCAAGAGCCCGGAAAAAAGCGGGCTTGCCGTCTGGTACGCAAGTTCGCATTCTAACAAATCTGCTGCCGTCGTATCGGGCCTGACCCGAAGCGCCCGCATGAAGGGGCGATTCACTGCCTGTGCGATGGCGCAGCACTGCGCAAGGCTCTCGTCACCATGAAATTGCAACATGGATAAGGGCACGCTCTCCAGCACTTGCGCAATCTCTTCCACGCTGGCATTGACAAACAAACCCACGCTGGAGACGAAGGGCGGCAAAGCTGACACCAGCAGCGCCGCCTGCTGCAAATTGACATAGCGTGGCGACGGCGGATAAAACACCAGACCAATGGCGTCAGCACCGGCGGCCACGGCCGCGTCTACATCGTCAACGCGTGAGAGTCCGCACAATTTGATTCGGGTTCGATGATGCATCAGCAAGGGTTCCAAAATAAGGGCGTGTGGGTGTCGGCCTGCGGCAAACACCAGCGCGCATCGTAATCAATTTTTGCCAGATACAAGCCATCCGGACTAAAAGTAGGCGCAGCCTGATCGCGGTCGCGACCGGCCAGCACCGCCGCCATCCAGGCCGGCGTTTCATTGCCGTTACCGACCTGAATCAGCGCACCGACAATGTTGCGCACCATATGATGCAAGAAGGCGTTGGCGCGCAAGCTGACCATGATCAGATCACCCTGACTACGGATATCAATGCTGTGCATGCTGCGCACCGGCGACTTGGCCTGACACTGCGCAGCCCGGAAGGCAGAAAAATCATGGGTGCCGATCAGCTGCTGCGCGGCCGCCTGCATCGCGCTGCGGTCCAGCGGGCGAAATACCCAGCCTGCGCGACCGCTCCACAATGGCGAGCGTACAGCGTGGTTATAGATCAGGTAATGATAGGTGCGTGCCAGCGCAGAAAAGCGGGCATGAAAAGCGTCCTCGCCCGCAACCGGCAAGGCCACGGCCCAGCGCACGCTGATGGACGACGGCAAAAAGGCATTCAGGCCTCTGACCCAGGAAAACATTTCGCGCTCAACCGGCGTATCAAAATGCACCACCTGCTCTATGGCATGCACGCCCGAGTCGGTGCGGCCAGCGCAAACCGTGGGGGTCGGTCGCTGACTGAACCTGGCCAGCGCCAGCTCAAGGGTGTCCTGCACAGTCTGGCCATGGGTCTGAGTCTGCCATCCCTGCCACGGGCTGCCTTCATACTGGATGCCCAGCGCAATCCGTTTCAATTTGTGTTTGCCTTTATGGTTAAGCGCGGTGCTGCCGGATTGCGGCTCAAGGCCCGCCATCAAGGAGGCGAGACTGCATCCCTCGCAAGAGAAAGGAAAGCCGGCACGCACATCCTTGCCGGCGCTGCCCGCTTGGTTCACGCCGCGATTTTACGCGAGTTGGCCAAGCAAGGACTTCGCCTTGCCAGCCAGCGCCGGATGCGGCGCCGCAGCAACTTCGATCAGCAGTTCACGTGCACCGTCCCAGTCGCCAATTTCCTGGCAAGCCTGCGCCAGTTCAAGCTTGGTCTGCAATGCCGTTTCATTGGCCTGACTCAGTCCGTCCTCTGCGTCTTTGGGTAGTGTCAGCAGCGGCGCGGACGGCAAATCAAATTCCATCAGATTGGGTACGGATGCCAAGCCAGTATTTTTTTCTTCGTCAAAAGGCAGCAGATTGTCAGCGGCAATCCCTCCTTGCAGGGGCGGCAGGTAAAGCAGATTGCCCGGGTCCAGCAGATGGCCCATCTGCGCTGCCTGCTGCCATTCTTCACCCGTACCCAAAGTCAGGCTGTGCAGATCGGCAGCCAGATGGCCAAATTTATGTTTGTCTTTGCGCGCGGCGTACAACTCAAGCAATTTGACGCGCAAGGCATGGCGCCTGGGATAGGTACGCAGCGCATCGAGCAAAATTTCTTCTGCCTGTTCATCGCGACCGTAGGCAATATAAATATCGGCTTCAGCAAGGGCATCGACTTCATTGGTATCAAGTTGGCTGACCGAGGGCACAAAATTCGAATGGAACACGCTATTGCTGGGCTCCACAGGCTGCGCCTGCGGCACCGCCGTTTGCCCGTGCGCCACACTCACCGAAAAACTATTCTCACCAGAGGCGCGACGACGTCGTGCACGACGGCGCAGCATTGCACAGGCCAGCAGCAGAATCAGTATTGCAGCCGCAGCGGCCAACATTTGCGGCTCATCGGTGGCGTGCTGCACCCACTGCATTACTGTATCGGGTCTGATATCTGGCGCCAGCGCTTTGGCTGCGACGGACTTTTGCGCCAGGCTTGCTCGGGCTTGCAGTTCGGCCAGCGACTTATTTTTCAATGCCATTACCTGCTCGATATCCTGCATATTTTTTTCCAGTGCGGCGATGCGCGCGTTGGCCTCAGCCAGCGCCTTGTCGCTGGCAATTTTGTCCAGACTGCTGGCGACCGATGCTGCTGTATCGGTGTTGGCCGGAGCTGCGTTGGTTGCAGTAGCGGCACTGAGGTGCAACTTATCCTCTGCCGGGCTGCCGGGGTCGGGAGCTGCTTGCGCGGCACTGGTCTTGCCGCTTTGGCTGTGTATTGCGGAGGACGGTTCTTCTGGTTCTGCTTTTGCAGCTTGCGCGACTACAGACGTAGTTAACGTTGACGCTTCTGCCTGCTGGACCAGACTCTGGCGATAGCGCTGGTAATCAGCACTTTGCTGCTGCACCGATTTTCGTGCCTGCCCGTCGTTGATTGCACGGATGCGGGCCTCATCCGGCAGGGTTAAGACGCTGCCGGTTTTGATGCGGTTCATGTTGTGCGCAATGAATGCTT
>CANGAW010000088.1 GCA_947451925.1 Burkholderiales bacterium | reverse complement strand
GCGCACCAGCTGATTGATTTCGATAATGGGCATCAGCACCGCCAGCACAATCAACAGCACCACGACACCCATGGCCAGAATCAGCGCCGGCTCAAGCAGGCCGGCAATGGTCATTGCGCGGCGCTCCAGATCCTGCTCCTGTACGTTTGCGGCGCGGTTCAGCATGGCGGGCAATTCGCCGGTGACTTCGCCGGCACGAATCATGTGAATTAACATCGGCGGAAAATGTTTGTGCACGGCCAGCGCACGGGCCAGGCTCACTCCTTCGCGCACACTGTTGCTGGCTTCTTCTACCTGATTGCGCATGGCCATATTCGACAAGGTGTCGCGACTGGTTTGCAAGGCGCGCAAAATCGGCACCCCCGAGCTGGTGGTGATGGCCAGGGTGCTGGCAAAGCGCGCGGTGTTTAAGCTGCGCTCGAAGCGCCCGATTAATGGCGCCGTCAATAACCAGCGATGCCAGCGCAGTTTCAGCGCCGGGTCTTTCAGCGCCTGATGCCACGCGAAAAATGCGCCGGCAATTAACAACGCAAGCAACCAGCCCCAGTTGCGCACAAAGCCCGACACCGCCAGCATCATGACGGTCAGCAAAGGCAATTGTTGTTTGGTATTGGCAAACACCGACACGATTTGCGGCACCACATAGGTGAGCAGAAAAATCACGATCGCAAAAGCCACCACCGTGACAATCGCCGGATAGGTAAAGGCGAGTTTGATTTTTTGCACCAGAGCGTTGCGCCGTTCTATGTAGTCCGCCAATCGGGACAGCACCGCAGCGAGCTGGCCGATTTGCTCGCCTGACGCCACCAGCGCCCGATAGATGTCGGCAAAGTCACGCGGATGACGGGACAGCGCATCCGACAAGGAAGCGCCGCCCATGATCTCGGAACGAATCGACGCCACCAGGTCGCGCACATAAGTGCGTTCGGCCTGATCCATCAAGGCCGAGAACGCTTGCTCCAGCGGCAAGCTGGCTTCCAGCAAAGACGCCAGCTGCCGTGTAAACAATGACAGCTCGACCGTGGACAGCTTGTCGCCAAAGCGCCGTACGCGCAACTGGCCACTGGCATCAAGCTGCCCGCTGATGGCATCGACTGCCAGCGGCACCAGACCGCGCGCGCGCAAATCCGCACGAGCTGCGCGTGCGCTGTCGGCATGCACCACGCCCTTGCTGGCCAAGCCAGAAGCGTTGACTGCTTCGTAGCGAAACGCCGGCATCTGAACTCCTTACTCTTTGGTCACCCGCAACAACTCGGCGGCGCTGGTACTGCCATCGGCCAGCCAGCGCTCGCCGTCTTCGCGCATGCTCAGCATGCCGTCCGCTTGTGCGCTGGTTCGGATCTCTGCCTCGGATGCGCGATTGTGAATTTGTGCGCGGATCTGATCCGTCGTCAGCAGCAATTCATAAATGCCGAGCCGGCCGTGATAGCCGGTCTGGCCACAATGCTCGCAGCCGACTTCATGCCATACCCGGCCGTCAAAACGGCGGCAATGCAGGCAGAGTTTACGCACCAGCCGCTGTGCCACCACACCCAGCAAAGACGACGACAACAAGAAAGGCTCTATGCCCATGTCGAGCAAACGGGTGACGGCGGCAGGTGCGTCATTGGTATGCAGGGTTGCCAGCACCAGGTGCCCCGTCAACGATGCCTGCACCGCAATTTGCGCGGTTTCCAGATCGCGGATTTCGCCAATCATGATCACGTCCGGGTCTTGCCGCAAAATGGCGCGCAGGGCCTTGGCAAAACTCATGTCGATGCGCGGATTGACCTGGGTCTGGCCGACGCCGGCGAGTTCATATTCAATCGGATCTTCAACGGTCAGAATATTGGTGGCCGCCGCATTGAGTCGCGATAGCGCCGCATACAAGGTGGTGGTCTTGCCCGAGCCGGTCGGCCCGGTAACGAGAACGATGCCATGCGGCTGCGCAATCAGCCGGTCGAACTGGGTCAGCGTTGCGGCACTCATGCCAAGCTGCTGCAAATCCAGACGGCCACCTTCCTTGTCCAGCAAACGCAGTACTGCACGTTCGCCATGCCCGGTTGGCAGGGTCGACACACGGACATCAACGGGCTTGCCGCCAACGCGCAAGGTAATGCGCCCGTCTTGCGGCAAACGCTTCTCGGCGATGTCGAGTTGCGACATGATCTTGATGCGCGAAATCAGCGAAGCGTGAATCGCTTTTTTGGGCCGCACCACATCGCGCAAGCGGCCATCAATACGAAAACGCACCACCGAAATTTGTTCGAAGGGTTCAATGTGGATATCCGACGCACCTTCGCGCAAGGCCTGGGTTAACAAGGCATTGATCATGCGGATCACCGGCGCATCGTCGGCCGATTCGAGCAGGTCTTCAATCGCCGGCATTTCCTGCATCACCCGCGCCAGATCAATGTCGGACTCGTATTCATCAATGACTTGTGCAGCGTCGCCTCCGGAGCCGGCATAGGCTTTGGCAATGGCGCTTTCCAGGTCGGTGCGGCTTAAGGTATTCAGGCGGACCCGGCCATAGCGGCGACTGATTTCGGCCAGCGCCGCCGGTGCGGTGGCATCGGACACCCAGCAGTCGACCACACCATCGGCGTTAGTGGGACCTTGTGCCAGCACCGCAAAGTCCCGCGCAAAACTAAAGGGTAGCAGGCGAGGGTCGTGCATCTGATTCATGGCAGGCTCTCAACGTTGATTGATGACAGGCGGCTCTACCGGAAAGGTCTCGGCCGGTGAGACGGGCTGCTCCGGCGCCATTGGCTCCACCGGCTGCTCAACAGGCGCTGGCGGCTCTTTATGCAAGATGGCGCCACCGATCGACTTGCCGTCTTCCAGCGGCGGCAACAGCGGCTGTGGAATATTCGGCAAGAACACATTGTTTTCCGGCCGGATGTTGAGCTGGGTATTGCGGATGTAGTCGTAGCGGTCGCCGGCGACTGAAACACTTTGCGTGTCATTACGCATCACGGTCGGGCGCAGGAACACCATCAGATTGGTTTTCTTCAGTTTTTTTGTCTGGTATTTGAAAAGGTAACCTAGGATAGGGATGTTGCCCAGGCCAGGGACTTTTTCAACCGTGTCATTGACGCTGTCTTCAATCAAGCCACCCAGCACGATAATCTGCCCGTCATCGACCAGGACATTGGTATCAATCGAGCGTTTGCTGGTAATTAAGCCAGAGGCGGTGCTCTCCTGAATATTCGAGGTTTCCTGATAAATCGCCATCTTGACGGTGCCACCTTCCGATATTTGCGGCCGCACTCGCAACGACAAGCCGATGTCGCGCCGCTCAATGGTCTGGAAAGGATTGATGCTGGCACTGCCGCCTGACGCCGGTGTAGTGAACTGGCCGGTAATGAAAGGCACGTTCTGGCCGACGATGATGCGAGCCTCTTCATTGTCCAGCGTGATCAAATTCGGCATCGACAAAATATTGGCATTCGCATTGCTCTCCAAAGCGCGCGCCAGGGCGCCCAGACCGAGTGCGCCATTGGTCTGTTTGAACAGCCCGGCCGTTAAGCCATTACCCGGTGGCAGCGGGGTTTTGTTGGTGCCGACAATCGAGCTGGCCTGCTGCACCAGATTATTGCCATTGGTAGAAAAACCGGTCAGCACCCCAACCCGAAAATCGCTGCCGCTATTGCCGGTGGCGCCAGCCCACTGAATGCCGAACTCGGCTGCTTTATCGGAGGTCACTTCAACGATCAGTGACTCCACATAGACTTGCGCACGCCGTGCATCAAGCTGATCAATGATGGCGCGCAAATTCCGGTACACCGTTTCATTGGCCGTGATGATTAAGGTATTGGTGGTCGGATCAGCCTGAATGAAGCCGGCAGCACCGCCGGTTGGCAACGGACTTTGCGAGGGCGCTGGAGACGTTAAGGGCTGCATGCCGGCCGCCGCCGCGGGTTGCTGCGCCGACTGCGGAGGTGGCGTGGCGGCAGTCGTTGTCTGGCCCGGCACGCTTGCGCCGGCTTCGCCCGCAATCACGGAGCGCAATACTTGCGCAAGCTTGGTTGCCTCGGCATTTTTCAGGTACACCACATGAACATTGCCGGGCAAGGCGGTGGGCTGATCGAGCTTGGTAATCAAAGAACGGGCGAGGGTAGAACGGGCAGTGCCGGGCGCGCGCAAGATGATGGAATTGGTCCGCACATCTGCCAGCAGCATCACGCGATTCGGGTCCGCTGTACTGCCGGCGCCGGGGATATTACTGCCCTGATCAAGCAGACGATTAATAGTCAGCGCCAGATCGCTGGCGATGGCGTGCTGAATTTTGATCACATCGAGTTCACCAATGGCCGGCACATCGAGCGAACCTATGATGCGGCCCAGTCGTTTCAGATTGTCTGCATAATCGGTAATGATCAGCGTGTTGTTGTTGGGATTGGCATTGATGGAATTATTCGGTGAAATCAAAGGCCGCAATACATTGACCAGATTCGCCGCCTGCTCATGGTTGAGCCGAAATATTTGCGTCGCAATCTGGTCGCCGCGCAGCTTGCCAATGGTGGCCGGTGCAGCTTGCAACTTGGCGTCGGCTTCGGGCAAAATTTTCACAAAGGCGTCTGTTCTCACTAGGGCAAAGCCTTGCAAGCGCAGCACGGACGCCAGCATTTCGAATGCCTGTTCTTTGCTGACCGGCTTTTCGGACACCAGATTGATCGTGCCCTTGACTCGTGGGTCAATCAAAAAAGTATTGCCGGTGTAGTGGCCGATGGCCCGCGCCACCGATTCGATGTCGGCCCCGACAAAATTCAGGATGGCCTTGTTCGTCGTCGGCTCCTGCGCGCACACGGGCTGCACACTGCCGGCAGTTAACAGAACCAGCGAGACGATGTAAAAGACAACGAATCGCTGCCGCATATTGAGCTGATCTTGGGCAAATTTTTTCATTTGAATTCGAGCGCAATAATGTTTTTATTCCCCATCTGACGTCGCTGCCCCAACAAATTGAGCAAAATCGCCAGCCTCTCTTCCTGCCCTTCTGCTGCACTTGCCTGCCCTGAAAACTGTAAACGTCCACCAATAATTTTGCCTTCGCCGCTGAGCAACAAAGGACCGCTCGCTGTCGTTAGCATCAGCTGCGCCTGCTTTCCCTGCCAGTCAAATTGCAAACGGTAAGTGCCGAGTGGTTTGACTGGTGACAAAGCCGATGCGATCTGCATCATCTCCAGCTGCATCGCCCCATTGACTGCCAAGCCCTCTGCATCTTGCGACAGCGACAGGCTGTCCCACGACAATCGCATCTGCCCCGAAGGTCGCAGCGTGTTCAACGGCGCGCCCATGGCCACCAGTCGCTCTGCCGGTAACATCACGCCAGAAGGACTCACCGACCATTGCCGCCAGCTGCCGCGAATAAATAAAGGCTGCTGCAATGCCGCGCTGTTGTGCAGCTGCGCATCAACCCGGCCCAATAACAACAGCGGCGACAACTGCCAGCTAAAACGACCCGGCACCAGCGGCACCAGCGCCGTATTGGCGTCGCTGGCCACACCGATAAAAGCCGAACCCCGCCACACACTGCCTTCCGGGTCGCCCAAACTGATGCGGCCCGCCGTCTGCTGTTCAATCACCGGCGTCAGCCAGCTTGCCGGCAAAAAAAACAGCAGCGTCAACGCCACAACCAGCAAGCCTGCGGCTACCCAGAGCACAAAGCGCTTCATGGACGCAGCTGATGCAAACTGAAACTGGCATCGACCTGATCGACCCCGTTGCGAGCTGTAATGCTGGCGTCGGTGACGATCAGCTGCGCACTGGTTTGCATCTCGCCCAGCCAATCAACGATGCCGGAAAATGGCACATCGGCCAGCTTCAGACGCACCTGTTCCTGGCTGATGCTCAGCTCCTGCGGCTTGAGGTTTTTGGCGGCAAGGCTTTGCTCCAGCATTGGTCGCGACAGCGTAACGCTGGCAACATTTTTTGCCGCTGGCGCGGCACTGACCTCACGCGCCAGCGCCTGCATTTGGGCCACTTGCGCACGTAAAGCCGGCAAATTTTTCTGCCACTGGATGCGGCCCTGCACAGCCGGATCAATCAGCCACAACCAGAGCAGTACCAGCAAGAGCAATGCAGCGCCAATGATCAGCACACTGCGCTCGCGCGGATTGCGTGCAGTCCAGAATTCTGCTGCGCTCTGGCTGAATCGACTCATGGCACACTCCTGATCTGCCACACCGTCGTCTCACCTTCTGAGGGCGCAGCAGTGAGGCTGAGCTTGCGAGCAGCCAATGCAATCCGTGCTGCCTCCATTGATGGCTTAGCACCGGATTTAAAGCGCACCAGCAAAGTCGCATCGCGATACGCGAGGCCGGCAATCTGCGGCTTGGCAGCAGACGCCGCCACGGCCTTGGTGGAATCTGTGACTTCATCGACTTTCAAATCCCGCCACACTTCAGCAAAATTGGCCGCCAATGGTGTGAAATCCTGCGGATTGATTTCGCCTGCGGCCTGCCGTAACGCCGCTGATTTTTTTTGCATCTGCGCCAGCGGATCAATGATCACCGCGTCATTGGGAAACGTCGTTTTGTAAATGTGCGTCATCCGCAAACGCAATTCCTCGCCTTCGCTTTTCATGCGCCACCAATCCCAGTTCAGCGCTGCCACATTGGTCACCAGCAGCAACGCTGCCAGACCCAGTGGCCAGCGCCAGCGGCGCCAATCCACACCCTGCACGTCGGCAGCATGCAGGCCGCGCATCAGATCCAGCGTGGCCGGATCAAGCGCGTCGACCCACTCCTGCCAATTCTCGGCGCAAACCGTAATCTGCCTGGATTGAGCGACCAATTGTTCTGCCGCTGCGCGATAGGCTTCGACCTGCTCAGCTGGCACCATCAAGGTAATTGCTTGTTCTGCTGCCAGCGCAAGCAGTGTCTGACATACCGCCGATTGCGTCGACATGCCGGCAGCCGGCGCAACGATGGGCAAACCCATGCCTTCGTCTTCGCTCATGCGCAATGCCAGATCAATTTGTTCCGGCATTTCCATCACCGCAGCACTCATGCCTGTGGCTGCCCGCGGTATGCAAAGCTGGACCGGCAAGGCCAGCAAATGACGTGCGCCAAAATCTGTCAGCGCCGTGGCCAGGCTTTGCAGCCACTGCCGCTCCACCACCGCAATACTGCGCAAGCCCAGCTTTGCCGGACCGGCTACCAAGACGCAGTCAGCAGGGTCGGTAATCAAGCGGTCTTCGACCAGCCCGGGCAAGGCTGCCCTCAGCCGTGCCGCGGACATTGGTGGCACGGCCAGACGCAGCAATGTCACATCACTGGCGGCCAGCATCAGCACCACTCGCTGCACCTGTGCAATCGATGCCGACAAGCTACTCAACGTCGCCTGTCCGGAGCGTGTTACCCGGCCGTTTGCCGAGACCAGCGCAAACGACACAGGCTGCGTCAGCCACTGCGGCGTGGTCTTGCCGGCGCTGCGTGAAGGCAGGCGCAAGCAGAGCATGCTGATGGCGTTTTTTTTCATCGCTGTGTCAGACCTCACGAACCCAGATCAGCTGGGTGCTGGCGCCATTGCGCTCAACTAATCCCTGCACCTGCAGCACGGCCTTGCGAATGGTGACGCGGCCATTGACCAGAAAAAAATTCGTACTCACGCTGATCTGGCTGGCATCCAGCGAGACTTGCGTGCCGGGCAAGCGCGCGGTCAGATCATTGAGGCTCTGAAAACTGTTTTTGCGACGGCTGACAATGAGCGCATTGCTGTCGCTGACAGACAAGGGCGAGAGCCTGGCCGACAGCACTTCGGCAGAAGCCGTATTGACATTGACGGCGGTGGGTCGCGGTAGAAAAATCACGGCATCATTTAGCGCACGCACCACCGTTTGCGTAAAACCCGGCACTGCCAGCAAATCATCAATCTGCTCGAAAGCGAGCGGCCTGGCATCACTCGCTTCGCTGCCATGACGCTGGCTGGCGGCGACTTGCAAAGCCAGTGCGCGTGCCAATGAAGGGTCCTGCCGCAAGCTGCTCAACAGGCGCTCAAAAGCGCCAATCTCTGCCGGATTGATCTCGCCGTTGCGCGCCAGTCCCGTCAGATTCAGTCTTGCCTGTGCATCTTGTATTGCGCCTGACAGCACCGCCTCGCTGGCATCGCCTTGCGCATTGTCTTTTTCAACGTATTGATCCAGCCGCGTGTCTGACAAAGGCACGGCCCAGGGTTCGTTCAAGTCGTCAGTGGCCGAGTATTTGCCGTCCTCGCGCAAAATCAGGCGTGCCCAATCAAGCGCACCGCGCAATATCCATTGCTTTTGCAATTGCAGTCGCTGGTTTTCAATCGACCGCACTTGCACCTGCTGTTGCCAGAACAGGCTGGCAACAATGGTGATGGCCAGCGTGGTCAGCAACAAAGCGGTAATGACGGCTACGCCGCGCTGACGGGGAAAAGATTTCTTGGCGGGCCTGATGGTGGATGTCATGCCGACCCCAGCAAAAATATTTTGGTCAGACTGGCTTCTCGTCCGCTAAGGTTCAGTGAAATTTCCAGCCCGCTCCAGGCGCTTTGTCCGCTGTTGGTGGTACCTGCCTGCGGATTCATCATCGAGCCACGCGACATTGGCACGCTGCTGCTGGCGCCAGCAGCCTGATCCCAGCTGCGCCAGCCGCGGCCATCATCGGACCAGACCCGCAAACGCATGCCTTCCACACCGGACTGCAAGGCAAGAGGCAAGGCATTGCCACCGTCTTGCGCCAACTGCCAGAACATATCGAGTTGTTTCAAATCCCGCGTGGCGGCAGACTCTTCTCGCGACAAACTGCCTTCGTTCAAG
>CANGAW010000087.1 GCA_947451925.1 Burkholderiales bacterium | reverse complement strand
CACTCGACCTTCGACACGTGCAGCAAGCTGAGCATGTTTCGCTGGGCTGGATAGATTTTGCGGCAGGCGAGGTAACCGTCACCGGCAAAGGAAACAAGCAACGCATGGTGCCCGTCGGTGCCGCCGCTCTGACTGCGCTGCAAAACTGGCTGGCCGTTCGTGGCGAACTGGCAAAACCGGGCCTGCCATTCGATACATTGGCCTTGTTTCTGACCGAACGCGGCAGACGCATGACACCCCGTGCCGTACAGACCCGCATCAAGAGCCATGCCACAGCACTTGGCATTGCTGCCGATGTGCATCCGCATATGTTGCGCCATTCCTTTGCTTCGCATGTGCTGCAATCCTCAGGCGATTTGCGCGCGGTGCAGGAAATGCTGGGCCACAGTTCAATTGCCTCGACACAGATTTATACTGCGCTGGACTTCCAAAGACTGGCGCAGGTTTACGATGCCGCGCATCCGCGTGCAAAAAAGCAAAAAGATCCGACCTGAACATCGCGGCACCTTCCGCTTACCTTCCAACATTAAGGCTGCATCATGGCACTCATTCCCGTCACTATCCTGACCGGCTTTCTCGGCGCAGGAAAAACCACCTTATTGAATCGCATCCTGCATGAGCAGCATGGCCACAAAATTGCGGTCATCGAAAACGAATTCGGCGAAGAAAATATTGATAACGAAATTCTGGTGCAGGACAGCCGCGAGCAAATTATTGAAATGAACAACGGCTGCATATGCTGCACCGTGCGCGGCGACCTGATTACGGCACTCAGCCAGTTATCGCAAAAACGCCTGGCCGGCGAATTGCACTTTGAGCGCGTGGTCATTGAAACCACCGGACTGGCCAATCCCGGGCCGGTGGCACAGACATTTTTCATGGACGATGAAGTCGCTACCCATTATTTGCTCGACGGTGTCATTACCGTGGTGGACGCCAGTCATGCGATGCAACAGCTTGATGCATTTCAGGAAGCACAGCGGCAAGTCGGCTTTGCCGACCGCATGCTGCTCTCCAAAGTCGATCTGGTCAGCCCGGCGCAATTAGCGGCACTCGAAGCCAGACTCAAGCGCATCAATCCGCGCGCGCCGATAGGCAAAGCCGATTTCGGCCAGGCCTCGCTCGACACGATTTTTGATATACGCGGCTTTAATCTCAATGACAGACTGGAAATTGATCCGGATTTTCTGCGCGAAGAAGAGCATGAGCATGAACACGAACATGAGCATCATGGTGAAAACTGCTCCCACCCCAGCCACCAGCATCATGGCGAGCATGCACAGCACGACCACGCCGGCCATGGCCACTCGGATGAAATTGCCGCCTTTGTATTTCGCAGTGAACGGCCCTTTGATCCGGCGCGGCTAGAAGAATGGGTTGGCAGTCTGGTCCAGGTTTACGGGCCACGCATGCTGCGCTACAAAGGCATCCTCTGGCTGGAAGGGGCGGCACGCAAAGTAATTTTTCAAGGCGTTCATCAGACCATGGGTAGTGATTTGGGCGCAAAATGGGAAGAACATGAAACGCGCGGCAGCAAAATCGTCTTTATCGGACAATCCTTACCGAAACAAATCATTCTTGATGGATTAACGCAGTGTTTGGTATAAACTATGGCAGCTTTTTCTTGGCTTAAAGCGCACGGACAAGTCAGCAAGCTTAAATAAATGACAAAGCCTTACCGCGAATCGGGTCATACTGCAAAAAACATCTGCGCCGAACAGAAAGCTGTCAAACTGGCGCCGCTTAAATGCAGTTGCAGGCCAGATGAGCAAAAATAATCATGCCCGCGCTTGTCACGACCGCTGGCAATGCTATTAAAATAGCCGCCGATTGAATTAAACAAAGGGCGACCGGTAGCAAATAAGCCGGCGCGGCAGCCGCCCAGAACGACGCGCCCGTGGACCTGCGCAGCAACAAGGCAATCCCAGATCCTGCGGGTAAAATTGATAATTTCGTAGTTTCGAAAGTAAGCGACGTGGCAACTAATACCAAAAACCAGACATCATCCGTCAAAGACGGCAACCTGCTCACAGAGGCGCAACTGGTTAAGATGGGCGAGGCGGATTACATGAATCCTGCACAGCTCGCTTTTTTCCGGGCACGCCTGCAGCAGCTTGAAATCGACCTGTTGAAAAATGCAGGCGAGACCACTGAGCACTTGCGCGAAACCGTGCTGGTGCCGGATCCGGCTGACCGCGCAACCATCGAAGAAGAGCATGCGCTTGAACTGCGTACGCGCGACCGCGAGCGCAAACTGCTTAAAAAGGTTCAGCAATCCATCGCTGCCATTGATAGCGGCGATTATGGCTGGTGCGAAGAAACCGGCGAACCGATCGGCATCCCGCGTCTGTTGGCACGACCCACTGCCACCTTGTCGCTGGAAGCCCAGCAACGTCGCGAACTCAAGCAAAAACTCTACGGCGATTAATCCCGCCCCGTCGCCAGACCATCATGCGCCTGTTGCAATCCGGATCACGCTCCGTTAGCAGCACCGCGCTGATACTGGCGGTCTGCCTGCTATTTGCGCAATGCTTTGGTCTGATTCATCGCATTGCTCACGCGCCAAACGGCAACAACGCGCCCAGCTTCAGCGAAAGCAAGCAACAGGCATTGCATCATGCGGCCACTTCTTGCGCTGCCTTTGATGAAGCCTGCCTCGCTGCAGCTCTCCACACACCTGTTTTTCTCTCTCCCGCGCTGCCCGGCATTGCTGTCCTGTCGCTCTGGATATCGTTTCTATGCTGGCAGCAGCCGCTGCTACGCCACTTCTCCTCACGCGCACCACCGGCAATCTGAATCAACGGGCCACTACGGCCTGATTCATTTTCTCCTCACCTCTGCCCTGCGGTGAGGGCGCCTGTTGCCTGTCAAGAGAAGGAAACCCTGATGTCATCTGCCTATGACTGCATTGTGCGCCGTATTGCGCACTGTATTGCGCTTTGTTTCGTTTTGCCGCAAACACCTGTCTTTGCCGAAGAAAGTACTTTGCCGGCCGTAACAGTCACTGCCAGCCCCTTTGGCAATGACGATACAACACAAATCCTGACCCCTGCCAAAGTGCTGGCCGGTGACGAATTGCGCGACAAGCTGGGCGGATCGATCGGTGAAACCCTGTCGCAGGAAATGGGCGTGTCGGCCTCAAGCTTCGGCGCCGGCGCATCGCGCCCTGTCATTCGTGGCCTGGATGGTCCGCGCATCAAAATTTTACAAAACGGTATGGCCGTGTCCGATATGTCTAGCCTGTCTAACGACCATGCGGTCGGCAGCAGTGCCGCGACTGCAACCCAAATTGAAATACTGCGTGGTCCGGCGGCGCTGGCTTATGGTTCGGGCGCAATAGGCGGGCTGATCAACATCGTCAATGGACGCATTCCCGAAGAATTGACGCCGCGGCCCAGCGGCGAATTCGAACTGCGCCACAGCAGCGTCGACGACGGCAATGGTGGCGCCTTTAATGTCGATAGCAGCAGCGGAAAAATCGGCCTGCATGCCGATGGCAGCATGTTGCGCGCCGGTGATTACCGCATACCTGCGGGCACCCTGCCTGCCAGCTTCAACCACGAAGACAATAGCGGATTCGGCGCGGCCAGCATTGGCGACTGGGGTCATGCAGGCCTGTCGCTGGGCATGCTCAACAAACGTTATGGCATACCTACGGCAGAACAATCCCGGATTGATTTATCCCAGACCAGAGTCGACTTCGACAGCCTGTTCAAGACACCCGTGCCAGGATTCGACTCCGTGCGTATCAAGCTGGCCAACACAGATTATCAGCACAGCGAACTGAGCAAAGAAGGCATTGCGCAAACCAATTTCTCCAGCGCCTCGCTCGAATCCCGGCTGGAACTGGCGCATCAGGCCTTCGCCGGCTGGCGCGGCAAATTCGGCCTGCAAAGCGAACAAAATCGCTTCGCGGCGCTGGCCGCCGATGGCAGTGCCGGGACGGTACCGGTGACGCACTCCACCTCCACGGCTGGATTTATCGTTGAAGAAAAAGAATTCGGCACAGTGCGCGTCAACACCGGTGCGCGATATGAGTTTGTCGCGCGCACACCGGAAAATAATCTCAAACGCAGCTTCGATCTGGCCTCCTGGTCCGGCGGCGCGCTATGGCAATTTACGCTGGGCTATGGGCTTGGCGCCACCTACTCGATCGCGCAACGGGCGCCGACTACCGAGGAGCTGTATTCAAACGGACCACACGAAGCAACCAATACCTTCGACATTGGCAGCACGGTGCTGGGCAAGGAAACTTCACACAACATCGAACTGAGCCTGCAAAAAACAGAAGGCGCACTACGCTGGAAGGGCAATCTGTTTCAAAACAAAGTGCAGGATTTTATCTACGGGCTCAATGGCGACATCGTCTCGGTTGGTGATGTGAACTACACCCAGCGCAGATGGTCGCAGGCAGACGCCACGCTGTACGGCGGCGAAGCCGAATTCACTTACCAGCTTGCCGCAAGCGGCTGGTCGCTACGCGGCTTTGGCGACATTAGCCGCGGGCGTCTTGATGGTGGTGACAATCTGCCGCTGCAACCGGCGGCGCGGCTTGGCTTTGGCGGCAATTATCAGCAGGGCGCATGGCGCGGCAATTTCAGCCTGACCCGCGTCGCCGCCCATGAACGCGTTGCCATCACCAGCCACGAAACCAGCACGGCAGGCTATACCCGTGTTGACGCCAGCCTGTCTTACACACAGCGTTATGGCAGTCAGGAACTGACCTGGTTTGTACTCGGAAAAAATTTGCTGGATCAGGACATCCGGCTGTCGACATCGATACTCAAAGATCTGGCGCCGGCACCGGGACGCAATATCATTCTTGGCCTGCGCACACGCTTTTAAAAGCAAGCTTCGACCTGTTACCGCGTACGTAAATTGTTCTTCGAACACGCGTCTGAAAATACAAACACGCACAGCGACTTTGTTTGACAAAGCCGCTGCGCGTCTATGTAATTACAGGACAAGTCTTGCTGTTTCAAAGCGGATGGGTTTGATCAATGATGCAGAGTCAGGCACCTCGTGAAAATTTTCAACCTATTCAACAAACGCGCCGCCCGCCACATTCGCGATAATGTGCCGACCCGCCTGCAGTCCAGTCTTGATGCACGCAATACCAGCAAAAAAATCGATGCGATTGAATCGGAAATGTCAGCCGAATTCAGTACGATTTTTCCTGTGACCAAACCCGCTGAATTACCCTCTGCGTCCGCAGCAATCGACATTAGCGCAACGACACAAATCATTGAAGAGGCCACGATACTGTATGCCAGTGATCAGTCACTGGCCGCAGAAAATTTGCTCATCAGCCTGATCCGCAAACAAACACCGGCGAAGCCGCCGCAAGATCGCCAGCAACTGCCCTGGGCGATGCTGTTTGACCTGTTTCAGATCGGTGGCAAGCAAGCGCAATTCGAGCAGCTGGCGCTCGATTACGCCACGCACTTTGAAACGTCACCACCGCAGTGGATGCAGCCTGTTACGCATAACTCTGATTTGCCCGACAAGCCCGCCTATCCGCTGAATTTCAGTGGCAAGCTTTGCGCCAACAGTGCCCCTTTGCTGGACAAATTAAAAACCCTGGGTGATCAGCACCAGAGTCTGAGCATGAGCTTTGGCACGCTTAACGAGATTGATCACGAAGGCTGCCAGATTTTGCTGGCGATACTGCAACACTGGCAAGCGCAAGGGCGCCGCTTGCAACTGGCAGGCGTCGATGGACTGATTGAAAAAATCCGCCAATTGATTGCGCCAGGCCGGCGTGACACCAGCGAAAGCGCGTGGTTGCTGCTGATTGAGCTGCTGCGCCTGACCAACAATACGGCCGCACACGAAGAAGCCTGCGTTGACTATTGCATCACCTATGAAGTATCACCCCCTGCGTTTGTTGCCCCGGCAAACAAAGCGCTCGCTGCCACCAGTAACAGCTTTGCCATGCCAGCCCTGGTCACGTCCCCGGTTGACGGTCTGCTGCAAGCCATTGGGCTGCACACGGCGCAGCAGCCGCGTGTGGTGCTCGACTGTAGCCGCCTGCAAAGGATTGCCTTCACTGCGGCAGGGCCACTGCTAACAGGCCTGCTCCAACTTGCGCACAGCAAACCGGTAGAATTACGCCATACGAATTTTCTCGTCACGGGCTTGTTACAACTGATCGGCAACACGGGCAAGCTGGTCATATTCCCGCGCAAACTTTGAACAACGGGCAGGCCGGCTTAGCTAGCTCAACCAGCTTAAGCGGCATTTGATCCTTCCTTACACTTTCCTGCGGAATCCATATGGAACAATTTCACGGCACCACCATTTTGTCAGTAAGACGTGGCCCTCTGGTGGCACTGGGCGGCGACGGTCAGGTCACTCTGGGCAATATCGTCATGAAGGGCACGGCGCGCAAAGTACGCAAGCTGTTTCATGGCAAAGTGCTGGCCGGCTTTGCCGGCGGCACTGCCGATGCGTTTACCTTGCTCGACCGCTTTGAATCCAAGCTCGAAGCCCATCAGGGCAATCTGATGCGCGCCTCGGTTGAGCTGGCCAAAGACTGGCGCACCGACCGTGTGCTGCGCCGGCTTGAAGCCATGCTGCTGGTGGCAGACCGCGACGCCACCCTGATCATTACCGGCAATGGTGACGTGCTGGAACCGGAAGACGGGGTCGGCGCCATCGGCTCGGGCGGCACCTACGCCCAATCGGCGGCCAAGGCTTTGCAGGAGAACACCGAATTGTCGCCCATGGAAATTGTCAAAAAATCGCTGACCATCGCCGCGCAGCTCTGCATTTACACCAACATGTCCCATACGATTGAAAGTCTGGAATAACCCGCATTGGCAAACATCATGAATCTGAGCCCACAAGAAATCGTTACCGAACTCGACAAACATGTTGTCGGTCAGGCCCGCGCCAAGCGGGCCGTTGCCATTGCCTTGCGCAACCGCTGGCGCCGTCAGCAAGTGCCCGACCCACTACGTCACGAGATCACCCCCAAAAATATTTTAATGATTGGGCCAACAGGCGTAGGCAAAACCGAGATTGCCCGCCGTTTGGCCAAACTGGCCGACGCGCCCTTCATCAAAATTGAAGCCACCAAATTCACCGAAGTCGGCTATGTCGGTCGCGATGTCGATACCATCATTCGCGATCTGGTCGAGATAGGCATCAAGCAAACGCGCGAACTGGAAATGCGCAAAGTCCGCGAGCGCGCCCAGGACGCCGCCGAAGACCGCATTCTTGACATCCTGGTGCCACCAGCGCGTGACTTCGGCTTTGCCAGCGCCCAGCCAGCAGAGGAAGAAAAAACCGGCAACACCACGCGCCAGACTTTTCGCAAGCGACTGCGCGAAGGCGCACTGAATGATCGCGAAATCGACATCGAAGTCGCTGAGTCGCGCGCACAAATGGAAATCATGGCGCCGCCCGGCATGGAAGAAATGACCGAGCAGATCAAATCCATGTTCTCGGGCATGGGTTCGGGTCGTAAAAAATCACGCAAACTCAGCATCAGCGAAGCGCTGAAACTGCTCACGGAAGAAGAAGCGTCGCGACTGGTCAATGAAGACGAACTCAAGCAAATAGCGATTCATAATGTCGAACAAAACGGCATCGTCTTTCTCGATGAAATCGACAAAATTGCGTCGCGCTCCAACACCAGCGGCGTTGATGTATCGCGTGCCGGTGTGCAGCGCGATCTGCTGCCACTGGTTGAAGGCACCACCGTCAACACCAAGTACGGCATGGTCAAGACCGATCATATTTTGTTCATCGCTTCCGGCGCCTTTCATCTGGCCAAGCCATCGGACCTGATCCCTGAGTTGCAAGGCCGCTTTCCGATTCGCGTCGAACTTGAATCACTGGCCATTGCCGACTTTGAGCGCATCCTGACTGGAACCGATGCTTGCCTTACACGTCAGTATCAGGCTTTGCTGGCCACCGAAAACATGCAGGTCACGTTTACCGAAGACGGCATCCGGCGGCTGGCAGAAATCGCTTTTTCCGTGAATGAAAAAACCGAAAATATTGGCGCCCGACGACTCTACACGGTAATGGAAAAATTATTGGAAGACCTGTCGTTTGTCGCTGGTACCGACGCCGATCAAGAAGTAGAAATCAATGCCGCTTACGTTGACGACAAACTCGGCGCACTGGCAGTCAATGAAGATCTGTCGCGTTATGTGTTGTAAATAGCGGCTAACGGCCTGAGGTCGCCGGCGGCGGCGCTGCGGGAGCGGGCGGGGCTGCAGTTGATGGCGCTGGAACTGGAGCTGTTATTGGAGCCGGCGCAGCTTCAGGGCTCATTCGCGGCGGCAGCGCCCGGTTTTCCGTTGGACCCGGCGACGTAACTGCGAAAGTGGCCAGCTTCACTTCTCGGTCCACACCATGATCAGACAGCACCACATAGCGTGGATGAATTTCCTTGACCGTGACACCGGGCATGACTTCACCCGACTCGCGCAATGAACGTGGCGCGCTGCCTTCGGGCACCAGAATCGCCACGCTGTCAGAAGAACGCCGGGCCAGAATTATGCCGCGCAATTGCACCGTCGTCATGCTCTGACCATTGGCGACTTTCTGCCCAAACAAACCGGCGGCTGCGGACGAAGGCGGCATATACACGGCAGGACGTGGCGGCGCACTGACAGCCCGCGGTGGCGGCGCAAATAACTGCAAGCCCCAGTAAACCAGCGTTACGCACAAGGCCAGAAATAAAATAAAACTGAGTGCCAGAGGAAGCCGTTTCATGTTGTGCCCGTCGCAAGAAAAATCATCAGCGCACCAGCTGATTGATTTCGATAATGGGCAT
>CANGAW010000086.1 GCA_947451925.1 Burkholderiales bacterium | reverse complement strand
GCCGTCACGCAGATAAGGCAGGGATTGTTGCAAAATCGGATAAATGACGTCGCTGCTATCGAAGGCCCGCACCGACACAGAATTAAACTGGCGGCCAATGTCGAAGACGATGTAATCGTAATGACGCCGGGCCAACTGCAAGATCACATCAATATGTTCGCCACGAATTTCAGTAGCCGGATCGAGATCATTGGAAGCTGCCAAAATACCGCAGTTCGGTGATACCCGAATCAGGCTCGATTCCAGCAAATCTGCGTCGAGCCGGTTCAGTTGTGCACAAACATCAGCCAGCGTCATGACCGGCTTCAAGTCGGACAAGTACAGGGCCGCATCACCGAACTGCAAATTGAGGTCAATTAACAGGGTTTTTTTATTGGCGACACTAGCCAGCGCCACAGCCAGATTCGATGCCAGAAAAGTCGCGCCACTGCCGCCCTTGCAGGACATGAAGGACAAGACCTTGCCATCCTTTTGCCGGGTCGTGGCCAGCTTCTTTTCCAGCCGCTCCAGCGCCTGTTCCAATTCCTGGTTTTGCAAGGGCACCGCAACCACTTCACGCACGCCGGCGCGCATTGCCGCAATCAACATGTCAGGTGCCTGATGGTGCGTCAGCAAGACCAATGCCGCTTGCGGATATTGCTTACTCAGCCGCTCTAGCGTATCGAGCAATTTCGATTCATTCATTGCTGCGTCCAGCAACACCAGGTCGGGCGGCTGCGCAGTGGCAATGCCAATTTCAGGCAGCATGGTTGGCAATGCATTGATGACCGTAATCGGTTGCGCGAGCGCCGCGCAAACCTGAGCGATTTTGGTATTCAACTCCCGGTCAGTGGTGAGGATTAAGGCTTTCATTTTTTTTCTTCGTTATTATTGGTTGCAGCATCAACTGCAGTGAGCACTATCCATCGCTTCACGCGACAAGGTCGTGGAGAATGCAGGCATTTCCAGACTGAATGGGACAAACGGAATTGCGGTGTCGATCTGCAAACCAGAGGCAATTTCCACCGTCACCGACTGGCAGGTATTGCGCGCCGTATCGGCACTCGTGGCGCAGCCAGCAGGTAAATAGGTAACCGAAATTTTTCCCGGGTCCAGAATCGTCAGCATATCGGTCATGCGTGTTTTAATTTGTGCCGCATTGGCATCGCACACGACAGCAATGCGCGCACCGAGCCGGGTTGCTTCATTGGCGGTGTTC
The DNA here is from genome assembly GCA_947451925.1 of Burkholderiales bacterium. GTDB lineage: Bacteria > Pseudomonadota > Gammaproteobacteria > Burkholderiales > Burkholderiaceae_D > Pernthalerella. Next base: position 7,804 of record CANGAW010000086.1, on the reverse strand, counting down.
AGATAAAACAGTACGCGGCCCAGTTCCATCGTGCCGATCAGGATCACGAACAAACCACCAAAGGCGGCCACCAGCGCAAACTCAATGGAAGAGCTGCCACGCGCGAAACGTTGACGAAGTAATTTAGCCGAAATCATCCTCTTTGCCTCATCACAGCCTGAACCGGACCAAAATTGAGCGACGTCACCGTGCTCACAAATGGCAAACCGAGAAACGCAAACTGGTAACCGCTGACTCGCACCATGACCAGATTAATCGTGCCTTGTCCGGTTGCGACATTTTTGAAATCGTTTTGCGTCAAATCCCCACATTCGCTTGAGCCGACCCGATCACAGACTTTAATATTACTGACAGTCAGTCCGGACGCCAGTGCCTTGCCACTACAAGTGACATTGCCAAACACGGCCAGACATTTGGCCTCGCCGATGCGCGCCGCATAACCACTGTCATCGGGACTTTGTTGCGACAGTACTCTTACTGCGCTGCGCACTGACTTGACGATGGTGTTGTATTGATAAACCGCACGGCCATACTCAACAATGCCAAAACCCAAAATCAACATCGGTACCAGCAACATCGCAAACTCGACCGCAGCCACACCGCGTTGTCGTGGATGACGTTGTGAAAGCAGGCGCATCTGCATCATTTCACCAATGCCGTTACCAATGGCCCTTTGCTGCTGGGCCCGCCAGGCAGTCCATTCGATGCACAGGGACTGGTGGCGTCAGTGGCATTACCACGATATTCGAGATACATACGGTTAGCACCTGTGCCAGTTCCGCCACCACCAGCATTGTTGTTGATTGGATGGAGCAAAAACACGCAAGCCCAGGAAATAATGGGGGCGGTATTGGAGGTGGCAAATTTGGCGCAGTCCACAATCGGCGCAGTCATCAAGCGGCGGTCACCACCAATGCTGCCCAGATTGGTCGCGATCGTTCCCTTTACATCTAGTCCGGTGGCTGCGTTGCCTTGATAAGGTGTATTGCTTGTACGCTTGGTAATGAAGTCAGGGAAGGCATTAAATTTCGAAGGCCAGCTGAGTGCGGCATCGGTATAGGCATAACCGCTCAGATCCGGTTGCGCATTACCGGCATTGACATTGCCCTGATAGACGCCAAAACGGCTATTCCATTCATTACCCAGTGAAGTGATGTTGCCCGGTTGCCCGACCGGCGTGCCGACTGCTGGCAAATCGCAGGTGCCCTCCCCTTTTAAAATACCGGCCAGCTCACTGGCACCACCATTAGGAGGCGTAAAGTCCACCCATTTAAAACTGCCCGTCAGCCCTTGATTACCAGGTGGTCCGATCACGCTCTGCAGCCAGGTACCCACCGGGGTACCGGCAGGAATATCGCCACTGCAAACGGCAACCGGCAAGCCGCAAGTCACTTGCGAAGGCAGCAAGGTAGCCATTGCCATTGCACTGACTGACTGCTTGCCCATGGTGACGCCGGGTAAAATATCCAGAACCTGGATAAACCAGGTATCAATCTCATCGCGTTGCACGGTGCAACGTGCATAGTGCATCGCCAGTGCCTGTTTATTAGTCAAACCGGCTTTGCTGAAAAAACTGCCGTTACTGGTGACGCCAAACTCCACCGTTTTATTTTGCAAAGTGGTGACCGCAGCAGACTGAAACAACACTTTGTGCAGACTCGCTGTTTTAATGCCGGCCGCTTCACCGATGGCGAGTTGTTGTCCGCTGGCGCCAGTCAGTGCCTGCGCTGCTGCCAGCGCGCAGGCATCCGCGCTGTTTTGCAACTCGGTCTTGGCAATATAGAGCTTGCCCAGATCCAGCACCAGTCCGGCAAAGCCAATCATCGCAGTCAATGACAAGGCCACCAGAATGGAAACGGTTCCTTGCTGTTTTTTGCGTGACTGAAAATGGCTCTGCATGCTTGCCTCCGACTTGGTCGCTGGATCAGTAAGCGTTTACTTGCCAACACCAATGGTGAAACCGTTGCTGCTTGGTTCAGGTTCTTTAAACGAGTTGAGGTAAAGTCCGATCGCTTCTTTCGCAGCCGGACCATCAACGCCATTAACCGGTGCGGTATTCAGACTGGCTTCGGGGTTCAGTGTCTGCTGAGCTACCGCCTCTCTGGCCGCCTCGCCAAAGTGAGATTCCCACTCAGGGGTGGTCGGTGCGCAAGCAGAGAGTGCGACGCAAATACTGCAGCCAAAGACAGCAGCAAGGGACACGCGTTGAAACCGGGAAGTCATTGGGGTGTGCATAGTGTCTCCTTACTTGAGTTCGAATCCGCCAGCACCATTTGCCGGCTTGGCGCTGCCACTGCTGCTTGCCTTACTGTCTTTACCGGATTGCGCACCTTCCATCTGACCACCGAGGAACAGTTCGCTGCGACTTGGATCTTTGATCGCATCGGTAGGCAGCTTGTAGCCAGCCTGCAAAGGCTTGACCAGTCTTGGCGTGACGATGAAAACCAGCTCGGTGCGATCTTGTTGAAAGTCGGTACTGCGGAACAAGGCACCGATGATAGGAATCTCACCCAGAATCGGAAAGGCTTTGATATTGGTGGTGGTGTTGTTCTTGATCAGGCCACCAATGGCAAAACTCTGACCATCGAGCAGTTGCACAGTGGTTGATGCGCGCCGTGTAGTAATCAAAGGCAGAATCGCCAGGTTGCTGCTGCTACTGGTACTGATACCTACGCCTTCACGCGAAAGCTCCGAGACCTCAGGCGCTACGCGCAAATTGATGCGCCCACCGGCTAACACCGTTGGCGTAAATTTCAGACCCACACCAAATTCTTTTTCTTCCAACGTGATACGGCTAGTGGTACCTAGCGAGTCTTGCGCAACTGGAATCAGAATTTTTCCGCCAGCCAGAAAGCTACCTTCTTGGCCACTGATGGCAACAATATTTGGCTCAGCCAGAATTTTGACCAGGCCGTCCTTTTTTTCTGCTTCCAGACTAATAGCAGCACCGCTTGCACGCGCAATGCCCAGCGTGCCGCCCAAGGTACCACTGAGGAAATTCGACAGAATGCCGTAGGTCCAGCTGCCATTGGTCGGACTGCCTTGAACACCGGCACCGAGTTTGTCGAGCAAGGTCTTGGAAACTTCGGCAATTTTCACTTCCAGCATGACTTGCTGGGCCGCGCTTACACCAAGCAAGTTAACGATACGCGCCTGCTGACTGGCCGCCGTATTGGAAGCACCAGCCTGAGCCTGTGTACTGCCCGAGCTGACCATGCCTTCCTGCTGCACAGCCGTACTCATCACCGCAGAGCGACGCACAAAGGCAGTCGCCAGATCAACCGCGCGCATCACCGCCGTTGCATCGGCCACGGTACCACTCAAAACCAGACTGTCCGCTGCAGCGGAAACACGGATATTGGTTTCTTCCGGCATCAATTCTTTATACGTTGCCTGCAAGGCCGCCGGATCCATCGTGACCGACACATCGACCACGCTGCAATTGCCACTGCGGCCTTGCAGAATCATGTTGGTGCTGCCAATTTGCACGCCGAGCAGATACAGGGTTTCTGGCGACACCAGCATCGCTTGCGCTACCGCAGGATTGCCAAGGGTGCGATTAACCACCGGCTCGGGCAAGCGCAACAAGGTCGATTTGCCGATTGGCATACTGAGTTTGCCCGGTGCGGCAAGCTCACCTTTGCAATTGAGGCTGGGCATTTTTACTGACTGTGACTGCTCAGCTTTGTTGGCACTGGCACGCGCATTTTTTTCTGAACGGGTAGCCATCTCCGGCGCACTTTGCGCCAGGGCGAAGCTGCTGGTTAACAGCAATGCGGCGGTCTTGATCAAGGTCGGATATCGATGCAAGCGTGATTTCATCGTGATTCCCTTTTTTGTTAGTTGTTGCTGGGATTTCAGTAGCATTCTTGCGAATTGCGCAGGCCATTAATGACGCCGACACAGCCGGTGTTATTGATCGGTTTCGCTGCCGCACGTGGCTTTGCGGAGTTGGTCCGGGCTTTGACAGGAGGCGGATTGCTGCTGGCAATAATCGTTACCGGAGTCACTGCTGCTTGAGCAGGCTTTTCATCAAGCAAGCTGGCCTTGGTCGCGCCTTCTGTCGTACCTGGCTGCGGATCAATCTGATTGCGCAGCGCTAAGGAAAGACTGCCGACACTGCGCGCCAGATCGAGTTTTTCCGCTTGCTCAGGGGTGACTTCGAGCGTGACGGCATTCACCACCCGTGGTTTGGTTTCATCACGTCCAACCTCTTGTGCGACGGCCAGCACCAGAATGCGTTCAAGCACGATCTTGGAAATGTTCTGGTCTTTATTGCTGTTACGTTCAGCGTCTTTTTGTGTATTGACGATGATGTCAACATAATTGCCCGGCAAGGCGAAACCGGCCACGCCAATCACATCATTGACCCGAACCGTAATGGCCCGCCGCCCTTCTGCAATTACTGCCGACAAACCGCCTGAAGTACCCACTGGCGCCAGCTTGGCTTCCAATACGGGTTCGCCACGCAAGAGACTGGTCTTGACTACCCGGCCATCGAGCTTGGCCAGATCGCTGAAGGTACCCGCTGGTCTGCTGCCGCTAGGCCAGTCAACGAGCTTAAACAACTCAGGGGTCAGACGCTGGCCAAGGTTGATATCGATACTGGCCACGGCAATACGGGCAACACCGCTATTGGACTGCTGGGTCAGCCAGCGCGAAGCCAGCAGCACCGCAACCAGACCGGACAAAATGGCAACGGCCAGCACGATCCATGTTCTTGTTGTTTTCATCTTTTCTCCTGCTGCATAGTGAAGGTGTAACGGGCCAAGCCCTAGTGCATAGTTATCAGTAGCGCAGCCAAAGTCCCGACAGCAATCACCAGGCCGTAAGGCATCATTGCCCCTTGCTTGCCATCTAATGTCGGCGCAGGCACTTGGCTGCTCAATCGAACGAAGTTTGTTCCCAGCACTGCCTGCGCCGCGAAGCGCAACTGCTGGCCATGACGGGTTTGCAGGAAAAGATAGATCAGGGCCCAGACACCGCCTGCCAGACTGCTCATCAGCGCAATGTCAATGCACAGAAAAGGCCCGCCAAACAAGCCCAGCGTAGCCAGTAATTTGACGTCGCCGGCGCCCATGCGGCGCATCATATAAACGGGTAAAAACAAGCCAAAACCAGTGAGGCCACCTGCCAGACTGGAAGACAGGCCAATGCCATCGGTTGCAAAGGTCGCCAACATCAGGGAAGCTGCTGCACTTGCTGCCAGCAGCGCGTTGGGGATGCGCCAGCTGGTCCAGTCATACCAAGCCGCGATGACCACGGTAGTCATCAAACCCAGCACACTGCTTAGCGATGGTGCCGACTCAGAAAACAGATGCATCAAGAACTCCGTCTGATTGGCCCATTGCAAGGCAGGTTAATATCAGGAGGGGCAAACTCGGGAACTGCCGCTTTCCCGAGTTGCCATTTCAATGCAAGATCAGGTAGCAGGCGTAGTCAGCTTGCCAGCAATAAAGTTGAAAATCGCAGTAAGATTGGTACCTACCAAGGCAACTGCCACCACGATCACGCCAGCGATCAGTGCTGCCATCAGACCGTATTCCACTGCCGTGACACCTTGTTCATCAGCGAAAAATGCCTGGACTTTTTTAGCGAGAAATTTCATTTTTAAGCTCCATAAATAATTTAAAAAATGGTCACGCTTTTTACCTGCTACTTCATAGCGGACGCAGGGATGAAGCTGGCAAGGAACATCGGCGTTCAGCACTTCCTGCCTCCTGACAAAGTTGTTGTTTCTTTGTCATTGTTTGTAGTGTAAGCAACACGATCAAACAGAGATATAGTGCAAATGCACTATGCCATGTATCTTTTATGTAACGATCCAACGAAAATTAAAGCTACTGTAGATAGCGACTACTAACATTTTTGAATTTTTCATTATTTTCTTTGGAACCAAATGTTGACGCATAGAAATAAAAATGCTTGTTATTTAGAATTACGGACAAAAGTGCGTTTATGCTGTGCTCTAAATGACTATTTTTTCCAGGATTAACGTATGAAATCGCAAGAACTTCGCCGCCCTCTTCCAAAGCCTGCCCCAGCAAGCTGCTGTGGCAATAGCGAAGCCCACGATCACAGCAGCGCGCCCTCGCCAGGTGACAAGCCTTTCACCGATCCGGTCTGCGGCATGAAAGCCGCTGCCAACCCGGACAAGTCGGCAAGTTATGAAGGCAAGACCTATTATTTTTGCGGCAAATCTTGCGTGGCAAAATTTAATGCCGATCCGTTGCGCTATCTGGCGCCGGTCAAAAAAATAGCCACTGCTGCCGAGATGGCAGCGATTTATACCTGCCCGATGCATCCCGAAGTTGAACAAGTCGGGCCCGGCACCTGCCCGCTATGCGGCATGGCACTCGAACCACTGCATGCCACCATTGAAGAAGACACCAGCGAGCTGGACGACATGAGCCGCCGCTTCTGGTTCAGTCTGGCCTTGTCTTTACCCCTGTTGTTGCTGGCCATGGGTGACATGATCGGCATCCATGCAGGCCAGTGGTTAGGTCATCACGCCAGCAGCTGGCTGCAGGGACTGCTGGCCACACCCGTAGTGTTGTGGCTGGGATGGCCTTTCATGCACAGAGCATGGCAATCATTCCAAACCCGCCATCTGAATATGTTTAGCCTGATCGGCATCGGCGTGATGGCTGCCTGGTTGCTGAGCGTGGTCGGTTTGCTGTTTCCGGAAGCACTACCGGCCGCATTCAAAATGCAAGGCATGGCGCCGCTCTATTTTGAAGCCTCTGCGGTGATCATCACCCTGGTGCTGGTTGGGCAAGTGCTGGAGTTGCGTGCACGTTCACGCACCAATGCCGCTGTCAAATCATTGCTGGCACTGACGCCTGCGACCGCCATGCAAGTGATGGCTGACGGCAGCGAAAAAGAAATCCCGCTTGAAGAGGTGCAGATCGGCACCCTGCTGCGTGTAAAACCAGGCAGCAATGTGCCGGTTGATGGGGTCATTACCGAAGGTCATTCGAGCATTGATGAATCCATGCTCACTGGTGAGCCTATGCCGGTGCAAAAACAGCCAGGCAGCAAAGCAGTGGCCGGCACCATCAATCAGAACGGCTCCTTTGTGCTGCGCGCCGAAAAAATTGGCGCCGATACGCTGCTGGCAAAAATCGTACAACTGGTGAATCAGGCTGGCCGCTCACGCGCACCGATTCAAAAACTGGCCGACCGTGTATCGGGCTGGTTTGTACCTGCCGTGATTGCCTCAGCTCTTCTCTCATTTGTGGCGTGGACCCTGTTTGGTCCGCCTCCCGGCATGGCTAATGGCTTGGTGGCAGCGGTCTCGGTACTCATCATTGCCTGCCCTTGTGCGCTGGGTCTGGCGACCCCGATTTCGATCATGGTTGGCATTGGACGTGGTGCGCGCGAAGGCGTGCTGATTAAAGATGCCGAAGGGCTCGAGCTGATGGAAAAAATCGACACGCTGGTGGTCGATAAAACGGGCACGCTGACCGAAGGCGCACCCAAGGTGCAAAGCATTATTGCGACAGAAGGATTCGCCCGTGCCGATGTACTGGTACTGGCCGCGTCGCTGGAAAAAATGAGTGAACATCCGCTGGCCCAGGCGATTCTGGCGCATGTACGCGCACAAGGTTTATCGCTGCCGCCGGTTGAAAAATTCAGCGCCGTCACCGGCAAGGGTGTACGTGGTGAGATCGATGGCATTCTGGTCTTGCTGGGAAATGCCTTGCTGCTCGATGAATCAGGCATCGCCACTGCGGTCTTGCAGCAACAGGCCGAAGACTTGCGTGCGCAGGGTCAGACGGTGATGTTTGTCGCCATTGGCGAG
>CANGAW010000085.1 GCA_947451925.1 Burkholderiales bacterium | reverse complement strand
GTCTGGTTTGGTGCAACGCTGCGCGGCGATAATGAAACGCTGAGCATCGGTGACAACAGCAACCTGCAAGAAGGCTGCGTGGTGCACGCCGACACCGGCTATCCGGTCTCGATAGGCGAAGGCGTCACCGTTGGCCATCAGGCCATGCTGCACGGTTGCAGCGTCGGCGAAGGCAGCCTGATCGGCATACAAGCGGTGATTCTGAATGGTGCCAAAATCGGTAAACATTGCCTGGTTGGTGCCGGCGCGCTGGTCACCGAAGGCAAGGAATTTCCGGATAATTCCCTCATCATCGGTTCACCTGCCAAAGCAGTACGCACCCTCACCGAAGAAAATATCGCAGCACTGAAAGCAAGTGCGGCGCAATATGTCGCCCGCGCCACTTACTTCAAGCAACAACTGAAACGGATAGATTAATGGCAGACACGCTGCAAAAATTCATGTTCGACCATTCGCTGGTACGAGGCGAACTGGTTGAAATTTCCGACACCTGGCAGCAGGTGCAGGCACGCCGCGATTACCCGGCCGCAGTCAAAACCATGCTCGGCGAGATGCTGGCCGCTGCTGCGCTGCTCTCAGCCAATCTCAAATTCAATGGCGCCATAATCATGCAAATTCATGGTGACGGACCGGTGCAGTTGCTGGTTGTTGAATGCGACGCCAGCCTGAAGCTGCGCGCGATGGCCAAGTTGCGCGACGAGGCGGTGGTCGCAGACGACGCCAGCTTGCAGCAATTAGTGAATCTGCACGGCGAAGGCCGCTTTGCCATCACACTGGACCCGAACGACAAAATGCCGGGGCAACAAGCCTATCAGGGCATCGTTGCGCTTGACGGTGAATCCGTCGCCGCCGTCATTGAAAACTACATGATGCGTTCCGAACAGCTCGACACCCGGCTCTGGCTGGCAGCCAATGACAAGGTAGCGCGCGGCTTGCTGCTGCAAAAACTGCCCGGTGAAGGCGGCACGACCATGCAGGCCGGCAGCGACAATGACATGTGGGACCGTAGCGTGATGCTGGCTTCCACACTGGGCAATGAAGAGCTGCTCAGCACCGACATCATGACCTTGTTGCAGCGTTTGTATTGGGAAGAAACCGTGCGGGTTTTCGAGCCGCGTCATCCGGTGTTTCAATGCAGCTGTTCACGCGAGCGCGTCGGCAATATGCTCAAAATGCTGGGGCGCGAAGAAGTCGACTCGGCACTTGACGAATTCGGACTTCTCGCCGTCAGTTGTGAATTTTGCGGCCAGGATTACGGCTTTGATAAAGTCGATTGCACGCAGCTGTTTGCGGCTGAGCCGATTGCAGTGGCGATACAGGCGCCGGGCAGTGTGCAACATTAGACGTCATCCCGATGAAAATCGGGATCCAGCGTCTGTCATCGTTCAAGAGAAATTTTTAATTACAACAAAGGTTTACGGCTTGGCTGAAGACTGCGGCACTGGCAAAGCCGCCGTCTTATTTTCCACCTTGGCCGGCACCGGCTTCAAAATCTGCACAAAGACTTCATTGTCTTTCACCAGCCCCAGCTCATAGCGCGCCCGTTCCTCAACCGCGCCCGTGCCGTCTCTCAGGTCTTGCACTTCCGAGGCCAGTTCGGCGTTGCGCGCTTCCTGCTCTTTGTCTTTGGCCAGCGCCGTATCAACTCGCTTGGACAATTCCCACACACTCAGCCAGCCGCCTTTACCCAGCCACAGCGGATACTGAATCAATACCAGCAAGACCGTCAGGGAAATCAGGATCAGGCGCATAGGTTTTATCGTCAACAAAAAAACGGGACCAAAATTTAGCCCCGATTTTTTTCTTACTTCAAATTATAAAAAGCACTGCGGCCAGGGTAGCTGGCGATATCACCGAGGTCTTCTTCGATGCGCAGCAGCTGGTTATATTTTGCCATGCGGTCCGAGCGCGACATGGAGCCGGTCTTGATCTGCAAGGCGTTGCAACCGACGGCGATGTCGGCAATGGTGGAATCTTCGGTTTCGCCGGAACGATGCGAAATCACGGCGGTGTAACCGGCACGCTTGGCCATTTCAATCGCAGCAAAGGTTTCGGTCAGGGTGCCGATCTGGTTGATCTTGATCAGGATGGAATTGGCGATGCCTTTTTGTATGCCTTCGCGCAGGATCTTGGTGTTGGTGACGAATAAATCATCGCCAACCAATTGCACTTTTTTGCCCAGCGCCTGTGTCAGCGTCGCCCAGCCTTCCCAGTCATTCTCGGCCATCGCATCTTCGATCGAGATGATCGGATATTTGTCGCACCAGGTTGAGAGCAAATTGGTGAAGTCACCCGATGACAAGGCCAGACCTTCGCCGCTCAACTGGTATTTACCGTTTTTGTAAAACTCGGACGCCGCGCAATCCAGACCCAGTGCGATTTGCGTACCTGGCTCATAGCCGGCTTGTTCAATCGCTTGCAAAATCAGTTTGATCGCCGCTTCGTGGTTTTCAACGGAAGGCGCAAAACCGCCTTCGTCACCGACTGCTGTGGTCAGCTTTTTTTCGTGCAGGATTTTTTTCAGCGTATGAAAAACTTCGGCGCCATAGCGAATCGCTTCGCGAAAACTCGGCGCACCCACCGGGATGATCATGAACTCTTGCAAGTCCAGGTTATTGTCGGCATGCGCACCGCCGTTGATGACGTTCATCATCGGTACCGGCATTTGCATCGCACCGGAGCCGCCGAAATAACGATACAGCGGCAAACCCGATTCTTCTGCGGCTGCCTTGGCCACTGCCATCGACACGGCCAGCGTCGCATTCGCGCCCAGCCTTGCCTTGTTGTCGGTGCCGTCCAGATCGATCAGGGTATGGTCAAGAAAAGCCTGCTCGTTGGCGTCGAGGCCCATGATGGCTTCGGAAATTTCGGTGTTGATGTTTTCGCAGGCTTTCAGAACACCCTTGCCGAAATAGCGTTGCATGTCGCCGTCGCGCAGTTCAATCGCTTCACGCGAACCGGTCGATGCGCCGGAAGGCACGGCAGCGCGTCCCATCACGCCAGACTCCAGCAACACATCGCATTCGACTGTCGGGTTACCGCGCGAATCGATAATTTCACGGGCTACGATGTCAACAATTGCGCTCATTGAGTTTCTCCACTGAATAAAATTATTTTTTTAAACTAACTCAAACATTTCTCAAAGTTTCAAGAAAAATCGTTTTCGAGAAAGCCATTTCTTTTCACAATACGGTCCATCTCCGCCAGCGTGGCGAGCAGTTCTTTGATGCGATGCAAAGGCACGGCATTGGGGCCGTCGGATTTTGCTTCGGCCGGATTCGGATGCGTTTCCATGAACAGGCCAGCCACACCAACGCCTACCGCTGCACGCGCCAATACCGGTACAAATTCACGCTGACCGCCTGAAGAGCTGCCCTGCCCGCCCGGCAACTGCACCGAATGCGTGGCATCAAACACTACCGGACATCCCGTCTCGCGCATGATTGCCAGCGAGCGCATGTCCGACACCAGATTGTTATAACCAAACGACACACCGCGCTCGCAAGCCATGAACTGGTCGGTTGGCAAACCCGCTTCACGGGCTGCTTCACGGGCTTTGTCGATCACGTTTTTCATATCATGGGGCGCGAGAAACTGGCCCTTCTTGATATTGACCGGCTTGCCCGATTGCGCGCAGGCGCGAATGAAATCCGTCTGACGGCACAAGAAGGCAGGTGTTTGCAACACGTCGACCACCGCTGCCACCGGCGCGATTTCGTCGATTTCGTGAATGTCGGTCAGGACCGGCACGCCGATCTGCTTTTTGACTGTGGCCAGAATCTCCAGGCCTCTTTCCATGCCCGGCCCGCGAAAGGTCGCACCCGAAGAACGGTTGGCCTTGTCGAACGAAGACTTGTAAATGAAAGGGATGCCAAGACTGGCCGTAATCTCTTTTAACGCGCCAGCGGTATCGAGCGCCATTTGCTCGGATTCGATCACGCAAGGTCCGGCAATCAGAAAGAACGGGTGATCCAGTCCGACATCAAATCCGCAGAGCTTCATGCCGCTTTCCTTTCGTGGGTCGTGTTTTTGTGCGCCAGCGCTGCCTTGATGAAGGAGATGAACAAAGGATGTCCGTCGCGTGGCGTGGATTTGAATTCAGGATGATATTGCACGCCCATGTACCAGGGATGCGCATGCTCACCGCTGCGTGGCAATTCCATGATCTCGCACAGCGATTCGGTCGGCGTTCGGGCCGACACCACCAGACCGGCTTGTTCAACACGGCCCAGATAATGGTTATTGGCTTCATAGCGATGGCGATGACGCTCAGTGACTTCCGCGCCATAAATTTCAGCAGCCAGTGTGCCGGGTTCGACCGAACAAGTCTGCGCACCCAGTCGCATGGTGCCGCCCAGATCCGAATTCACATCACGGCGTTCAACCATGCCATCATGGTTTTGCCATTCCGTGATCAGCGCCACCACCGGGTTTTTGGTGTCGGCATCAAATTCGGTGGAATTGGCTTCTGCCAAACCGGCCATATTGCGGGCGTATTCAATCAGTGCCACCTGCATGCCCAGACAAATGCCAAGGTAAGGCACTTTGCTTTCGCGGGCATAACGGGCCGCGGCGATTTTGCCTTCCACACCGCGCTTGCCAAAGCCGCCCGGCACCAGAATGGCATCGTATTTTTTCAGGCTATCAATGCCCTTGGCTTCGATATCTTCGGAATCCACATACTCGATATTGACCCGCGACTCGGTATGAATACCAGCGTGACGCAAAGCTTCGGTCAGTGACTTGTACGATTCGGTCAGGTCGACATATTTGCCGACCATGGCAATATTGACTTCTTCCTTCGGATTTTCCAGCGAATAAACCAGCTTGTTCCACATCGACAGGTCAGCCGGTTTCGGCGACAGGTGCAGCTTTTCGCAGACGATGCGATCCAAGCCCTGGTCGTGCAGCATTTGCGGGATTTTATAAATCGTGTCTGCATCCCAGACCGAAATCACGGCGTCAATTTCCACATTGGAGAAGAGGGAAATCTTGTCGCGCTCATCGTCTGGAATACGGCGGTCCGCACGGCACAACAGCGCGTCCGGCGAAATACCGATTTCGCGCAGTTTTTGCACACTATGCTGGGTGGGCTTGGTTTTCAGTTCACCGGCCGATACCAGATACGGCACCAAAGTCAGATGGACGAAAGCAGCATGATGGCGTCCGCCGCGCAAGGACAACTGACGCGCCGCTTCCAGAAATGGCAAGGACTCGATGTCGCCGACGGTGCCGCCGATTTCAACAATGGCAACATCAAAACCTTCCGCGCCGCGATGAATGAAATCCTGAATTTCGTTGGTAATGTGCGGAATCACCTGCACCGTCTTGCCCAGATATTCGCCCCGCCGCTCTTTGCGGATGACGGATTCATAAATCTGGCCGGTGGTGAAATTATTGACCTTCTTCATCTTGGCCGTAATGAAGCGCTCGTAGTGACCCAGATCGAGGTCAGTTTCGGCACCATCATCGGTGACGAACACTTCACCATGCTGAAACGGACTCATCGTGCCGGGATCAACGTTGATGTAAGGATCGAGTTTAAGAAGGGTGACTTTGAGGCCACGCGATTCGAGAATCGCGGCCAGCGACGCGGCGGCAATCCCTTTACCAAGGGAAGACACGACGCCGCCTGTGACAAATACAAACTTGGTCATTGCAGAGGGTGCCAAACGGCACGAGCGGGAAATTCGAATTATACCGCAAAGCGCCGCTCCGCTTTCTCAGATTCGCTGTGTTTTTACATTCATTTCAAGGCGTGTAGCTAATCGAGATGCGTAAAAAATCCTGCCGGCCCGCTTCTTCGGACAAGCCCTCGATCTCATTGCTGCGTCTGACCGCCGAGACCCGCACGCCCCATTGCCGGCGCCACCATTGCAGGCCCACTTCAAACTCGCCAGTCAGGCGCTTGGGTTTCACGGTGCGTGCGGTCTCGTCAGCAAACAAGCCGCCCTGCAGCGTGGCATCATAGCCCACTGCGCGCAGACCAAAACGCGCAAAACCGAAAGCAAAACCATCACTACCGACTGAGGACAGCTGACCGGCGCGCAAACTTGCGTCGGCACTGAGGTCGGTAAAAATATTTCCCAGACGCATAGCCACCCCCGGGCGAACATCAACATACGAGCCGAGCTTCCAGAATGGCGCACGACCACCGGCATGCAAGACCAGACCGGGCTCGTTACTCAGCTGCGTGCTCCAGCCCAGCGGTTTGGGCTGATGCAAAACTCGGTGAATGAATTTTTGCGTCGCTTCACCGCCAGCACAAGGACCCAGGCAACCAACATCAATGCCCAGATACGCGTCGCTGCCGTCTCTGTATTCAGAACGGGTAAACATGCCGCCATACAGCCAGCCGGCATAAGGATGATCAAGCGCACTGATTTCCTCCGGCCGCAAGCGAACATCAATCGACGTATAAAGTTGCTGACCAAAACGCCAGCCGACTGTTTGCCAGCCGTTTTCAACAGGCAGCCGATAACTGCGCGTCAAACGCAGGCCATTGGTGTAAAAGCCATCGCGGTGATTCAATAGCAGTGAATCATTTTCAATATCGACAAAGGTCGTTGCCCGCCCTAGCGAAAAAATCTTGTCGATCTGGTCCGCGCTAAAAGGCAAAGCTTCGCTGGCCTGTGCAGCATGACAGCTAAGCAGCAGCAAACACAGCAGGCGTAAAACATATCGGTTCATGAATAAATCCATCCTTGCCTGACAGCAGAACCATGAAATTAACAAGTTTTACGGGAGCAGACTTAAGCCAAGCGCAAGCTTTCTTTAAGTAATTTTCAACGAATGCGCAATTAAAAATCCGCTAATGCCTAATGCCCGTTGGTTACGCAACCCCTGCCTCACCCTGCGCCGGGACGACGTTAACGGGGCTCGTAGACTATCAATCGTCGTCCCGATGAAAATCGGGACCCAGCGTCTTTCGTTGTAACGCCGAAAAAATTCTCGCTGGAGAGCGTTAAAACTGACATATCACTAATGCCCCCACCAATAACGCGGCGCCTCATTGCGATACGCGCTAAACGACACCGCCTCATCCATGACCAGCCGCACCGCACCGGACTCATCGCTGCGCAGCCGCTGTATGCCTAGCGCGCCGTAACGTTCAAACACTTCAGGCTTGGGATGGTGATAGCGATTGTGATAGCCAAGCTGAAACAAGGCGATCTCGGGTGCAACCGCCTGCAAAAACGCCAGCGTCGAAGAGGTGCCGCTGCCATGATGCGGCGCCAGCAGCACTGTTGAGGGCAGTTGCGCGCGCCGGCTTTCCAGCAATGCACGCTCCTGCGCAGCTTCGATATCGCCGGCCAGCAGCAGGGCATGATTGCGATAGCTGATTTTCAAAGTGCAGCTGCGCGCATTGGGTCGCAGGCTGGCAATGGCATAACTCTCAGGCGCAGGGTGCAGCATCTCGAAACGCACACCGTCCCATGACCAGCTCTGTCCCGCCACACAAGGAAAATGATGCGGGGCCTGCTGCACAATCGGATTTGTGGCGGGCAAGGAAGAGGAAACCCAGCCGGTGGCCATCCCATGCAATACCGACAGCGCACCGCCAGCATGGTCGCTATCGCTGTGCGAAATGATCAGTGCATCAAGCTGGCTGATGCCGCGGGCGCGAAAGTAAGGCAGCAAAACCCGGCTGGCGCTGTCCGACTCGGCAGAAAATTTGGGGCCGGTGTCATACAAAAGCCGGTGCGTTGCAGTTTCAATCAGCACCGCATTGCCTTGGCCGATATCAAAGGCCGTTACCCACACCCCCTGCTTTGGCGCAGCCGCTGGCGTCAGCAACAGCGGCAACCAGGCAAGCAGCCCCATCCAGCGCCAGGGCCAGCCACGCGGCGCCAATAACCAGAGCGTGCCGGCCAGCGCAAGGATAAAACTGAGCATGTCAGGCTGTGGCGCCGACCATACCGCCAGCGGCATTGCGCTCAGCCAGCGCAGGACTTGCGCCAGCCAAACCAGTAAAGCATGTGCTGCCTGCAGCAGCCAAACCGATACTGGTTCAGGGGCAATGCTGCCCAACAAAGACAGGGGCGTAATCAAAAAACTCACCAGCGGAATCGCCACCGCATTGGCCAGCGGCGCCACCAGGGATACCTGTGCAAACAGCAGCATGGTCAGTGGCACCAAGCCTAGCGTTATGACGCGCTGGGTGAGCGCGGCTGCCAGCAGGCTGTGCCGCCAGCCGCTGGCCGCGGGCTGTGCTGCGCCATAAAAAATGCAGGCAATCGCCGCAAACGACAACCAGAAGCCCGGCCACAATACCGCCCACGGATCAAGCAGCAGCACCGCGACTAAGGCCATGCACAAAGCCTGCGACACCGCAACGATGCGCCCACCCCAGAGGGCAGCCGTCATCACACACAGCATGATCAGCGTGCGTTGCGCCGGAATGCCAAAACCGGCCAGCGCAACATACAGCAACGCGGCGATCAAGCCGGCGGCAGCTCCCGCTTTTTGCGCGGGCAAACGCAAAGGCAAACTGGCGCGGGTAAAAAATGAATACCGCCACAGCCATTGCACCAGAGCGGCAAACAGCGCCGCAATCATGGTGATATGCAAACCAGAAATCGACACCAGATGACCGATGCCGGTTCGATTGAAAACCGTCCAGTCGGCATCATTAACAGCGCGCTGGTCGCCCATGACCAGCGCCACAATCACACCGGTATATTCACTCTGCGGCAAGGCGGTCATGATGCGCAGTCTTAAGGCGCCGCGGGCGCGAGCAATCAGCGCGCCGGGGCTCCATACCAAGGCAGTAAGCCGCAGTTGTTCAGCCGACCGCACACTGCCGGTGGCGCGTATGCCCTCGGACAATAACCAGGCTTCGTAATCAAAACCAAAAGGATTGGCGTTGCCGTGGGGGCGACGCAAGCGCACTGTCCATTGCCAGCGCTCACCCGGCTGCAAGGCTGGCACCGCCTCGGCCTCGTTCGCATACCAACCCAGCGCAATACGCGATGGCAGCACCAGCGCCTTGCCATCCATTGACTGTGCATTTTCTACCGCGAAGTAAAAACGCAGGCCACGCTCGACCACATCCGGCAAGCTATCAATAATGCCGGTGACGCGGATGTCCTGCTCTTCCAGGGCCGCCGGCAGCGTTTGCGTCATGCGCCACTCGGCG
>CANGAW010000084.1 GCA_947451925.1 Burkholderiales bacterium | reverse complement strand
GGAGATCAGCATGCGAGCCATTGAAATCATTCATCCCGGTGCCCCCGAAGTACTGCAACTCTGCGAGCGGCCCATGCCGGTCTTGAAAGCGGGTGAAGTACTAATCAAAGTGCAGGCAGCCGGCATCAATCGCCCCGACGTGTTGCAACGTACCGGCAACTATCCGGTGCCGCCAGGTGCGTCAGATATTCCTGGTCTTGAAGTCGCTGGCGAAATTATTGATGGTGACCTGACGGGCAGTGGTTTCAACAAAGGTGATCTGGTCTGTGCGCTGGTGCAGGGTGGTGGTTACGCCGAATATTGTGCGGCGCCGCTTGCGCAATGCTTGCCCATTCCCAAAGGCTTGTCGGCATTGGAAGCGGCATCCTTGCCCGAGACTTTTTTTACCGTTTACAGCAATCTGTTTGAGCGCGCCAAACTCAGTGGTGACGAAACCTTGCTGGTGCAGGGCGGCACCTCCGGCATTGGCGTAACCGCGATCCAGATGGCCCGCGCTCTTGGTCACCGCGTGTTTGCCACTGCCGGTTCAGATGAAAAATGCCGGGCTTCCGAGAGCCTGGGTGCCGAACGCGGCATTAATTACCGCACTGAAGATTTTGCCGAAGTCATCAAGAGCTGCACCGGCGGTAAAGGGGTCGATGTGGTGCTCGATATGGTGGCCGGCGACTATGTGGCCCGTGAAATTACCTGCATGGCCGACGATGGCCGTCTGGTGATTATTGCGCTGTTGGGCGGCGCTACCGGCACGTTGGATTTCGGCCAGATCTTGCGCCGGCGCCTGACGGTCACCGGTTCAACCTTGCGCCCGCGTCCGGTTGCGTTCAAGCAGATGGTGGCCGACAAGTTACGCCAGCGTGTGTGGCCCCTGATCGAAGCCGGTCAGATCAAGCCGGTTATATTTCAGACCTTTCCGCTTGAACAAGCCGCACAGGCACATACCTTAATGGAAAGTAGTACCCATGTTGGCAAGATTATGCTGACGGTGGCCTGAATAAAAACAGCGCACGGAGCTGTCCGCGTTTGACCGCTATTCTTGCCACAAGCTAAAATGGCGGGTTATTAGAAACCGAGGGCACTATGCGACAAGCGCTTATCGCCGGTAATTGGAAGATGAACGGCAGCCTGGCAGCGAATGCAGCACTGCTGACAGCACTGCGTGAGCAGTCACAGTCACTGCATTGCGAGCTTGCCGTCTGCGCGCCTGCGCCTTATCTGTTTCAGCTGCAGTCTTTACTGGCGGGTTCATCCATCAACTGGGGTGCGCAGGATTTGTCGGTGCATGAAGCCGGTGCCTATACCGGTGAAGTGTCGGCCAGCATGCTGCAGGATTTTGCCTGCCGCTATGTGATCGTCGGCCATTCCGAACGTCGTGCAATGCACGCTGAGACAAGTGAGCTGGTAGCACTGAAAGCAGCACGTGCCTTGTCTGCCGGACTGGTACCTATCGTTTGTGTTGGCGAAACGCTGGCCGAGCGGGAGTCCGGTCAGACCGCTGTTGTGGTTGAGCAGCAGTTGTCGCCGGTTCTGGACAAGCTGGGTAGTCAGCTCGCCGGTATCGTTATCGCTTACGAGCCGGTGTGGGCGATTGGCACTGGCAAGACGGCAACGCCGGAAATGGCGCAAGAAGTGCATGAACTGATTCGCGCCAGGCTTGCCCAATGTGATAACGCAGCAGCTGCGGTGGTGCGCTTGCTCTACGGTGGCAGCATGAAGCCGGACAATGCCAGACAACTATTGGCCATGCCCGACATTGATGGTGGCTTGATTGGTGGGGCAGCATTAAAGGCTGCGGATTTTCTGGCGATTGCGCAGGCAGCGTAAGCCATTGCAGGATGTGCTAAAAATTTATTCAAAAATTAGAACGAACGTATCAGCATCAACTCAAAACACTGGAAATTAAAATAAATGACTACTTTGCTCGCCATCATCATCGTGATTCAGGTGGTATCTGCCCTTCTCATCATCGGTCTGGTTTTGCTTCAGCATGGCAAGGGCGCTGACATGGGTGCCGCTTTCGGCTCCGGTGCTTCCGGCAGTTTGTTCGGTGCCACTGGTTCATCGAATTTCTTGTCCAAATTCACGGGCGTGGCCGCTGCCGTATTTTTTACTTCAACGCTGGCCTTGTCATTTTTCGGTAGCCGTCCGGCGTCCGTCAGTGGCGGTGTGATGGATCAGATTCCAACGTCTTCTTCCACCGCAAAGGATGCACCAGTGGCGCCAAATTCAGCACCAGCGGCAGCGCCTGCCAAAAATGCAGCGGGTCAATCGGGTGAAATTCCAAAATAAATGCATAAGGCATTTCTTTTATGACAGATGCGCGTTCAAGAGCATTGAAAACCGGTTAAAATACGCGCTTCAAGCCGACGTGGTGAAATTGGTAGACACGCTATCTTGAGGGGGTAGTGGCGCAAGCTGTGCGAGTTCGAGTCTCGCCGTCGGCACCAGTCAGAACAAAAAAATTAATCAGGCCAGCTAGGGGATGCCCCGTGCTGGCTTTTTGTTGAAAAGGCAGAGTTGCTTTTTTAGCTTCACATTTGATTCCTCTGTTGAAGAGTCGAAGTTTTGTACTGTGGATTATTGTGAACCTCGAAAATTATCTTCCGATATTGTTATTCATTCTGGTCGGTATCGCTGTAGGCGTAGCGCCTCAGGTATTGGGCAGGCTGATTGCACCTTACAGACCCGACGCCGAAAAAACTTCCGCCTACGAATGCGGTTTTGAAGCATTCGAAGATGCGCGCATGAAGTTTGACGTGCGTTACTACCTGGTCGCCATTCTTTTCATTCTGTTTGATCTCGAAGTCGCATTCCTTGTCCCCTGGGCTGTCGCCATGAGCGATATTGGCCTCTTGGGTTTCTGGGCAATGATGATTTTCCTTGGTGTGTTGATCGTTGGCCTTATTTTCGAATGGAAAAAAGGCGCGTTGGATTGGGAATAAGTCATGGCAATTGAAGGCTTGTTGAATGAAGGCTTTGTCACCACCACGGCTGACAAACTGATTAACTGGACCCGCACCGGCTCCATGTGGCCGATGACCTTTGGTCTGGCTTGCTGCGCTGTCGAGATGATGCATGCGGGCGCATCCCGTTATGACCTTGACCGCTTTGGCGTGGTGTTCCGTCCTTCGCCGCGTCAGTCTGATGTGATGATTGTCGCCGGCACGCTGTGCAACAAGATGGCGCCGGCACTGCGCAAAGTCTACGATCAGATGGCCGAGCCGCGTTGGGTCATTTCCATGGGTTCCTGCGCCAATGGCGGCGGTTATTACCATTATTCCTACTCGGTGGTGCGTGGCTGTGACCGCATCGTGCCGGTTGATATTTACGTGCCGGGTTGTCCGCCGACAGCTGAAGCCCTGTTGTACGGCGTGATGCAATTGCAAAACAAAATCAAGCGCACCAACACCATCGCCCGCTGATCATGACCACCAAACTCGACCAACTGCACGCCGCACTGACCACCGTACTGGGCGAGCAAATTCTGAGCATCACCAACGCATTGGGCGAGATCACCATTGTGGTCAAGTCAACTGACTATCTGTTGGCAATGCAGACCTTGCGTGACCATACCGACCTGCATTTCGAACAACTGATTGACCTGTGCGGCGTAGATTATTCCGAATACGGCGATGGCGCCTGGGATGGTGCGCGCTTCGCTGTGACCTCGCACCTGCTGTCGATTGCGCACAACTGGCGCGTGCGCGTGCGTACCTTCGCCCCTGACGACGACTTGCCTCTGGTGGCCTCGGTTTCTGACCTCTGGTCGGCTGCCAACTGGTACGAGCGCGAAGCCTTCGATCTGTTCGGCATCCTGTTCGAAGGCCATGATGACTTGCGTCGTCTGCTGACTGATTATGGTTTCATCGGCCATCCTTTCCGCAAAGATTTCCCTGTCAGTGGCTATGTTGAAATGCGCTACGACCCTGAACAGAAACGGGTGATCTATCAACCGGTGACGATTGAGCCGCGTGAGAACGTGCCGCGCGTGATCCGCGAAGAAAATTACGGGGTGAAGTAAGCATGGCTGAAATTAAAAACTACACGCTCAATTTCGGTCCTCAGCATCCGGCTGCGCACGGTGTGTTGCGTCTGGTGCTGGAACTCGACGGTGAAGTGATTCAGCGAGCTGACCCGCACATTGGCCTCTTGCATCGCGCAACCGAAAAACTCGCCGAGCAAAAAACCTATTTGCAGTCCGTGCCCTACATGGACCGTCTCGACTATGTGTCGATGATGTGCAACGAGCATGCGTATGTGATGGCGATTGAAAAGCTGCTCGGCGTCGAAGTGCCGCTGCGGGCGCAATACATACGCGTGATGTTCGATGAAATTACCCGCATCCTGAATCATTTGCTGTGGCTGGGTGCGCATGCGCTCGACGTGGGCGCGATGGGCGTGTTTTTGTACGCGTTCCGCGAGCGCGAAGACTTGATGGATTGCTACGAAGCAGTCTCGGGTGCGCGTTTGCATGCGGCTTACTATCGTCCGGGCGGCGTGTATCGCGACTTGCCGGATTCGATGCCGCAGCACAAAGCGTCGCTGATCCGCAATGACAAAGCGATTGCCCGCTTAAATGAAAACCGTCAGGGCTCGCTGCTCGATTTCATTGAAGACTTTACCAATCGTTTCCCGACCTATGTCGACGAATACGAAACCCTGCTCACCGACAACCGCATCTGGAAACAGCGTCTGGTTGGGATTGGCGTGGTCTCGCCCGAGCGTGCATTGGCCATGGGCTTTACCGGCGCGATGTTGCGCGGCTCCGGCATCGAATGGGATCTGCGCAAAAAGCAGCCTTACGAAGTCTATGACTTGCTCGACTTCGATATTCCGGTGGGCGTCAATGGCGACTGCTATGACCGCTATCTGGTGCGGGTGGAAGAAATGCGTCAGTCCAACCGCATCATCAGGCAGTGCGTGGAATGGCTGCGTAATAATGACGGCCCGGTCATGACTGACAACCACAAAGTGGCGCCGCCTTCCCGGGTTGACATGAAGTCCAACATGGAAGAGTTGATTCATCACTTCAAACTCTTCACCGAAGGCTTCCATGTGCCAACCGGCGAAGCGTATGCCGCAATCGAACATCCTAAGGGCGAGTTCGGTATTTATCTGGTTTCCGATGGCGCCAACAAACCTTATCGTATGAAGATCCGTGCGCCTGGTTATGCGCACCTCGAAGGTTTGAATGAAATGGCAAAGGGCCACATGATCGCTGATGCTGTCACGATCATTGGTACCCAGGACATCGTGTTTGGCGAAATCGATCGCTAAAAAAGCAAAAGGCACAGACGATGGTTTTATCAGAACAGGCGTTGAAAAAGATTGATCGCGAAGTCGCCAAATTTCCGGCTGACCAGAAGCAGTCTGCCGTGATGGCAGCGCTCGCGATTGCGCAAGACGAACAGGGCTGGCTGTCGCCAGAAGTCATGCAAGCCGTGGGTGACTATCTCGGCATGCCGGCCATTGCGGTGCAGGAGGTCGCGACTTTTTACGCGATGTACAACACCAAACCTGTCGGCAAACACAAAATTACCATCTGCACCAACCTGCCTTGTGCGTTGTCGGGCGGCGAGAAGGCTGCGCATCATTTGAAGCACAAGCTTGGTATTGATTATCGCGAAACCACTGCCGACGGCCAGTTCACGCTGATGGAAGGCGAGTGCATGGGCGCCTGCGGCGACTCGCCGGTGCTGCTGGTTGATAACAAGCGCATGTGCAGTCTGATGTCGAACGACAAAATCGATGCACTGGTAGAGGAACTCAAAAAATGACCAGCCTGCATACCCGCCACATTAATCCCGTCATTCTGGCCGGTCTCGATGGCCAGAACTGGCATCTGCAAGATTACGTCAATCGCGGTGGCTACACGGCCTTGCGACGCATCCTGAGCGAAGGCATCACGCCCGAGCAAGTGATCGCCGAAATGAAAGCGTCTGCCTTGCGTGGCCGCGGCGGCGCCGGTTTTCCGACTGGCCTCAAGTGGAGCTTCATGCCGCGCCAGTTTCCCGGTCAAAAATATTTGGTGTGTAACTCGGATGAAGGCGAGCCGGGCACATTCAAAGACCGCGACATCCTGCGCTATAACCCGCATGCACTGATCGAAGGCATGGCCATCGGCGCGTATGCCATGGGCATTACCGTCGGCTACAACTATATTCACGGTGAAATCTGGGATACCTACGCCCGCTTTGAAGAAGCGCTTGATGAAGCGCGTGCTGCCGGTTTTCTGGGCGACCGCATCATGGGCACCGACTTCACGTTCGAATTGCATGCTTTCCATGGTTACGGCGCCTACATCTGCGGCGAAGAAACCGCCTTGCTCGAATCCATCGAAGGCAAAAAAGGCCAGCCGCGTTTCAAGCCACCTTTCCCTGCCAGCTTTGGCCTGTATGGCAAACCAACCACGATCAACAACACCGAAACTTTTGCGGCGGTGCCTTTCCTGATGAACATGGGTGGCGCAGCCTATGCCGCGTTAGGCAAGCCAAACAACGGCGGCACCAAAATCTTTTCCATGTCCGGTGACGTTGCCAGACCGGGTAACTATGAAGTGCCGCTGGGAACACCGTTTGCCACCCTGCTGGAACTGGCCGGTGGCATGCGCGATGGTAAAAAAATCAAGGCCGTCATTCCCGGTGGTTCGTCCATGCCGGTGTTAACCGGTGACGTGATGATGGCCACCGACATGGATTACGATTCGATCGCCAAGGCCGGCTCCATGCTGGGTTCAGGCGCCGTGATCGTGATGGACGAAACCCGCTGCATGGTCAAGTCGCTGTTGCGCCTGTCTTATTTTTACTACGAAGAATCCTGCGGCCAGTGCACGCCATGCCGCGAAGGTACCGGCTGGCTGTACCGGATGGTGCATCGTATCGAACATGGTCAGGGCAGGGCAGACGACCTCGACATGCTGAACACCATTGCGGACGGCATTCAGGGTCGCACCATTTGCGCGCTCGGTGACGCAGCAGCGATGCCGGTGCGCGCGATGGTGAAAAATTTCACTGACGAGTTTGCGTATCACATCGAACACAAGCGGTGTCTGGTACCCGCCTACATCTGACAGAAAAAAGCGAAGCCATGGTTGAAATCGAGATAGACGGCAAAAAAGTCGAAGTGCAAGAAGGCAGCATGCTGATGGATGCCGCCAATGCGCTGGGCACCTATATTCCGCATTTTTGCTATCACAAGAAATTGTCGATCGCGGCCAACTGCCGCATGTGTTTAGTCGAAGTCGAAAAAGCACCGAAGCCTTTGCCCGCCTGTGCCACGCCGGTGTCCGCCGGCATGATCGTGCGCACCCATAGCGAAAAGGCAGTCAAGGCGCAAAAAGACGTGATGCAATTTTTGCTGATTAATCACCCGCTGGATTGCCCGATTTGTGACCAGGGCGGCGAGTGTCAGCTGCAAGATCTGGCCGTCGGCTATGGTGCTTCATCGTCGGTTTACGAAGAAGAAAAACGCGTGGTGCAAGCGAAAGACGTCGGTCCGCTGATTTCGATGCAAGAAATGACCCGCTGCATTCACTGCACCCGCTGCGTGCGCTTCGGTCAGGAAATTGCCGGCGTGATGGAATTCGGCATGCTGGGTCGTGGCGAACACGCCGAGATCACCGCCTTCGTTGGCAACACCGTTGACTCCGAATTGTCCGGCAATATGATCGACCTGTGTCCGGTCGGCGCGTTGACTTCCAAACCCTTCCGTTACAGCGCCCGCACCTGGGAACTGTCGCGTCGCAAATCAGTCAGCCCGCATGACAGTCTGGGTACCAACCTGACTGTGCAGGTCAAGGGCGCCAAAGTCATGCGCGTACTGCCTCTGGAAAACGACAGCATCAATGAATGCTGGATTTCCGACAAAGACCGCTTTGCTTATGAAGGCTTAGAAGCGGATCGCCTGACAGCACCGATGATCAAGCAAGACGGTAAATGGCAGGAAACCGATTGGCAGACTGCGCTGGAATATGTGGCGCATGGCCTGCGTAACATCAAGCACGAACACGGTGCCGACGCGCTGGCCGCACTGGCTGCACCAGGCTCGACGCTGGAAGAACTGACCCTGCTGCAAAAAGTGGTGCGTGGTCTGGGTTCCGAGAATGTGGACTTCCGTTTGCGCCAGACAGATTTTGCGCTCGATGGCAAAGTACTGCCGTGGCTGGGCATGCCTGTTGCCGAAGTCAGCAAACTCAAACGCGTCTTTGTCATTGGTTCATTCCTGCGCAAAGATCATCCTTTACTGGCCGCACGCCTGCGCGACGCCGTGCGCCGTGGCGCCAAACTGAGCCTCCTGCATGCGACCGATGATGATTTGCTCATGCCAGTTGCAAACAAGCTCATCGCCGCGCCTTCCGACTGGGTATCGCAACTAGGTGAAGTGGTGGTCGCTGTCGCAGAAAGTAAAAATATGGCTGTGCCTTCTGCTTTCGCTGGCCTGCAGGCGTCAGCCACGGCTAAGCAGATTGCTGCGAGCCTCTTGTCTGGCGAGCCACGCGCCATCATGCTGGGCAACGCGGCTGCTCAACATCCGCAAGCGTCGCAATTGCACGCTGCTGCCCAATGGCTTGCACAAAACACGGACGCCGGTTTCGGTTATCTGACCGAAGCGGCCAACACCGTCGGTGGCTATCTGGCCAAGGCTTTGCCTGCCAACGGTGGCAATGCTCAGGCGTTTTTCAGCAAGCCGCGCAAAGCCTATGTGTTGTTCAACGTCGAACCAGAACTGGATTGCGCCGATCCTTACACCGCACGTGCGGCACTGGACGCCGCCGCAATGGTAGTGGCCTTGTCACCGTTTAAGCACGGCATGGATTACGCCGATGTGCTGCTGCCGATTGCCCCCTTTACCGAAACCGCCGGCACCTTTGTCAATGCCGAAGGCCGCGCGCAAAGTTTCAACGGTACCGTCAAGCCGCTGGCTGACACCCGTCCGGGCTGGAAGGTGTTGCGCGTGTTGGGTAACTTGCTCGGACTGTCCGGTTTTGATTATGAAAGCGCAGAAGCGATTCGCGCCGAGGTACTGGGCAGTGCAGACAAAGACATGGATCTCAGCGCCCGTTTGAATAACATCGCGGACATCAGCTTGCAGCCGCTGGCGACTTCAGCGCCAGCAGAGCAATTGCAGCGCGTGGCCGATGTGCCGATTTACTTTACCGACGCGATTGTGCGGCGTGC
>CANGAW010000083.1 GCA_947451925.1 Burkholderiales bacterium | reverse complement strand
GAACGTTTGCCGAAAGTCAGTGGCACCGGTGGCGAAGTGCAGATCGGTCGCGAGCTTTCTTCGGTGATGAATCTGGCTGACAAAGAAGCGCAGAAACACGGCGACCAGTTTATTGCCAGTGAAATGGTGCTGCTGGCCATGACCGAAGACAAATCCGAAGCAGGCAAGTTAGCCCGTGAAAATGGTCTCACACGCAAAGCGCTGGAAGCAGCGATGCAGGCAGTGCGTGGCGGCGGACATGTGGACTCGCAAGAATCCGAAGGCCAGCGCGAAGCCCTGAAAAAATACACGATGGATCTGACCGAGCGGGCCCGCCTTGGCAAGCTCGACCCTGTCATTGGCCGTGACGACGAAATCCGTCGTGCCATTCAAGTGCTGCAACGCCGAACCAAAAATAATCCGGTACTGATCGGCGAACCTGGCGTTGGCAAGACCGCCATTGTCGAGGGGCTGGCACAGCGTATCGTCAACGGTGAAGTGCCCGAGAGCCTGAAAAACAAACGCGTGCTGTCGCTGGATATGGCCGCCCTGGTGGCCGGTGCAAAATATCGCGGTGAATTTGAAGAGCGCCTCAAAGCCGTATTGAAAGAACTGTCGCAAGACGCCGGGCAAACGATTGTCTTCATCGACGAAATGCACACCATGGTTGGTGCCGGCAAAGCCGAAGGTGCGATGGATGCCGGTAATATGTTGAAACCAGCACTGGCTCGTGGCGAGCTGCATTGTGTCGGCGCGACGACCTTGGACGAGTATCGCAAGTACATTGAAAAAGACGCTGCGCTTGAACGCCGCTTCCAGAAAATTATGGTCGACGAACCCAGCGTTGAAGCGACCATTGCCATTCTGCGCGGACTACAGGAAAAATACGAAGTCCACCATGGCGTTGATATTACCGACCCTGCCATTGTGGCAGCGGCTGAACTCTCGCATCGCTATATTACCGACCGCTTCCTGCCCGACAAGGCGATTGATCTGATCGATGAAGCTGCGTCCAAAATCAAAATTGAAATCGACTCGCGTCCTGAAGTGATGGACAAACTGGATCGTCGCATGATCCAGTTGAAAATCGAGCGCGAGGCAATGAAAAAAGAAAAAGACGAAGCCTCGCAAAAACGGCTGGGCCTGATCGAAGAAGAGATCAGCCGGCTTGAACGTGAGTACGCTGACCTGGAAGAAGTCTGGAAATCCGAAAAAGCAGCGGTCCAGGGAAGTCAGCACATCAAGGAAGAAATCGAGAAAATCCGGCTGCAGATGGAGGATGCAAGACGCAAAGGCGACTGGCAAAAAATGTCCGAGCTGCAGTACGGCCGCATGCCCGAACTGGAAGCCAAGCTCAAGCAGGCCGACAAAGGCGAAGCTGCCGCCGGCAAGCCGCGCCTGCTGCGCACACAGGTAGGCGCTGAAGAAATTGCCGAAGTGGTGTCGCGTGCAACGGGTATTCCGGTTTCGAAGATGATGCAGGGCGAGCGCGAAAAACTCTTGCAGATGGAAGATGAACTGCACAAGCGTGTGGTTGGTCAGCACGAAGCCATTGTCGCCGTCTCGGACGCCATTCGCCGCTCCCGTGCCGGTCTGGGCGACCCGAACCGCCCTTATGGTTCATTCATGTTCCTTGGCCCCACCGGTGTCGGTAAAACCGAATTAACCAAGGCTCTGGCCAGCTTCCTGTTTGATTCCGAAGAGATGCTGATTCGTCTGGATATGAGCGAATTCATGGAGAAGCATTCGGTTGCCCGTCTGATCGGTGCGCCGCCCGGCTATGTCGGCTACGAAGAGGGCGGCTATCTGACCGAGGCAGTCAGACGCAAACCTTACAGCGTGATTTTGCTCGACGAAATCGAGAAGGCGCATCCGGATGTGTTTAATGTGCTGTTGCAGGTGCTCGATGATGGCCGCATGACGGACGGGCAGGGTCGCACCGTTGATTTCAAAAACACGGTCATTGTGATGACTTCCAACCTCGGTTCGCACAAGATACAGGCGATGGAAGATAGCGAGCCGGGTCTGGTGAAGCTGCAGGTGATGGCCGAAGTCAGGCAGCACTTCCGTCCCGAGTTTATTAACCGCATTGACGAAATTGTGGTCTTTCATTCGCTGGATGACAAAAACATTGGGGCGATTGCGCGCATTCAGCTGCAAGTGCTGGAGCGTCGTCTGGCCAAGATGGACATTGGCATGACCATCACCGAAGGTGCGCTGAAAAAACTGGCAGAGGCGGGCTACGATCCGGTGTATGGCGCGCGGCCATTGAAGCGTGCGATTCAGCAGGAAGTTGAAAATCCTTTGTCCAAAGCGATTCTGCAAGGTCAGTTTGGACCCAAGGATGTGATTTACATTGATGTGTCCGGCTCAGAGTTGTCGTTTAAAAAAGCGGTCTGATCGTCCAAGCCATGTGCACTCAGGCAGAGCCTCATCTGCCTGAGTGATTTGGTTAAAATGCTCCGTTCATCTTTCCCCCAACGGAGAACCCATGCAATTTGCTACTTGCGACCTGTGCGACGCCAATGAAGCCAAACTGGCTGATGGCAGTCTCGCCATTCTGCCTCCCGTCTTTCTATCCTTCGGTAAGCGCAGCCGCTTCGCCGGACCTGCAGCCACTCTCAAAGTCTTTGAAGATAATGTACTGGTACGCGCTGCGCTGGAAACACCGGGAGCAGGGCGGGTATTGGTAGTCGATGGCGGCGGCAGCTTGCGCTGTGCCTTAGTCGGCGGCAATCTGGGCGTCCTTGCCGAGAAAAATGGCTGGGCAGGCATCGTCGTCTATGGCTGCATACGCGACTCACAAGAGCTTGATGCTTGCGATATCGGTTTGCGTGCATTGGCTGTCCATCCACAGCGCAGTATTCGCAAGGGCGTGGGCGAGGCTGAGCTTCGCGTCAGTATTGCCGGCATTACTGTGTATCCGGGAGACTGGGTTTACGCGGATGCCGATGGTGTACTGATCTCACGAACTGACCTTAATTAGTTCAGGTCTCAGAAAGGTCAGTGATTTTTCACTTGCCGCAAATTTCATTTCATATTATGGGAAAACAAGGGCTCATTAAGCCCGGTTTTATTTCATTTAAAGAAATAACGTTTCGTATCGCAAAATCGAACAAATAAGATATTGATTTAAAACAAAAATATTTATCTTATATGTCTTATATAAGACCTTGTTGCCGCACAAAAAAAAGCCTACCATTCTCCTATCAGATTTTTATTTCGTCACTTCAGTAGTGCCAACCTCTAGGAGAAATCATCATGGCAACTCGCGAGCAGCAAGTACAAGCACTGGCCAAGGACTGGGCTGAAAACCCGCGCTGGAAAGGTATCAAGCGTAACTACTCCGCAGAGGATGTCGTGCGTTTGCGCGGTTCGCTTCAGGTTGAGCACACATTGGCTAAGCGCGGCTCCGAAAAACTGTGGGATCTGCTGCACACCGAGCCATTCGTCAATGCACTCGGCGCACTGACCGGCAACCAGGCAATGCAACAAGTCAAAGCCGGCCTGAAAGCCATTTACCTCTCCGGCTGGCAAGTTGCCGGCGACGCCAACCTGGCCGGTGAAATGTATCCAGACCAGTCTTTGTACCCAGCCAACTCGGTACCGATGGTGGTTAAGCGCATCAACAACACCTTCCAGCGCGCTGACCAGATTCAATGGTCCGAAGGTAAAAACGATATCGACTTCTTCGCCCCTATCGTGGCTGATGCAGAAGCCGGTTTCGGCGGTGTCTTGAATGCCTATGAATTGATGAAGTCCATGATCGAAGCCGGCGCAGCTGGCGTGCACTTCGAAGACCAATTGGCTTCAGTGAAAAAATGCGGCCACATGGGCGGCAAAGTGTTGGTGCCAACCCGTGAAGCCGTTGAGAAGCTCAACGCTGCTCGTCTGGCTGCTGACGTCTCCGGCACGCCAACCATTCTGCTGGCCCGTACCGATGCAGAAGCGGCTGATCTGCTGACTTCCGATATCGATGACAATGACAAGCCGCATCTGACTGGCGAGCGTACGGTCGAAGGTTTCTACAAGACCAAACCAGGTGTTGATCAGGCGATCTCGCGTGGTCTGGCTTACGCACCGTATGCTGACTTGATCTGGTGTGAAACCGGCAAGCCTGACCTGGCCTTTGCCAAGAAATTTGCCGAAGCGATTCAGGCACAATTCCCAGGCAAAATGTTGTCCTACAACTGCTCGCCATCATTCAACTGGAAAAAGAATCTGGACGATGCCACCATCGCCAAATTCCAGAAAGAACTGGGCGCAATGGGTTACAAATTCCAGTTCATCACCCTGGCTGGTTTCCATGCACTGAACTACTCGATGTTTAATCTGGCCCACGGCTATGCCCGTAACCAGATGTCGGCATTCGTTGAATTGCAAGAAGCAGAATTCGCTGCTGCTGAAAAAGGCTTCACCGCTGTCAAGCATCAGCGCGAAGTCGGCACCGGTTACTTTGACGCTGTGACCCAGGCAATTCAGCAAGGTCAGTCGTCAACCACCGCACTGCATGGTTCGACCGAAGATGAACAATTCTTCGACAGCAAAAAAGTCGCCTGATTACACTGCATTTGCAAGGGGCCAGAGGGGACTTCTGACCAATAAAAAGATGAAGGCCGCATCTCACGAGGATGCGGCTTTTTTTATTTAAGAATGGGATTGAAAATCAACGACGTGTCTTTTTTAAAACCAGCCCTGCAACTTGTTACAATGGCGTTCTTCCCAGATTTCCTGCGTCTCGCACCCCCTCATGTTTAGTTACCGTCACGCTTTCCATGCGGGCAATCACGCCGATGTGTTGAAACACACTGTGCTGTTGCAACTGCTGGACTATCTCAACCAAAAAGAGACCGCCTATACCGTTATCGACACCCATGCCGGTGCCGGTGTGTATACCCTTGACAGCGAATTCGCCAGCAAGAGCAAAGAGTTCGATTCTGGTATTGCCAGGCTATGGGATCGTAAAGATTTGCCCGCTGCCGTGGCGGAATACGTCAATCTGATCAAATCGATGAACCCGAGCGGCAAGATGCGTTTTTATCCGGGCTCGCCGTTTTGTGCTGAAAAGCGCATGCGCGAACAGGATCGTTTGCGTCTGTTTGAAATGCATTCCACCGAGATCAAAAATCTCGAAGAAAATTTTCGCAGGGTCGAAGCACACGCCGCCGCGCAAGGGCAGCGCAGCAATGTGCGCGGCAAGCGGGTGATGATTCAGCGTGCCGATGGTTTCGCTTCGATGAAAGCGCTGCTGCCACCGCCGTCAAGACGCGCGCTGGTACTGATCGACCCTTCGTATGAAGACAAAGACGATTACCGTAAAGTCAAAGCCGCCATCGAAGATGCTCTGGTTCGTTTTGCTACCGGCACCTATGCGGTCTGGTATCCGGTGCTTGGCCGTCTCGAATCACAGCAGTTACCGGAACGCTTGAAGCGCATCGCTGGCAGCAACTGGCTCAATGTCACCCTGTGTGTCGGTAATCCACAGGCTGAGGGCATGGGCCTGCACAGCAGCGGCATGCTGGTCATCAATCCGCCGTGGACGCTGGAAGCGACATTGAAAGAGACCATGCCCTGGCTGGTCGAAGCACTGAAGCGGGACGAGGGCGCGCACTACACGCTGCAAGTCAGTGGCGGCTCGGCCAATATTGATGCCAAACCCAGAGTTCGCGCCAAATGAACAAAGCCTTCGTCAAAGAATCTGCTGACGATGATGACGACGAAAGCAGCCTGCCGGCGATACCGGCAGGCGCTAAAAATTACATTACGCCGCAAGGTTATCAGCGCATTCGGGAAGAGTTGTTTCAGTTAATTGATGTCGACCGGCCTGAAGTGGTCAGAATTGTGCATTGGGCGGCATCCAATGGCGACCGTTCGGAAAATGGCGACTACATTTACGGCAAACGCCGCCTGCGCGAAATTGATCGCCGCATTCGCTTTTTAACCAAGCGCATGGATCTTGCTGCCATCGTCGACCCAACGCTGCATCACGGCAGCGACCAAATCTTTTTCGGGGCGACTGTCACCTACCGCAATCACGCCGGGCTTGAACATACCGTCACCATCGTCGGCATTGACGAACTTGATCCGCTGCGCGGAAAAATCAGCTGGGTGTCGCCAGTGGCACGTGCGCTGACCAAGGCGCATGAAGGCGAGAGCGTGAGCTTGCTTACGCCCGCCGGAATGGAAGAGCTGGAAATTATTTCTGTCAGCTATCCATCGCCGACGTAACGTAAAATATCTTTTGTCTTCACCATAAAATAATCGTCAGCCGCATGCCTATTGTTTACTCCACCTTGAATCATCCCTTGCGTGTTGCGCTGGCTGCAGAGATTCATTCACGCCCGCCAGTCAAACTCGAAGCGCCCGAGCGCATTACCCACCTGGCCATTTATGGCAGCAACGACATTCACGCCGCTGGCGACAATCTGGCGATGCAGCACAAATTGCTCGCTGCCTTGTGCCTGCACTTTGGCGTAACCGCACCGGCTGGTGTCGCGAAATATTTTTTCCATGACTTCGGTCGCTTTCGCCTGAAGTGGGAATGTCATACCGAGTTTGCCAGCTACACTTTTGTCGCCGGCCACGCACTGGCTGCGCCATCTGAAATACTGTTTACACAAATGCCGCTGGCTGATCTGCCTGAAGAGTGGTTGCTGAGTTTGCGCGGTATGGTCATCGTTGCCACCCATGTCGTTCTTGAACCTGCAGGCGAATCATCCGAGCAGGCAGTGCCGCAAATGCGCCGTCTGTTTGAAGGCAATGCCGTTGTTGGTTGCGAGGCTTCCCACGACGCACAAGTGTGGACAGATTTTCTGATCCACGCCGATGGCTTCGGTCGTTTCGTGGTGCGTGATGATGGCCTCTACGGCATGCAGGCCGGCCGGCTGATTCAACGCCTGCTGGAAATCGAAACCTATCGCATGATGGCATTGCTTGGACTGCCGCATGCGCAGCGCGCCAATCCTGCCTTGAATGCAATAGAAGCAGAACTCGCCACGCTGACAGCCACCATGGTCGAGATGGACGGTCCGCAGCAAGCTGAACCAGCGCGCAGCAGCAAAGATTCAGCTAACGAGCAGGTTTTGCTTGAGCAGATTACCGCGCTCGCGGCACGGCTCGAGAGGATGGCAGTGGACAACAGCTATCGCTTTTCTGCGTCACAGGCTTACTTTGGTCTGGTGCATGCGCGCATAGAAGAATTGCGCGAGCGCCGTATTGAAGGCGTGCCCACCATTGCCGAATTCATGGACCGTCGCTTAACACCGGCAATGAATACCTGCTCGGCTGTCGCGCATCGGCAGCAAATTCTGGCCGAGCGTATCGCCAATACGAATGCCTTACTGCGTACACGCGTGGGCATTGTGCAGGAACAGCAGAACAGCAAAATTCTGGAGTCCATGAATACCCGCGCGGCGCAACAACTGCGCTTGCAGCAAGCGGTCGAAGGCTTGTCGGTGGTGGCGATTTCCTACTATCTGACTGGGCTCTTGAGTTATACCGGCAAAGGTTTCAAGGCAGCCGGTTTGCATTTTGATTCGGATCTGACGACCGGCATCGCGGTGCCGGTGGTGGTGCTGATCGTCTGGCTGGGTTTGCGCCGCATGCATAAGCACGTCAAGCGCAAATCCTAGTAAAAGCTTGTGGGTCGTTGGCTCGTTTAACTGCGTTCGCGCAGGATGCGGGCCACACCTGCAATGCTGCGCACATTACGCATCAGCCGGGCCAGATGAATGCGGTCTTCGACCTGAACGGTAAAGCGTAATTCGTTGAGCATGTCGTCGTGACCTTCTTCCATGTTCACATGCACGATATTGGCGTCCGACTCGCCAATTTCAGCCGCGATGCGCGCCAGAGCGCCTTTTTCATTTTGCACCAGCACACGGATGCGGCATTCAAAGCGACGGTGACGCTCGCTGGCCCAATCGACATCAATCCAGCGTCCGGGTTCTTTGATACGCAAGCGGTGCGCCGTTTCACAATCTGCCGTATGGACAGACAAGGTCTGGTCGCGACGCAGATGACCGATCATGGCGTCGCCCGGTATGGGCAGGCAGCACGAAGCCAGCAGCACCGACGCTGGTTCATTACCGCTGATACTGACCGGGCTGATTTTATTCTTCGCTGGTGTAGCGGACAAGACATCGTCGCCAGCAGGCACTTCGACCAGTCCTAGAATATGTCGACCAACCAGTGCTGCCATGCGTTTGCCTACACCGATGTCGGCGTACAGCTCATCGATGGACTTGGCACTGGTTTCATTGATCAGACGTTCGACCAGGGCAGGCGGCAAAACTGGCGACAGGTTCAGTGCCAGCAAGGCTTGCTCAAGCAGCATCTGGCCCAGTTCAATGGCTTCGTCCGGGTTAATGGTGCGCAGGTGGTGGCGAATTGCCGAGCGTGCCTTGCCGGTACGGACGAAGCCCAGCCAGTTTGGTGTAGGGCGTGCGTCGTCGGACACATCAATGGCCACGATGTCGCCGTTGCGCAATTCCGTCTTAAGCGGGAAGGTTTCATGGTTGATACGCGCCGACACGGCATGGTCGCCAATGTCGGTGTGGATGGTGTAGGCAAAATCGAGGGCGGTTGCGCCACGCGGCAAGGCAATGATGGTCGATTTGGGTGTAAACACATAGACCGAATCCGGGAACAGATCGATTTTGACGTGTTCGAGAAACTCGGCTGAATCGCCAGTCTGGTTTTGAATATCCAGCAGGGACTGCAACCAGGCATGCGTGCGCTGCTGCAAATCGGTTAAGGCCGCCCCTTCGTTTTTGTACAGCCAGTGCGCTGCCACGCCGGACTCGGCTACGTGCTGCATATCTTCGGTGCGAATCTGAAACTCAACCGGTGTGCCGTAAGGCCCGATTAACGAGGTATGCAATGACTGGTAGCCATTGAGTTTCGGTATGGCGATGTAATCCTTGAACTTGCCCGGCATCGGTTTGAACAGCGCATGCAGGGTGCCCAAGGCAACATAACAGTTCTGAAAACTGTCGACCACCACCCGAAAGCCGTAGACATCGAGCACCTGCGAAAAACTCAGGTGCTTGTTGCGCATCTTGCGGTAAATGCCATACAAGGTTTTTTCACGGCCCTGAATTTCGGCAGCGATGCCGGCCGTTGCCAGTGTCTGCTTGACCGACTCCATGATCTTGCTGACCACTTCACGCCGGTTGCCACGAGCGGCGCGCACTGCTTTTGACAGCGTGCGGTAACGCAGCGGGTAAAGATGCGAAAAAGCTAAATCTTGTAATTCGCGATAGATGTTATTGAGGCCAAGCCGGTGTGCAATCGGCACATAGACTTCCATCGTTTCACGGGCGATGCGGCGACGCTTGTCGGCGGCCATTGCGTCGAGCGTGCGCATGTTGT
>CANGAW010000082.1 GCA_947451925.1 Burkholderiales bacterium | reverse complement strand
GGCATTCTGGTCTTGCTGGGAAATGCCTTGCTGCTCGATGAATCAGGCATCGCCACTGCGGTCTTGCAGCAACAGGCCGAAGACTTGCGTGCGCAGGGTCAGACGGTGATGTTTGTCGCCATTGGCGAGAGGCTCGCCGGTTTGATCAGCGTGGCCGATCCGATCAAGGCCGACAGTGCCGAGGCCATCCGCCTGTTGCACGCCGACGGCATCAAGATTGTGATGCTGACCGGCGACAATGCCACTACCGCCAACGCGGTGGCCCGCCAGCTCGGTATTGATACCGTGCACGCAGGTGTGCTGCCGGAAGATAAATACCGGCATGTGCAGCAATTGCAGCAGCAGGGACGCGTAGTGGCAATGGCAGGCGACGGTATCAATGATGCGCCGGCCCTGGCTGCAGCCAGCGTGGGCATTGCGATGGGTACCGGTACCGATATTGCGATGAATAGTGCAAGGATTGTGCTGGTCAAAGGTGACTTGCGCGGCATTGCCAAGGCACGCAAGCTGTCGCGACTGACAATGAAAAATATCCGCCAGAATCTGTTCTTTGCTTTTGTTTACAACTTCGTCGGCGTGCCTGTCGCAGCCGGTATTTTGTATCCCTGGCTGGGCTTGTTGCTCTCACCAATGATCGCCAGTGCGGCAATGAGCTTGTCGTCGGTGTCCGTCATTGCCAATGCGCTGCGACTTCGAAATGTAAAGCTCTGAACACCCATGCCGCACGCGTCAACCCCGCTGCGGCTTTTTTATGCGCTCTGTCCCGCCCCGGCAACAAGAACCGCGCTGGCTGCTTTGCAAACGCAAATAAACGGCAACAAAGTACCGGCGCAAAATTTGCACATGACGCTGGCGTTTGTCGGCAATCAGCCGCGCAGTGTGCTGCCTGTGTTGACATCGATATTGCAAAGCTGTGCGCTGCCCAATTTGCACATGGAGATCGACAGTTGGGGTTATTTTCCGAAACAGCGCATCGCGTGGGTCGGGCCTTCAGTACCGCCTCCCGCATTACTTTCGCTGCAACAGCAGCTTTGGCAGAACTTGATTGACGCTGGAATATTGCGCAAACAGACCAATGAATTTGTCCCGCACATTAGTTTGGCGCGTAATTCGCCAATGCCATCAACGAAATTTTTCCAGCCAGTGCATTGGGAAAGCAGACAAGTCGTATTAATGGAATCGGTGTCTGCCAGCGCCGGGCCAGTCTATCGGATATTGGCTGAATAAACAGATGCAACAAGGATGGTCGGGGTGAGAGGATTCGAACCTCCGGTCTCACCGTCCCGAACGGTGCGCTTTACCGGACTAAGCTACACCCCGGGAACGAATGACATCCGGGGATGCGTATTGATGATCCGCGGGAGTCAGGCACGTAGATTAAATTTTAGCAAAATTTTATTTGATTACAACGCCTCGCATTGCGAACTTGTTTCAACAATTTTTATGCGTGTTTGAAAATGCGAACAACTTATTTGTTGAATACAAAACCAAAAAGATTCACTTGAACAAGCGGGGCAAGATCACTTCGGTGACGCAGATAGGTGCAGCGTCGAGCAGGTAAATGGTGCGTCTTGCCCAGGCACCATTAGGCAAACAGGGCAAGCTCGCTTTTGCCCGTGGCCAGACAGACAGTTGAGGGTTGAGGGGTGCAAATTCCCGTCGCAGCCAGCGTGCATCACCCTGCGAAAAAAGCAGCTCGCCAAGTGAACGCTGGCCCAACTTTCGCAGAGACTGATTTGACAGCAAGTGGCGTGAAATAAAAACTGTACGCGCCACTAGCACGGCCACACCGCCTGCCGACAAGACGACCTCACGCACACGTCCGCGCGTACGCCGCACACCAAGAAAAGCTTGTTCGCTGCGATCCGGATGGCCATCGGTATCACTGCTGACGGTAACGACAACAGGGAAACCGGTCACTGTGGCGATCCGGGTCGTCATCGATGAAGTCAGTCTGAGCCAGGGCCTGACCGAGGGAGGTATGCGTGCCAACGCATGGTCATCCAGGGCTTGCCAATTGTTTCTGTTTGAAGGTGCGCCGACTGAAAGAGGGAGCTTTGCTTTGATGTCAATTCCCCCTCGGCGCTAAACGGCTATCTGACTGCTGCGCTTACTGCAATACGTCATTTTTTTTGTCTGTCTCTTCTTGCCCGGGCTGATCTTTACTCTCTGCGAGAACAGCTGCATTTTGTTCTGTGATGATTTTAGCCGCGGCCCGCTGCTGACTGCGCCTGCTTAGCGCCATGATAAAAACCGCAGCCATGGCGGCGACGCCAAACAAAACGATGATGGATACCGGCATCCGATCGACTACAGCAAACACCATCAAGATCAGCCCTACGCTCATCGGTAACAGTAGCAGTTCGGTCATGAAGACAAAAGGCGTCACGAAAGCCATCATCAGCAACAAGATGCTGAGCAATTGCAAAGCAATGTGCGGGCTGCCCATCGCAAAAATACCGGTGACCAGAAATAATAGTCCGATCGGGAAGCGCACCCACCAATGCCCCCAAAATTCTTTGCTGCGCGCACGCGCATCACTGACATAGCGCTGCCGCTCATCAAGTGCCTCCTGCGTCCATTCCCAGCGCTGACTACGCATCAATGCCATGCCGGTCGATGTCCACCAGAACAGCAGACCATAAGCCCAAAAAATCAGCGAGACAAACCATGCCAGCTGTTCAGTGCCTTCGACATTGAAAGAAATCAGGGTATGGATCGCAGCTGGCATGCCCAGCGTTACCAGCGAAGGCAAACCTGCCTGCGCCAGACGCTGCTGTGTGCTGACACTGACCCAATTTCCGTTAGCGCCCACTTTCTTTTTCATTGCTCTGCCTGCGTTTTTGATTTTCGCCTACGTGACCCACTCAAAATGATTACCCCGCACAATAGCAAAAACACACAAGACGCTAGCAGAATATCCGTCGACAGATTCTGCATAATCCAACCCAGTACGGAAACGACGAGAACACCAACGAACACGATCAGCGCCAACACTAAAGGCTCGCGCCAGCACCACAAGCACACTAACGCCAGCAATACCAGCGACAACAACCAGGAGCCGGGCAGTTTCATCTGATGGACGACCAGCGCCCAATAAATCATGGCTATCAGTAAAAAGGAAAGCGGGTAACGTATCAGCGGATGCGAGGGTAATGCCCATTCTTGCACTTCTTCAAGGGAGGAAACCGGCCTGTGCATGGGAGGTTCGAACAAGATGGCGTCGCTGCGCCAGCTATGCCGCCTGCGGCGACCGGTACGCCAGGCCAAGAGCAAGGGAATCAGCAAAAAAGCAGCGAGCATCCATAAACCCGTGCGCAGGCCAATGCCTGGTGCATCGACGGTACAGGCCAGCACAATCACCGCTATCAGAGTGAGGTAATTAAACCAGCGCAAGGGCCGCGCAAAGCGGGCGCGCCATCCCGGCGCATCCAGTTCTGCAACATGCCGCATTTTGCGTGAAGTGTTGATCATGATTCCCGACTAGTAAGCGACATTGAAAACCGGGCGAGTCACCACGAACATCTGGCAAACATCAGCTTGTCTCTACCGTGCTATTAAAAAGCGGCACTATTTTAGCATTCCACTGTTTCCGATAAATAAAGCAAATTATTCCAATTTAAGTCCGATAATAGGACCAAGTGTTTTAATAAACAAAAAGTGTCAAATTAATTTCTTCATAAATTTTTATATGACGAAAATCGTCAATTAATGACATTTTTCATTTGGACTCTGCCGGCTGCAAATCGAGTCCTGATTTATATTTTCGGACTACATGATGGCGAAAAAATTGCGTTTTTACGCTTAGTGAAAACGGCTTTACGTGATTTAGTTCGAATATCAAGAATTCAAATTTTTATTCGCTCATTTTGAGCGAATAAAATTCGCGATTTCAGAAAATTTCATCGCTTTAATCTTGATCCATAACAAATAATTTTATTCAGAAAAACCCTATTCTGCCTGGCACAATGTTTGCCAATTCGCACTGATCCGCAACATCGTGGATTTATCGGTTTTGATTTATTTTTCCAAGGAGTGTCACATGAACAGAATAATGCGCAGCCCACAGACTGCCCATGCGCAGCAAGGCTTTACCCTGATTGAATTGATGATCGTGGTAGCGATTATCGGTATTTTGGCTGCGATTGGCATTCCGGCTTATCAGGATTACACCGCCAGAGCGCGGGTACAAGAGGGCCCAAGTCTGGCTACGCCAGCCTTGTCGGCGGTGGGCGTTGCCTGCAGCGATGGCACATTGGCAGAAAAATGGGCCACGCTTACCCATAATGATTTAGGCCTGCCTGCTGCGGGCTCCATTACAGGCAGAAATGTCACTTCCGTCACTGTTGCCGGTGTCGACACAACACATGCCACCGTTACCATCGCTTACGGCGCCGGCATTCCTGGTGTGGCCGCTGGTGAAAACGTGATCTACACAGGCACCTGTGCACCGGGTTCCGGTCTGACCTGGGGTATCGGTGGCTCAGTCCCAACCCGCTTACTGCCGAAAGTGTAAGCACAAGGTATTTCAAAAACAGGCTAGAAAAAAAGGGAGCTGCGGCTCCCTTTTAAATGCTTCATTCACTACGCATACGCACTGGCTAATTGTCACGCTCAGCACTGGCAACATGAGCCCGTCGTGCTTCAATCCAGTGCCCAACAACAGGCACAGCCACTGCACCAACCAAACCCGGCAAGCT
The DNA here is from genome assembly GCA_947451925.1 of Burkholderiales bacterium. Taxonomy (GTDB): domain Bacteria; phylum Pseudomonadota; class Gammaproteobacteria; order Burkholderiales; family Burkholderiaceae_D; genus Pernthalerella. The sequence continues at coordinate 4,661 of CANGAW010000082.1, read as the reverse complement.
GAGATGCAAATCCAGCCCCGGCACCGTAAATTCCAGCCAGCTGATTTGCGCAGCGATCAGTAACATCAAACCGGCATCGGAAAAAATCATCGCGCCGCCCAGATAGCCAAGCAAGGCGGCACCCAAAGTAATAATGAGGGGGAAGCGATCCATGGTTTTTAACACCAAGGTGCTGCCCCAGACGATGATGGGAATGCTGACCAGAATACCGAACACGACCAGCAACATTTGCTGATCTCCGCCTGCATGCTGAGCCACGCTGGAAACGGCAATGACGTTATCAATACTCATCACCAGATCCGCGATGATGATGGTCTTGATGGCCGTGAGTAGCTGGTCACTGCCTTTGATGTGATCATGACCGGCTTCTTCATCAATCAGTAACTTGACACCTATCCACAGCAATAACAAACCACCAGCCAGTTTCAGATAGGGCATCTCCAGTAAGCTGACCGCAAAGAACACCAGCACCAGACGAATCGCAATGGCGCCAACCGTTCCCCATAAAATGCCGCGACTACGCAAGGCCGGTGGCAGATTGCGGCAGGCCAGCGCGATCAGGATTGCGTTGTCACCGCCCAGCAAAATATCAACCAGAATAATCTGGCCGATTGCAAACCAGTTCAAATCAAGTAAAAAATTCATTCCATCCGCTTTAAGTGAGCACAAAAAAATCGAGGAGCTTGCGCTCCCCGTTCGACCGATTTTTCAGCAGAAAATGCAGTCTGGCTTACAACAGGTCTTTCAACAGCTTGGCCATCTCAGACGGATTGCGCGTCACAGTAATGCCGCAGGCTGCCATGATTTCCAGCTTGGCCGCTGCCGTATCGGCACCACCCGAGATCAGCGCACCGGCATGACCCATACGCTTGCCCGGAGGTGCGGTTACACCAGCAATAAAGCCGACGACCGGTTTTTTCATATTGTCTTTGATCCAGTAAGCGGCATTGGCTTCGTCTGGTCCACCAATTTCGCCAATCATGATCACGGCATCGGTATCAGGATCATCGTTGAACATTTTCATGATGTCGATGTGCTTCAAACCATTGATAGGATCACCACCGATACCAACTGCCGAGGATTGACCCAGACCCAATGCAGTCAGCTGACCAACTGCTTCATAAGTCAGGGTGCCGGAACGCGAAACCACGCCGATACGACCTTTTTTGTGAATGTGGCCTGGCATGATGCCGATCTTGATTTCGTCCGGCGTAATCAAGCCCGGGCAGTTTGGCCCCAGCAGCAAGGTTTTGCTGCCTGCTTTGGCCATGCGGTTTTTCAGGGCCAGCATGTCACGCACAGGGATGCCTTCGGTAATGCAGATGGCCAGATCCAGCTCGGCTTCCACCGCTTCCCAGATTGCGTCAGCGGCACCGGCTGGCGGCACGTAAATAACCGAAACATTGGCACCGGTTTTTTCTTTGGCTTCCCGCACATTGGCGAAAATCGGAATGCCTTCGAAGTCTTCGCCTGCTTTTTTCGGATTGACGCCAGCAACGAAACAGTTTTTGCCGTTTGCGTAATCGCGGCAGCCGCGGGTGTGAAATTGCCCGGTCTTGCCCGTAATGCCCTGGGTCACGACCTTGGTATCTTTATTGATCAGAATCGACATGCTTGTTCCTTGTCTAATTATTGTCCGTTGGCCGCAGCGACGACTTTGCGTGCGGCCTCTTCCATGGTGTCGGCTGCAATGATGGGCAGTCCCGATTCGGCCAGCATTTTTTTGCCGATGTCCTCGTTGGTGCCCTTCATGCGCACTACCAGCGGCACATTCAGTGACACAGCGCGGGACGCGGTAATGACGCCTTCGGCGATCACGTCGCAGCGCATAATGCCACCGAAAATATTCACCAGAATGGCTTTCAGGCCTGGATTTTTCAACATGATCTTGAAGGCTTCCGTCACCTTCTCAGCAGTGGCGCCACCGCCTACGTCGAGAAAGTTGGCCGGTTCGCCGTCGAACAATTTGATGGTGTCCATCGTGGCCATGGCCAGACCGGCACCATTGACCAGACAGCCGATATTACCGTCGAGGGAAATGTAGGCGAGATCAAATTTGGAGGCTTCAATTTCAGCCGGATCTTCTTCATCAAGATCGCGATAGGCAACGATTTCAGGATGACGATACAGTGCATTGGAATCAAAATTGAATTTGGCATCCAGCGCAATCACTTTGCCCGAACCGGTCAGGATCAGCGGATTGATTTCGGCCAGGGAGCAATCGGTTTCCCAATAGGCTTTGTACAAGCCTTGCAACTGAACGCGTGCATCGGCAATCGATGCTGCCGGTACGCCAATTTTGGCACTGATCGCATCCGCGTCGGCGTCTGTCAGACCCGTTGCCGGATCAATGGCCACCTTGTGAATCAGCTCAGGATGTTTTTCAGCGACTTCTTCAATGTCCATGCCGCCTTCGCTCGAAGCCATCAAGACCACGCGCTGCGAAATTCGGTCGGTGACCATCGACACATAGAGTTCTTTTTGAATGTCGGCGCCTTCTTCGATCAACAGGCGACGGACTTTCTGGCCCAGCGGGCCGGTCTGATGGGTCACCAGTTGCATGCCCATGATCTGCTCTGCGTATTCGCGCACCTGCTCGAGTGACTTGGCAACTTTCACGCCACCACCCTTACCGCGACCGCCAGCATGAATCTGTGCCTTGACGACCCAGACCGGGCCACCCAGGGTCTGGGCTGCTTTCACCGCTTCGTCGACGCTCATGCAAGCAATACCGCGCGGCGTAGTCACGCCATATTGACGAAGAATTTCTTTTCCCTGGTACTCATGGATTTTCATGCGAGCTTCCCTTCAGACGCGAGTGTGTGTGGTTGGATAAGGGTCATTAAAACTAATTTCAACTAATCAGACTGGGCGATCGGTTTGATGGCCCAGCGGGGGTAATATTTTTCAACAGCCAAACCATCGAGCCGTAATGCATGACAGCGGTCCAGCTGGAATGGCGCATGGGCTTCGTTGTCGCCTGCACCATCGCGCGTTGGCAGCACATCGCCGGCAAAGGCCTGAATCGCCGCTGTCGGCAAAATGGAAGCCAGTTCGGTCAGGTGGGTGCAGCCGGAAGTACCGGCCAGCCTTTCCTTGACGGCTTGCCGAAAACCCTTCATCAGGTTCAGGCCAATGAGCTTTTTGTAGGCAGGGCTGATGGTGTTGCAGTAACCGGGGTAAGGCATGGCATCGGACACCGATTCGGCGTCGACAATGTTGAGACTGGTGTCTATCGTGATGCGCAACCATAGATCATGGATAGGTTCGCCCGGCGCACGGGTGCCGGAAGCCAGCGTGGTAGAACGGGTTTTAATGTCGCGAATGCGCGCGTCGATGTCCCATAGCCCGTCTTCACGTTCAAAGGCTTGCGCCTCGATTGCGCGCGTATGCCGTGGCACACGAGGAGATTTGGGAGTTGGCAGTGGCATAAAACTGGCGCAGATCAGGACTTCGATCTGTTTGGCGCGCTGTCGTTATGATTTCGTGCAGGCCTGCCGCAGTTTCTACGACGGGTGCCGCTCATGCGGCGCTGCAAAGCTGCCGCAGTTTATCACAGGCAGATGGCCGAATGACCAAAGTGATCAATCTGCTTTTAACACGCTTAATTGTCTTCTGTTTCCACCCTGCCCCGGCCGGCTCGGCGCATGACGGCCTGGATGGCGCGATGCGAAAAGCCGCGCTGTTGCAAAAACCGTAATTGTTTACCGAATTCAGCTGCCCCCACTGGGGCTGCACCAAATTTTTTTTCCCAAACCAGCCATGCCCGCTCCTCTTCATCCAGCACTAGCCGGGCTTTGAGTTCAGTGACGGTATCTGCATCAATGCCATGACTTTGCAGCTCGGACAGAATGCGGCTCGTGCCAAAACGAGCGGCACGCCGATGAACGAGCGACTCTGCAAAGCGCGGCTCGGATAGAAATTTGGCCGCTTCCAGCCAGTCAAGGAGGGCTTCAATATCTTCGCCTTCTTCAGCGTAGCGGGCCAGTTTGCGCGCCAGCTCCTGCCGCCCGTGTTCACGAGCAGCGAGGTAGCGCAATGCGCGGGCTTTCAGGCTGGGTTTGGGACGCGGCATCTGGGCTGTGGAAAAACAAGCGCTGCCTGAGTGCTTGTCGACTCAAAGTGAAAGCACGGTGCCGCCGGCAAAATGCCATCACGCATTTCCCGGCGGACTTGCTCGCTTGATTTACTCGGCTTCTTTCGGTTCTTTATTTTCTTTGTTTTCTTTGGCTTCTTTAGCTTCAGCTTTTGCCAGCTTTTTGGCGGCAGCTGCTTCTGCCGAGACCTTAGGCTGCAAAGAAGGCAACTGAGGCACGCCCAGATGCAGACGCACTTTGTTTTCGATTTCGCGTGCCAGCTCTGGCCGCTCTTTCAGATAAAGACGTGCATTGTCCTTGCCCTGACCAATGCGTTCACCGTTGTAGCTATACCAGGCACCGGATTTCTCGACGATTTTGGCGTCCGAACCGATATCCAGAATTTCGCCTTCGCGTGAGGTGCCTTCCCCATACAAAATGTCGAAATGCGCTTCGCGAAACGGTGGCGCCACTTTGTTTTTAACGACTTTGACCTTGGTTTCATTACCGATGACTTCGTCACCGGATTTGATCGAGCCCGTGCGGCGAATGTCGAGTCGTACCGACGCATAAAACTTGAGCGCA
>CANGAW010000081.1 GCA_947451925.1 Burkholderiales bacterium | reverse complement strand
TCAAGGGTGCAGCATTCCGACCTGATGATTTTGCTGGCGCGGACCACACCACTGGCTGAAGTCAGCAAAAAATCCGAAGGCATGTCGATATTTATTGTGAATTTGCGCGACGCGATTGGCAATGGACTGACCGTGCAGCCGATTCGCAATATGGTCAATCATGAAACCAACGAACTGTTTTTTGACAACCTGGAAATCCCTGCGGAAAACCTGATCGGTGAAGAAGGCAAGGGCTTCAAATACATCCTCGATGGACTCAACGCCGAGCGTGCATTGATTGCCGCCGAATGCATAGGCGACGGCTACTGGTTCATCGACAAAGTGAGCAAGTATGTAAAGGAACGCGTGGTCTTTGGTCGCCCGATTGGGCAGAATCAGGGTGTGCAATTTCCGATTGCCAAAGCCTATGTCAACCTCGAAGCGGCCAATCTGATGCGCTACAAAGCCTGCGCCTTGTTTGACGCCGGCTTGCCCTGCGGTGCCGAAGCCAACATGGCCAAGATGCTGGCCGCCGACGCTTCCTGGGAAGCCGCCAACGCCTGCCTGCAATTTCACGGCGGCTTTGGTTTCGCTGCTGAATATGATATCGAGCGCAAATTTCGCGAAACCCGGCTCTATCAGGTCGCGCCGATTTCCACCAACCTGATTTTGTCTTATGTGGCCGAGCATGTGCTTGGCTTGCCGCGATCGTTTTAATCAGTTGGAGAAACCTATGTCTGATTTCAACGCGCCCGGCGCACAACTCGCCGCTTTTGCGTCCAACCTGCAGTTTGAGCACATTCCTGAACCGGTTGTGCGCCGTACTGAAGATTTGCTGCTCGACTGGTTTGGTTCTGCATTGGCCGGTAAGGCCGGCAAGCCCGTGCAGATGATAGAAAATTTTGCCCGACAAATGGGACCGCAACAAGGCAAGGCCGAAGTACTGATTTCGCGCCGCTGCACTTCCCCCTTGTTTGCGGCCATGGTCAATGCTGCATCATCGCATTATGCCGAACAGGATGACGTGCATAACGGCTCGGTATTTCATCCGGCTGCGGTAGTATTCCCCGCTGTGCTGGCAATGGCACAAGAACGCGGCAGCAGCGGACGTGAACTGATTACGGCGGCCGTTGCCGGTTATGAAGCAGGGATTCGCATCGGTGAATTTTTAGGCCGCGAACACTATCGCGTCTTTCACACCACCGGCACCGTTGGCACCGTTGCCGCCGCAGTAGCAGTAGGGCGCCTGATCGGACTTTCACCAGAAAAAATGCTGCATGCAATCGGTTCTGCCGGCACGCAAGCGGCAGGCTTGTGGGAATTTTTGCGCGACGCCGCCGACTCCAAACAACTGCATACCGCCAAGGCCGCCGCCGATGGCTTGATGGCGGCCTGTCTGGCCGAGCAGGGCTTTACCGGCGCGCGGCAAATTCTTGAAGGCGCCAAAGGTATGGCTGCCGGCATGTCCCAGTTTGCCGACCCCGCACGCCTGACCGACCGACTGGGTTCGCGCTGGGCGACGATTGAGACTTCCTTCAAATTTCACGCATCCTGCCGTCATACGCACCCGGCGGCCGATGCGTTGCTGCAGGTGATGTCAGCGCATCAGCTGCATGCTGACGAGATTGTTGAAGTACTCACCCATGTACATCAGGGAGCCATTGATGTGTTGGGCCCGGTGACCAATCCTGAGTCGGTACATCAGGCAAAATTTTCCATGGGCACCGTGCTGGGCATGATCGCACTGCATGGTGTGGCCGGCGTGAATGAATTCGAGTCTTACTACAACGACCCGGCAATGGCCGACTTTCGTGTACGGGTAAAAATGCTGCTTGATGAAGAAGTGGATGCCGCTTACCCAGCACGCTGGATAGGCAAAGTAACGGTACACACACGTGACGGGAAAATTTTGCATGGCCGCGTCGATGAACCCAAGGGCGACCCGGGCAATACCCTGAGTCGCACCGAGCTGGAGTACAAGGCACAGTCGCTGGCCAAATTTGGAAATGCCGCGTCAGAAGCGGAGATGCAGCACCTGTTCAATACGCTCTGGCGTGTGACTGAACTTGATACGGTTACGCCATTTTTGTGCTGACATGATGAGCGCATGCTCAGTGAAGTGAACGTAATGGATAATTTCGACAGCATACCGCCGTCCCGATGAAAATCAGGACCCGGTGAATTCATCAGGCAACCACAAAATTGTTTGCGTTTTCAAACAGCGACCAAGCACATTGAAAAATCCCGGTTAACGAAGTTTTAATAACGCTAGCAATTTGCATCAAGGCCGCACAAGCGGTGTACTGAAACCCTCCGCAAGTCAAAACTCCCCCGCGTTTTTCTGCACAAAAAACGACACTGTTGATGTAATTTTTACCACCAGTGCTCACGCTATTCGTTGACCGAAAAGTTTTTTTCTCGATTTTTCAATTTCAAAAAATAATTCAAAAAAGAGTAGCGAAGCGATTCGATTTGTCATTAGTATTTTGCAAATCACGACGTACCAAAAAGTGATCGTATCGAGATTTGCGGACACTTCACATCAGGAGTATCGCCATGCGACACCACGCAGACAGACCTTCAAGTGCTTCTATCGCGCACGAAATTTATATACGCATGATGCCGGACAAGCGTTCGTGGAGAGTCTTGTTCTATCTCACGATTGTGCCGGCCATCGTTAGTGTTCTGGTCCTGTTGGTCAAACCAGCAGAGCCTGAACACATTCAATTTTTCAATGACTCCTGGGTTGTAAAACAAAACCAGGTCGGATCGACAATTGGTGACTTAGGCGGTGTGCCTGTTCTGATCCCTCAACACTTTGCACACTTTGTCGAATATGACGGAGATCCGCATTTTCTTGAACGCAAAAAAGGACCCGCACCCAAGCGTGATTTCAGTTCGCGCTTGTCCAGTTTTGGATTTGAAGTGCACTTTCCGGATATGGCACCACTGACTGCGGAGACGATGGCAGATAAAAAAGCGTCGTCGATCGAGACGACGAAGTGGCTGGAGGTAGGGATCAGTTCGGGTGCAGATTTTGGTGTGCCCATTGATGTGTTTATTCAACGAAGTATCGATAACCTTTCAAATAATATTTTTTACAAATATAAAAAAATAGCGACTACTGATTTCGATTTGACTGGCTATGCACCGATCAATGTATCGGATGAACACCGTGGTTATGGTGTTTTAGTAGACGGAAAAGTCGCTGATATGAATGATGTAAATGTTTATTTTCACCGAAGGCAGGATGGAATTCCTGATGCTTACATCGAATGCGGAAACATGCATCATCAAGCTGATCGTTGTGAGCTTCGATTTGATTTACTTCCAACGATGCGAACCATGGTGAGTGTTAGTTTCCGTAAAGGCATGCTTCCACAATGGGGAGCAATTAAGTCGTCTGTTTCGCAGATTATTATAAATTTTAAATCGCCCGCTATCCAATTTCGATCAGGAGCTTAATTCAACATGCCAAATAGTCTATCGCTCGTTCAAATAAATCAACTGCAAGCCGAGCTTGTCAGTGGTGAAATTGATGGAGTTTATTCTGCATTAGAAAAAAATGGTTATAGCTACGCAGGCTGGGCTGCTGGAGTTGCTAATGGTGACACTTTAGCTGGAGTTGTGGCAGTTGATTTTCTTAGCGGTACAGCAATGATGGGAATAGGTAGTTTTGCCTGTCAAAATTTGACACCAGAGCAGATCCAAAATATTAAAGTTGGTATGGCGGCGGCTTACCTAAACACTTTATCGGTTATTGCCAAAGCTAGCTCTGATGGCTTGACTAAACGTGATATTGATGAAGTTGAGCTGACAAAAATTCATGCAGACGTTTTTCAAAAAAATGGCCTTTCAATCGACAACTGGACTCTTCACGCGCCGTTCGAAATCTTGCGCAAACTTGGTGGCGATGACGCTGTAGAACAGTATTGGAAGTTCATGCGCGACAGCAAAGGCGCGGACAATTATCAAGGCATTGCAGCCAATCTATCGACACTAGCTTTCATGCATAAGCAGACTGGATCAAGTGATCCCTCTATCCGTCAACTAGCCCAAATCTGGATGAACAATGTACCTGGGATCTATGACTGGGATCAGATCAATCGCAGTGTCGATCTGTTTTATCGTGTTGCCCTTATAAAGTCGCAGTACAGCGTAACATCAGTTCTCGACGTACTGTCATTTAACGAGCATGCCACATCGCTTGATGGTGACTACGACCAGCTCGGCAATTTCATCACCAGCCTGCAAAACCAATTTCAAGTCGCCAAAACCACCCTCAGTCCTTTGGTTCTCGATCTCGATGGCGATGGTGTTGAGACCATCAGCAAGAGCGCGGGCATTCACTTTGATCATGACGGCAATCACTTCGCCGAAACAACCGGCTGGGTCGGTAAGGACGATGGTTTACTGGTGTGGGATAAGAACGGTAATGGCGCTATCGACAACGGTGGTGAGCTTTTCGGTAACAACACATTTCTCAACGACGGTAGCAAGGCAGCAAACGGCTTTGCTGCCCTGGCTGATCTTGACAACAACCATGATGGCAAGCTCGACGCCAGTGACTCTGCTTTTACTCAGCTGCGCCTCTGGAAAGACAGCGACAGCGATGCTGCACTCGCTGAAAGCGAATGGCTTACATTAGATACAGCCGGTGTGCGTAGCATAGCCGTCAACTACAAAGTACAAAGCCTTACCGATGCGCAAGGCAATCAACATCTTCAAGCGGGGACGTTCACCAGGATCGATGGCACGACACGCGCTGTCGATGACGTATGGTTTGCCGTAGATATGGCGCGAACTTTGGATCAAGATAAACTTGAAATCAGTAACGATATTGCCGCCTTACCAGAGTTATTTGGTTTTGGGAATGTACACAGTTTGCATCAGGCTATGGCACGCGATACCAGTAGTCACCTGAAATCACTAGTCGCAATTTTGATCGGCGAAACAACCGTCGATATTAAACGCGCCATGATGACTAATCTGCTTTATGCCTGGGCCGGTGTAGAGGACATTGATCCGGCAAGTCGAGCGGTTGTTTACGGTAATGTTATTGGAGACGCTCGCAAACTGGCAACGCTGGAGTCCTTCCTCGGTGAAGGCTATCTGGGTACATGGTGCTGGGGTACTCGTGATCCCAATCCGCACGCATCGGCTTCTCCAATTTTACTAAAGGCATTTGATCAGTTGGCGGACTATTATCTTATGCAGTTTCTTGATCAAACTCAGTTTCAATCTTTGTATAACAGCATTGCGCTGAATTGGGATGTTACAACCGATTCATTCACAATAGACGTCAATGCGTTATTGGAGTCATTGCATTTTGGTTTTGAAAATAACGAAAAAAATGGCATCGATTCGATGATTCGTTTTGGAAAAATATTGCGTAATAAAGGTGGCTTTGGTGAAGAACTACTAAAAGAATTAAGGCAGAGGGGAGACTTAGCAGGATCAGCATTTGATCGCAATCTTGTAGGGTTGGGTATGAATCTGCTAGTTGGCGATAGCGCTATGAACAGTGTTGTGGCCGATCTGCTGCAAGAAAATATGATGTTTGGGCTGGACGGGAATGATTGCCTCACTGGCGGAAACTTGAGCGATATTCTTATTGGCGGTAAGGATAATGACATCCTTTCCGGTGGCAACGGGTGTGACGTTTATCGTTTTACCAAAGGAGATGGCAACGACTCCATAAATGAATCCGACGCGACTAAGGGCATTATCGATACCGTCGAGTTTCTGGATGTGGCATCCACTGAACTCATGGCTTTACAACTTAGCGGCTGCGATCTCATTTTGCAATATGGGGCGAGTGATCAGCTTTCCGTAAAAAATTATTTCAGCAATCCTAATTGCAGCATCGAGGAATTTATCTTTGCCGATGATGTGCGCTGGAATGATGCAGCAATCAAAGCGCGGGTAATCAACTTAGGCACGGCTGGCTCAGATTATCTATATGGCTATGATGATGGTACTAATCGCATCGCTGGCCTCGAAGGTAATGACACGCTGTATGGCGGCGCTAAAGATGATCAGATCGACGGTGGTAATGGCAATGATTATTTATTTGGCTTAGTTGGTAACGACACTTTGATTGGTGGTGCAGGTGACGACAACATTGAAGGAGGTGCAGGTAATGACATCCTCAATGGTGGCATCGGCAACGATGCTATCAGTGGGGGCGCTGGCAATGACACCTATCTGTTTACGAAAGGCGATGGCAGCGACAAAATCAGCGAAGTCGACACGGCCAGCGGCAATGTCAATACCATTCGCTTGCTTGATGTCGCGTCCACTGAGCTTCGGGCTTTACTACGTATCGGTAACGATCTTATTCTTAAATATGGAGATAGTGACCAGCTCACTATCGGCAATTATTTTAATATGTCTAATGATCTCATTTACATGTTTGCCTTTGCTGATAGCGTGAACTGGGACGTAGGCGCGATCAAGGCGCGGGTGATAACAGTTGGCGCCGCAGGGCCTGATAACATCAATGGTTACAATGATGAAAGCAATCGTATCCACGGATTCGATGGCGATGACTCGCTATATGGCGGCGGCAGGGATGATCAGATCGACGGTGGCAATGGCAATGACAGCTTATTCGGCAATGCCGGTAACGATACGCTAAAGGGTGGAACAGGCAATGACGTGCTCAATGGTTGCGTCGGCAATGATACCTATCTGTTTGCCAAAGGAGATGGCAGCGACCGTATTACCGAACTCGATTACAGCAACGTCAATGTCGATACCGTGCAGTTCCTCGATGTGGCGTCCACCGAGCCCATAGTCTTTCAACGCAGCGGCAATGATCTCGTCCTCAAATACAGTCAGGCGGATCAACTCACTATCTCTAATTACTTCACCATCAAGTCCTATCGCAATGTGCAGTTCTCCTATTCCGATGGCATGTGCTGGGATGATGCGCTAATTAAGGCTCAGGTGATGACAGTTGGCACGGCGGGACCTGACGTTATCGCTGGCTACGACGATGGCAGTAACCGTATTGCGGGACTCGACGGCAATGACAGGCTCTATGGCGGTTCAAAAGATGACCAGATCGACGGTGGCAATGGCAACGACAGCTTGACCGGTCTGGCCGGTAATGATGCTTTGCTCGGTGGTTCCGGAGATGACAGCCTTGACGGTGGCGTTGGAAACGACATCCTCAATGGCGGCCTTGGCAACGATAGTCTCATCGGTGGTGCTGGCAACGATACTTATCTGTTTGCCAGAGGTGATGGTAGCGACCGCATTACTGAGCTCGATTATAGTAATAGCAATATTGATATTGTTCAGTTCCTTGATGTGGCGTCCACCGAGCTTACGGCCTTGCAGCGCAATGGCGAAGATCTTGTTCTTAAGTTTAATGGCTCCGACCAGCTCATCGTCCGCAGTTATTTTAGTAGCACCTACTCTCGCATTGAGCAATTCAACTTTGCCGATGGCGTGAGCTTGGATGATGCTGCCATCAAGGCGCGGGTGATGACGGTCGGCACCGCTGGCACGGACACCATCAATGGCTACGACGATGGCAGCAATCGCATTGCCGGACAGGACGGCAACGACAGTCTTAATGGCGGCAGCAAGGATGACCAGATCGACGGTGGTAACGGCAACGATTACCTGCTCGGCTATGGCGGCAACGACACGCTCACAGGCGGCTTGGGTAACGATAGTTTGCGCGGTGGTGCTGGAGCCGATACGCTCACTGGCGGGGCAGGCAACGACATCCTCAATGGTGAACAGGGCAATGATCTTTACCTCATTAGCAAGGGTGACGGTGTGGACACCATCAGCGAAGAGGATGCCGCGGCCGGTAACGTCGATACCGTGCAGTTCACCGATTTGACTACTGCCGATGTGTCGTCAATTGAACGGCAGAATGATGCGCTGATTTTAAAATTTGGCGCGACAGATCAGCTCACGGTGAGCTATTACTTCAACCGGCAGGATTACCGGATCGAGCAATTCAGCTTTGCCGATGGCGTGAATTGGGACGATGCAGCCATCAAGGCGCAGGTTAATACCTTAGGCAGTGCAGTGAACAACATCCTGAACGGCTACAACGACGGCAGTAACCGGATCTTTGGTTTGGATGGTGACGACACGATTGCCGGCGGCGCCAAAGATGATTTTCTCGATGGCGGCAATGGTCGCGACGGCCTCAACGGCTATGTCGGCAATGATGTGCTTTTGGGTCAGGCCGGGGTGGATTATTTGTCTGACAGTGCGGGCAATAACCTCTTTGACGGCGGCGCTGACAATGATGTGCTCATTGGCGGCAGTGGCAATGAATTCTTTTTCGGTGGCACGGGCGACGATGTGATTACACCCGGCAGCGGTGCCGATATCCTGGCGTTTAATCTGGGTGATGGGAACGATACGATTGTTGCCAGCAGCGGCAAAGACAATACGCTGTCCTTTGGTAAAGGGATTAATGCGGCCGATTTGCGCTTGTCCAAATCAGGCAATGATCTGCGCATCAGCACCAGTGCCACCGACAAAGTCACGCTGAAAGACTGGTACGCCAGCACGGACAAGCAAAGTGTGGCCACGATTGAATTCCTTAGCGAAGAGACACAGACGCAAATAGCAGACGCAACATCGTCTTTGCCAGCGCCGCAGTTTGAGCAGTATGCGTTCGCTAGCTTGGTCAGAGACTTTGAACAGTCTTTGATGGAGTCTCCCTGGAGCACGGAAACGGCTTTCAGCCGTCCAGCCTTAGACCGCAGTCTGAGCAGTCGTGCCGCCACAGGCTTCGGTGGCGAGTTGGCGTTTCAGTACGCAGCTTTTGGCGGTTTGTCGACCATGCCACTTTCTGCTGCCCAGTCGCAGTTAACGAATCTGCAGTTTGGCTTGCAGAGTCAGCCACTGCAAACCAGCACTATGCTAGGCAGCACTAACCAGTCTGTGAGCTTGTTTTAAACTTTTGTTCGTCGGTTAGAAAAACTTTCCGTTGTAATGAAAATCGGGACCCAGCGTCTTTCGTTATGATCCCGAAAAATCTCGCTGGCGAACATTAATAAACGACATTAAGAATCAAGCCTAGTCTAAAGTCATCTATAAAAAAATATTCCAGACAGTAGTGGGTTTTTATCGGGGTGACAGTAGTAGTGTGAAGAGCATCTCAAGTCTTTCGTCCATCACGAAAAATTTTTCTATATCGACGTCAGTAAACTTAGCCCAACTGATCCGCGTCCGCATGCTTGTGTTCCCCGATCAAATGCAGAGAATCATATTCGCGCTGATTGGCCGCATGCCGCTTCATGATCATCGCCATGCTGCCGGCCACAAACAGGCCAAACAGCACAATGACGATATACACATTCAGATTCAGTTTCACCATCAGCGCATAAAGCGCCAGCATCATCAGGATGGATAAGTTTTCGCTGAAGTTTTGCACCGCAATCGAATGTCCGGCACTCATCAGTACATGGCCACGGTGCTGCAGCAGGGCATTCATGGGCACCACAAAGTAACCCGACAAGGCACCCACCAGAATCAGTAAGGGGTAGGCAACCCAGACCGAATGCGCCAGTGTCATCAATAGCACCACCAGGCCCATTGCCACGCCCAAAGGCATCACGCTCAGGGATTTTTTCAGTGGAATGGTGCGGGCCGCAGCCATTGCGCCAAAAGCTACGCCAACGGCGACGACACCTTGCAAAAT
>CANGAW010000080.1 GCA_947451925.1 Burkholderiales bacterium | reverse complement strand
TTGCTGCCACAAGGGTTGGGCGGCGGCGGCAGTCAGTGCCACTTGCTCGGCCATGCTTTCCACCCTGATCCGGGTTTCTTGTGCATGTTCTGCGGCCATTTGTGCCCGCGCCAATGCTGCTTCGGCAAGCTTGCTGCGATATTGACCCGGCAAGGGCAGTGAGAGGCTGACGCCAAGAATACGTTCGTCCCCGCCACGTTCATTGGCCATGCGCACACCAACGGTTGGATCAGGCCGACGCTCCAGCACGGTTCGTTCGGCATGCAGTTTTTCCTGACGAGCGGTCAGCTCGGCCAACTCCAGCTCGTGATTATCGGTGAGGATTTTTTGTTGCCAGAATGCGGTGTCGCCTTCAATGGGCAACGGGTTGGGTAGTGTCGTGGGCAAGTCGGTCGCAATGCCGGGAAATTTGCGTTTGATTTCTGCCGCCAGAATCCGCGCCCTTTGTGCCGCTTGTGACTGGTTGGCGCCGGCCTTGGTCAGCTCGGTTTCCGCCAGCATCAATTCAAGCCGTGGTGCGTCGCCGGCCTTGACGCGTTTTTGCACAATCTGCATTTCTTTAGTGAGCACCTGTGCGTAGTCTTGCAAACGCAGTGCACTGCGTTCTTCGCGCAGCCAGTCAAACCAGAGACTCATTAAGGTGCGTGCTGCTTCATGCCAGTTGTCGGCCTGCGCCGCATCGGCGACTTGTATGCCGTTTTCACCGATGGCCGCGTCTTTGTCGGCCTTGTCGCCAAAACGAATTGGCCGCTCGATGGCGATTTCATTTTCGGTAAAGTTGCGCCCTATGCGTTCACTTCGCTGCTGCACACCAGCGCGAATGCTCCACTCTTGCGTGCCAGCCCGCAGTCGCGCGGCATTTGCTTGTTCCATCAGCAAGCTGCTGCGACCAGCGCGTAATTGCGGCAAGTTTTCCAGCGTCTGTTTCACCTGTGCTTCCGGTGGCAGCCATTGCGGATAAGTCTGGGCCGGGGTGGTCGTGCAAACTACGCAGAGCAGGGCGCCTGCGCCGAATACTTGCCAGGGTTTGAAGAGAGTCATGCTTTATTTCCCAGACCGAAGCGCTGAAACAGGCCCGGCAATAGAACCAGCGTCAACAAGGTGCAGCTAAGCAGTCCGCCGATGACAACGATGGCCAGCGGTCTTTGAATTTCCGAACCGGGTCCGGTTTGTAATAGCAGCGGCAACAAACCAAAGGCAGCAATGCTGGCTGTCATCATGACAGGCCGCAAGCGGCGCTTGGCGCCTTCAGTTACCACTTGCAGTAGCGGCAGACCGTCTGCGTACAGATGATTAAAGTGCGTCACCATCACCAGCCCGTTCAAGACCGCAATACCCATTAAGGCGATGAAGCCAACCGAGGCCGGCACCGATAAATATTCCCCCGTAAGCGCTAACGCAAAAACGCCGCCAATGAGCGCAAACGGAATATTGAGCAGCACCAGCAGCGCCTGCCGGACTGAATTGAAGGTGGTGTATAACAGCAGAAAAATCAGCCCCAGTGCAACCGGCACCACAATTAACAAACGTTGTGCTGCACGCTGCTGGTTTTCAAATTGCCCACCCCAGGCGATGCGATAACCCGGCGGCAGTGGCAGTTGTTGTGCCACTTTGGCTTTGGCTTCTTCAACAAAACTGACCAGATCGCGGTCGCGCACATTCGACCTCACCACCACCATGCGTGAGGAATTTTCACGCTCGACCTTGACCGGCCCGCCCATAGGCACCAGTCGCGCCAGTTGTGCCAGCGGCAGTGCGCGCCCATCTGCTATTGGCAGACGCAGGGATTCAAACAAGGTGGGTGACATTTGCAAAGTACTGCTGCCCCGCACCAGCAAAGGCAGGCGGCGACCCTGCTCAATCACCACGCCGACTTCGCGGCCTTCAATCAGGGAGCGCAAATCATTTTGCACCGCTTCGACCGACAAACCAAAACGGCCAATGGCCTGACGATCGAGTTCAACCTGCAGGTATTGCATGCCTTCGTTTTTAATCGTCAGCACATCTTCGTTGCCCGGCACCGTTTTCAATAAGCTCACCACATGCTGCGCCAGCTCATTCAAGGTATTCAAGTCAGTGCCGTAAATTTTTACTGCCAGATCACCCCTTACGCCGGACAACATTTCTGAAGTGCGCATCTCAATCGGTTGCGTAAAGCTGATGTTCACACCGGGGAAGTCATCGGCCACCTGACGCAGCGCATCGATAATTTTTTCCTTGTCCGGGTGGCGCCATTGTGCTCGGGGTTTGAGCGTTAAAAAAGTATCGGTTTCGTTTAAGCCCATGGGGTCTAGTCCGAGTTCGTCGGAACCAACGCGGGCGATGACGCTGCTGACTTCGGGAACCGATTTTAAAATTTGTCTTTGCAATGCCATGTCGATTTCAGTCGACCGCTGCAAATTAATCGACGGCAGTTTTTCCAGCTGCATGATGATGTCGCCTTCATCCAGCGTCGGCATGAAAGATTTGCCGATGAAGGGAAACAGCGCAATGGCCAGCAGCAAGCCTATGCCGGCGGCGCCGAGCACAGCTCGCTGATGGTCCAGCGACCAGCCCAGTACCCGCGCATAGAGTGCATCAAGCTGACGTACCAGCCAGGGAGTTTGGTGTGCGCCTTCTTTTAAAATCAGCGAGGCCAGCACCGGAATTACGGTCAGTGACAGCAGCAGCGAGGAAGTCAGCGCAAACACAATGGTGAGCGCAACCGGCACAAATAATTTGCCTTCCAGCCCTTGCAAGCTCAGCAGGGGAATAAACACGATGATGATGATGGCAATGCCGACTGTGACCGGTGCGGCCACTTCCGCGGTGGCCTGCAAGATTTTTTGCGACAACGTCAGCTTGGTGCCCTGCTCTGGCTGCGACGAATCTTGCAACGAATCATGCGACAAGCGTGCCTCAATATTTTCCACCACCACCACCGCCGCATCAACCAAAAGGCCAATGGCAATGGCCAGCCCGCCGAGGGACATCAGGTTGGCGGTCAGTCCGAAATAATGCATCAGCACAAAGGTGCCCAGTGCAGACAGCGGCAAAATCACCGCGACGACCAAGGCCGCGCGCACATTGCCCAAAAACAGAAACAGCAAAACCAGCACCAGCACAATCGCTTCGCCCAGCGCCTTGGTGACCGTGCCAACGGCGCGCTCGACCAAGTCGCCGCGATTATAAAAAGGCACAATAGTTACGCCTTTGGGCAGTCGCTGATTAAGTTCAACCAGCTGCTGGCTGACTTGCGCCACCAGTTCGCGGGCGTTTGCACCGCGCAAACCCAGCACCAGTCCTTCGACCGCTTCCCCTTTGCCGTCTTTGGTCACGCTGCCATAGCGGGTCAGGCTGCCGATGCGAACGGTGGCGATATCGCCGACCCGCACCGGCATGCCGTTGCGGGTGCCTAAGCTAATGGCCCGCACATCATCGAGTGTCTTGTTGCTGCCTTCGGTGCGCACCAGCAGCGCTTCTTCGTTTTCAGATAAACGTCCGGCGCCGTCATTACGGTTATTCGTTTCCAGTGCTGTTTGCAGGTCTGCCAGTGACAACTGGCGTGCCGCTAAAGCGGCCGGATCAGCCCCCACTTCAAAACTTTTTACCATGCCGCCAAGTACATTGACATCAGCCACGCCACGTATGCTGCGCAATGCCGGCCGGATCACCCAGTCCAGCAGCGAGCGCTTTTCTGTCAGCGAGATATTGCCTTCGATGGTGAACATGAACATCTCGCCCAAAGGCGTGGTGATGGGCGCCAGACCGCCATTAGCGGTGGCCGGCAAATCTTTTTGCACACCGGAGAGTCGCTCGGAGACTTGCTGGCGGGCCCAGTAAATATCGGTGCCGTCTTCGAAATCCAGCGTGATGTCGGCGATTGCGTATTTCGATTGCGAACGCAGCATCGTCTGCCGTGGAATGCCCAGCAATTCACGCTCAATCGGTGCGGTGATGCGGGTTTCGACTTCTTCGGGCGTCATGCCCGGTGCTTTGAAAATAATTTTGACCTGCGTGGTCGAGACGTCCGGAAATGCGTCAATAGGCAAAATGCGAAAGACCATCACGCCGGCTGCTACCAGACCTAGCGCTGCCAGTAATACTAAGAGACGCTTGTCCAGCGACAGGGCGATGAGTTTTTTGAGCATTATTGCGCCCCGGTTTTCGGCGCGCCCAAACCAAGCCAGATGCCTTTGAGATTTGCTGTGCCTTGGGTAGCGACTTGCATGTTGGCTTGCAGCGCACCAGACACAATACTTTGTTCTGCACCACGGCTTAACACTTGAACAGCCAGTGCTTTCACGCCACCCGCTTCGCGTACAAAAATGAATTCACGTCCGCTCTGCCGCACCAGCGCAGCAGCTGGGATTTGCCAGCCTGCCTGCGGCGCAGATTTGCTGCTGATGCTGGCTTCCACATATTGCCCGGCGCGCAGACATTGTTCCGCCCCCGGCAAGGACGCGCGCACAATAACCAGCTGACTTTGCTCGGCCATTTGCGGTGCAATCGCAGTCACTTGCCCAGCTTGTTTGCAGGCCGCTAGTCTCACCAGATCGCCCGCTTTAATTTGCTCACCTTGCACACGGCTGGCCTGCAGTTCCAGCCAAAGCTCGCCGCTGCGGGCTAGCTTAGCCAGTGGCGCACCGGCTTCGACGCGCTGGCCAGCCGCCACCATCAGTTCAAGCACGGTGCCGTTGAGTGTTGATTTAACAGTGAGTGCAGGGTTCAGACCATGCTGCCCCGCCAGTGTCTTGATGGCTGCATTGCTCATGCCAGCCAGCTGGAGCATTTGCGTGCGTTCTTGCACCGCCACACGCGACTGCACCAGTTGATTACGTGTTTCCTGCAGCCGGCTGGCGGCAATGATGCCGTCATTAAAAAGACTCTCGTCACGCTCGGCTTTTTTAATCGCCAGCCCAAGCTGGGTTTCAAGTTGCACGTATTCGCGCTGCCACTCCAGCAAGGCCGGGCTGTGCAAACGGACCAGCGTGCTGCCCGCTTTGACCTTGTCCATACTGTTAATGAGTACGGCCTGCACCACACCTGCAGCCGGTGCGCTGACGATTTCAATCCGGCTTGGCGGATACACGGCGCTGCCCGCCAGACGGATGCCTTCGCCGGCAACGCTGGCAGGATTGATAGCGGCAAACAAGACGCCGGCTTTGGCCAGTTGCGCGTCGCTGATGCGGATTGCCGCTGGCGACTGGGCCAGCGCGATGACACAAAAAAGGCTGCCGGCTAAGCCGGCGCTGATGCGGGAAAACGCAAATAAGGGCATTAGTTTGATCGTTATTTATTGTGGGCAGGTCGCTTCGGCCAAAATGCGTTTACGTTCGGCGGGATCGGTGACTTCCTTGATTTTTTCCATCAGCTCCGCCATGCGTTTTCCTTGCTCCTGCATTTTCGGGATTTCGGACATTTGCGGTGCGGCGCCAGTTTGCGTTGGCAAAGTGACAGCCTGATGATTGTCTGTGGCTTGCGCTAAGGCGTTTTGGCTGAAGGCTGCGCAAATAAGGCAGGCTTGTACAAGAGTGGCATGTTTCATCATGGTCTTCCTTTAAGAAGCTGATAAAAACACCATTATAGGCCGGCAATTCTTCTTATTCGTTTCTGCAAGATTGCGCGGCGGTTTGATTCAGGTAAGCTCGCCCCTTCGTTAATTGATTTACTTTTTTTCTTATAAGGACTGCCATGCCACTCGTCAGAATCGATATCGCCAAATCCCATCCACCCGGTTTTGGCCGCGCAGTAGGAGAAGTGGTTTACCGTGCAATGCTGAGTGAAATTTCTGTGCCGGCCGACGATAAATTTCAGATCATTACCACCCACGAAACCAGCGAACTGAATATTCCGACCAGTTATCTGGGAATTACCTATTCACCCGGGATTGTGTTCATCCAGGTCACCCTGAATGCAGGACGCACGACCGAGCTGAAGAAAAAGTTTTACAAGCGGATTGCTGATGATCTGGCAGCCGAGCTGGGTGTGCGCAAGGAAGATGTGTTTATCAGCCTGGTTGAAGTGGCGAAAGAAAACTGGTCTTTTGGTAATGGCGAGATGCAGTACGGGCCGGTGGAGTAGGACTGCAACAGATTGAAAATCGGGATCCAGTGTCTTTGCTTAAAGAGGCATTAGGCTTTGCGGCTTGCACGCATTTAAAGCGGCATTAAACGTGTGCAGTGCCTGTTTTTTGCGGCCCTCAGTGCGAGTCGCATCAAACTGACTTTTTTCAAAGCTATAAGAAATAATTAAGTTGTAGCCCGTGATTTTGTTGTTCACAGCAGCAATTTTGGTCTGACGAATGCCAACGACGAAATTAGGGTGGTTAATGAAGGCAAAGTCTCCGTTTTTTTGGAGATTGTTCATACTGCAGGCTCACCAATTCTTTGGGCAATTAAGGCATGGGAAGGTCTGTTTCTGCCAACCGGTGGAGTACATAGTCGGCATCCGGTAGTGCCAACTGTTGCGTTGCTTGCATGATTGAAATTCTGCATTGATTGACCGATAACCGTCGGGAGTCAACTGAACTAGACGGAATAATTTTAGGTGTCTACAATGTAGAAACAATTGGAGGTAAAAAATGGAAGCCATTATTAAAAAATGGGGGAATAGCCCAGCGTTGAGATTAAGCGCAAGTGTAATGAAAGAAGCGCATTTGGAGCTTGACCAAAAAGTTTCAGTACGAATTCAGCGTGGAAAAATTGTGATTGAGCCAATCACACGTAAAGAATACAAACTCGATGAATTGGTGGCAGCTATCACGCCCGCTAATGTTCATTCAGAAACTGAATTTGGTCTGCCAGTTGGCAAGGAAATTTGGTAATGGTTAAGCGTTATGTGCCTGATGCAGGCGACATAGTCTGGTTAGAGTTTGACCCGCAAGCCGGGCACGAGCAGGCAGGCCACAGGCCTGCTTTAGTGTTAAGTCCTGCTAATTACAATGTCAAAACAAGTTTGATGGTCTGCTGTCCGCTTAGTACTCAAGTTAAAGGTAATCCCTTTGAAGTAGTCACCGAAATCGATGGTGTTCGTTGTGCAGTCTTAACTGACCATGTGAAATCGCTCGACTGGCGTGCACGCAGGGCTAAATATAAAAATATGATCGGTCAGGACGAGCTTGCCGAAGTAAGAGCTAAGCTCAAAGCCTTGCTCATACTTTAATAATTTTTTTGATTGAGTCAGATGTTCGGACAACATACAGTCCGTCTACGCAGTAGTCGTCACTTGCAGGTGATGACGGTATCAGGGCGAAATACGCCTCAACCACTATCGTCGTCCCGATGAAAATCGGGCCCCAGTGTCTTTGCTTAAAGTTGTATTAACCCGGTGCAGAATTTGTTTCCTTGCGATCCCCGGCGCAACCGAGAGAATTGAAGTCCAGCCCTAAGCTAGGGTAAGCATTGCCATCCAACTCGGCGATAAGGCGCGAGTAAGGACCAACAGCGCCGATAAATCCTAGTACTGATTTTTTCTTCAACGAATAACCCACCCCCACCGTACTTAGCACATTGCACTTGCCATCAAGGTAGCCCGCGCGAATCGCATCAAACTGATTTTTTTCCAGGCTGTAGGTAAACATCAAGTCGTAGCCCGTAATTTTGTTGTCCGCAGCAGCAGTTTTGGTCTGGCGAACGCCAACGACAATATTAGGGCGGATAAAGTTGGTTTCTTCAGTAAACCATTGCAGGCCCACGTAGCCAGTTGTTTCGTTGTTGTCGGTGAAGGCTGCGGGTACTGCAAACGATAACACTGGCATGCAGACCATCAACGTCAGACTCAGTTTGAGAACAACTTTTTTATACGAATTCATTTCATCCTCTATGGTTTATAGCTGTCTTTATTGCAAAAAACCGTTTCTTTCAAATGTGAATTTTATAACACCATGCCGCTGCATGACTAAAACAGTGATGGCAATACTTTGACTTTGAGCGAAGGCTGGCAATAAGCTGTTCTGTTGATGCGCTATCAAAAATTTTTGGTAATTTATTCTATTAAAGGTTAGTTCAAATTTCTTCTGTTGGAGAGTTCCTGCAGAAATAGTAATTAAAATGGATGATCTTTGTTGGATTTTATCGGGCTAGTTCGTGGGTTTTTTTGACTAAAATTTCGGCGGCACGATCGAAGGCCATAAATTGCGTCACTAGTGCTTTTCTGCCGATGACTTTTAAAGTCGGACTGATCAGGCTACTGAAAGTCCAGACGTTGCCGCCAGAATTATTTTCAAGTGCGTACAACTTTCCGGATGCGGCTTCCCTGACGATATCAATTCCTTGCAGCGGCAAGTCGGGATGCGCATTAAAAACCTGGCGAGAAAATTTTATGACTTCTTCATCGTTGGCTATTTTGAACTCGCGCTCATCGAAGAGGTTTTCCTCTTGTTTGAAATTACTGGTGAAGGTTTCATTCGTAAAGACCTCGTCCAGCGTAGCCGGATAGGTGACCGCCCTGGTTCTTCGCCACGAAATGCACATCAGGGGCTGGCCCAGAAAACTCAGTACGCGATAACTCATGGCATGTTGGCCGGTATCGACAAATTGTTGTAGCAAATAGGGGCTGCTCGACAGGGAGTGGTCTGGTGGAATCCGATTGCGTTCGATTTGGCTCAGCCATGTTGTTGGCACCAACAAATTGCCCTGTGCATGACTACTGTGCACTGGTTTCAACACTACATAGTCTCCCCATTGATGCGGGTCGACGGTTTCACCGATCGTGTAAGGTTTTACTTTTGGAATGGGCACACCGGCTGCAACAAAGTGTTTGTATTCCTCCAGCTTGCCCAAATCCTTTACGCGCAGGGTATGACCGCGAGCCGGCACGATGTCTGGCGGATTGACCAGATAGAGTGTGAGCAATGGCAGATGATTAAATCGCGCCGCAAGCTGTTCGGGATGAAATTGTCCGTTTGAGATATTGACGATGATTGAATCGTCGAGGCGATGAATTCGCTTACCAACGCTGATAAAGTCTTCGTAATTTTGATCTCGGACACAGATCGCCAGAATCTTTTTTTCTTGCATATGTAGCTTGATCAACTTGTAAAAAAGTTACGCCGATTCTGTTTAGGGCAGTGCTTCATGCTCCTGCGCAGTGCGGCATAGCTGCCAAAAAAATTAACATGCTTAAACTGGTTTTATCGGGCCAGTTCGTGGGTTTTTTGAAGCAGAATTTCGGCTGCACGATCGAATGCCATGAATTGTGTCAGCAGGGCTTTTCTTCCGATGGCTTGGTATGTCGGCGTGTCTTTCCTGCTGAAAGTCCAGACATTTCCGCCGGAGTTATTTTCAAGCACAAACAATTTTCCGGATTTTGCGTCTCTGACGATATCAAGGCCTTGTAGCGGAAAATCAGGATGGGCATTAAAAACTTGCCTGGAAAATGATATGACTTCTTCATCGTTAGCTAGTTTTGAGTCTCGCTCGATATAAGTTTTTTCGCCCTGCGTAAAATTACTTGTAAATGAGTCGTTAAGAAAAATTTGATCCAACGACTCTGGATATTTAATCGGTCTTGTTCTTCTGAAAGAAACACACATCAGTGGCCGTCCCAAAAAGCTCAGTATCCGATAGCTGAGTGCATTGGGCCCCGTGTCAATAAATTGTTGCAGCAGGTAAGGGCTGCTTGCCAGCGGGTGGTCTGGCGGGATTCGATTGCGTTCGATCTGTTTTAGCCAGCTTGTGTGAACTAAAATATTTCCAATGCCAATACTGCTATGCACTGGCTTTAACACCACATAGTCTCCCCATTCTTTCGGGTCAACAGATTCGCCTACGGTGTAGGGCTTTACTTTTGGAATGGGCACACCGGCGGCAACAAAGTTTTTGTACTCCTCTAGTTTGCCAATGTCTTTCACGCATAGCGTTTGACCACGAGCCGGCACCTTGTCTGGTGGATTGACCAGGTAGAGCGTTAGCAATGGCAGATCATTAAATCGCGTCGGAAGCTGGTCGGGATGAAATTGTCCGTTTGAGATATTGACGATGATCGAATTGTCGAGGCGATGAATTCGCTTGCCGATACTGACAAAGTCTTCGTAATTTTCTTCTCGCGTACAAATTGCTAAAACTTTTTCATGT
>CANGAW010000079.1 GCA_947451925.1 Burkholderiales bacterium | reverse complement strand
TCACCGGCTTGCTCGATTTGATTTTTTTGTATGTGCAGCCGGGCTATTGCGGACTTTTTATCATCTAACTCCATTTCCAAACGTCCGCCAATTTTGCCTTTCTGGACATCCTCAATCGTGCCTATCATGGCTTCGATGGCGGTCTGGTTTTGTGTGTCGGTATACTCCCAGCCACTGGTCAGCGCCTTGGACAGCGTACCCACACCAATCAGTGACAGCGGGTTGACATCCACATTCATGGCGCTAATGTTGGCTTTGATGCTTACGCCGTTAATCTCTATGCCACCGCTATAAATTTCTGCCTGCAGATCAGCCCATGCCCGATTCTGATCTGCCAGCATTCTGCGTTCATTGTCGGATGGCTTGACCAATGAAAATCGGGACAAAAATGCGCGCAGCGGGTCTGGCGTTAGTAGTGAAATTGAATTGAAGTGCAAGGTTTTCCCCATTTGTATACGTTCAAGAATGGCAGGCTTACTGCTGACTTCGCTGAGGAAAATTTCACGTGCCCGGTTTAACGCCGCCTTTCTGCGCAGCGCGCCGCAGACTGCAAGATCAGTGCGGGCAAGCTTGAGCAGGGCAGTAGTGTCGGCAGCGATATTTTCAGCATCGACTTTTGTGATGGGTATGTTGTCGGTGGATTTGCTGGCCATAATGGCTGCGATGAGTTCAGTGTCTACTGGCTGCACGTCGCATGATGTATCGTTTTCTGCTGAGTTGGGTGCCTGATTGATGGCGATGCGGGTGATGTTAATTGCAGGCCGGCCCAGGTGCGCGACTAATTTTTCGGCTTCAGCATCGCTCATTTTTTTCAGGCTGGTACGCGAAAACTGATACGGCGACAGCGTTGCATGGCGTGTCACATTCAGAATCATGCGACCAAAAAAATTGCAGACCGATTTGGCCAGATTGACCGCGTGCTTGCCCTCGGTTGCGCAATGCGAATTGCGTCCTGCGATGATTTTTTCTTTTGGTTTTGCCGGATTGTCGACCCGGTAGTCATCGAAGTCTCCCGCGCTGATCGCTGAGCCTGTACTCATGACCTTGACCGTATCGCCAGCAAAAATATTACCAATCGGTGTGGTGATGGTTTCAAGCGCGACGGCGTCGCCAATGGTCTTGTTGAAAACTGCACCAGCACTGTCATGGCGCCTGACGGACGTGACTTCAACCGGCACTGTAAAGCGGGAATGAATCGGCGCCCAGTTCAGTCCTTCATTCAGTGCTCTGGGGCGTGCGTCTTTTAAAAGACCAGCAACATCAGGTTTGGGATCTGGTAATTGCGATACGACATAGCGCTCAATTAAACCCTGCATCAGATCGGGTTCGGTCACCAGAGGATGCACGAACTGCGTTGTCACAATATGGTTGACGTTATTAATTAATTCTAGTCTTTTATCAAGTTGATCCTGTGCCTCGGTCGGATTAGCTCGTTGCTCCTTGATCCTCATGATGGGTCGTCCCATCAACGTTTCTATTGATTTATCCGTGATCATGTTTCTGGCGATAGGCGAAGTCATGGTCTCAAGTCTGGTTTTGAGTTGGGATTTCAGTAACTCTGCCGCTGTACTTAATGCTTGTGATGTCGGATCTTTGGCAGCGAGTTGGTCAATCACCATCAGCGCGGCATGAATGTCGACAATCCTGCCTCTGAAAATGCCGGCAGCGGAGCGGGGTGATCGATAGTCCGCCAGTTCATTTTCACGGGTTTTTACTAACGCGATTTGTTCATCAAACCGTATCAAGCATTGAGAAAGTAAATTTTCTTCAGCTTTGTTGATGGGAGCTTTATTGTTTTCAAGTTGTGCTTTGACCTGATCTCTGATCACTTCAAGTTCTTGAATATGGCCGTTATGTGCGGCTTGATGGGGTGCGTCACTGCTTCTGTCATCTGCTTGCGCGGCGAGCAAAGTCTGCACTTTGTCAAAACCATCAACCAGCTTTTTGAATGACTCATGATGCGGTGAATTCTCATTGTTGGCTGCACGTTTTACGCTGGTGAGCAGATTGTCGAAAGCTGCCGTGTGCTGCAGTCCTTCTTGCCATTTTTGCGACTGATTTTCCTGAGCCTGCAGCACACTGATCGCGTTGTTGGCTATTTCGTGTAGCGCCTCAGCGGGTTCCTGAATCTTGCTGAAAAAGTCTGTATTGGTGTCAGAAAATTGCTGTCTTTGTTTCTTTTCTTCGACAAGCAAAAGGCTAAGCTTCTGGCGAGTTTCCCGTGCAGCTTTTTGTGCAGACTGAAGATTGTCAGCTGCCTGTGCCGGCGCCTCGTCGTCCTCTGCGTTGGGCAGGCAATCGACAATATCTGCCCATGTCTTTAGATAAGAAATTGTTTCTTTTTGAGATCCCTGACTCAGAGCGATTATTTTCTCTATCAATTCGTCCAGTGATTTTTGCGCAGGATTGAGAGCGAGAGTCGCTGAAGCGCTTGCCGCCTCGCTGGATGTTGATGCAGATGTTTTAAGCTGCGCTGGTTCTGAGTTTAGCGGCGATGGTGCACCAATACGACTATGACCAGTTATGTCCATGTTCTGTTCTCCTCCCGGCATCACCTATAGGTAATGTAAAGATGGCAAGAGAAGCGGCAAAGTTTTCTGGTGTACTACGCTGTGGCGCAGGCGTCACAGGGGAGTCGCAAGGCAGGGTAAAAGCTTTAGTGGTGCATAGCCAGATGGTCGCCATCAGGACGATGCCAGGGGTCGACATGGGTCATCACATGAATCACCCGATGCCGCTGCATCACCCGCTCTGTTGCGGCCACCGCGATGTCGTGACCGGCTTCGACGGTAATGAAAGCATCGACTTCAATATGCGCGTCGACCACTATCATGTCGCCCATTTTGCGGGTACGAATGTCATGCAGGCCGCGCACACCGGGCGTCTCGATCACGGTTTGGCGGATCGCTTCGACTTCTTCTTCGTCAACCGAGCGGTCAACCAGATCATGCAGCGCGTTCCAGCCAAATTCCCATCCCATCTTGGCGACGATGAAACCTACGATGAGTGCTGCAATCGGGTCCAGTATCGGGTAACCGGCAAGGTTGCCGATAATGCCTATACCGACCACCAGTGAAGAAGCCGCATCCGAGCGGGCATGCCAGGCGTTGGCCACCAACATGCCCGACTTGACCTTTTTCGCGACTGCCAGCATGTAGCGAAACAGACTTTCCTTGGCCAGCAGCGCCATGCCGGCGACCCACAATGCCGAGATGTGAATGGTCGGCACCAGCTCCGGATTTTCCAGTTTGATCGCAGCCGACCAGACCATGCCCAGGCCGACGGCCAGCAGTAAAACACCGAGCGCCAGCGAGGCTGCAGTTTCAAAACGCAAGTGGCCATAAGGATGATCGGCATCGGCGTCTTTTTTACTGTGATGGCTGGCAAACAGCACAATAAAATCTGCCACCAGATCGGAAAGCGAATGCAGACCGTCTGCAATCAAGCCTTGTGATTTTGAAAACAGGCCGACGACAATTTGTGCCGTGGCCAGAAAAATATTGACCCCGACACTGGCCCAGGTGCTGCGGGCGGCGCTGCGCTGGCGGGCTGCCAGTTCGTCCGGGCTGAGTTCGATGTTGTCGCTGAAATCGGTATGGTTCATGGGCTGAGTAATTAGGTGGCCCGCAATTATGCGGTTTTTTATGATGCACAGCAAAACTGCCGCTTCTCAATCCGCCTACCCGGCAACAAGCAAGCCAGGTAATTCAACAGCATTGCTCGCGGATCAGAGCGATTATTCTTTCCCAATGCGAATGATAGTAGTTCCGTTTCATACTAGAATGCTCCACTATTCTTTTATGAAACTGCATTTATGAATCTCGATCAGGCCAAGCTGCGTCAATCATGGAAAGTTAAAGCTGTGCAGGCGGACCCAGAGTTCGCCGAGCTTGGGCGTCAGCTGGAAGAAATAGGATTTCTGCCGAATGAAGAAGTCAGGGTCTTGACCCGCGGCTTTCCGGGCGGTGATCCGCTGGTGGTGCAGGTAGGCTTATCGAGTTTTGCGTTGCGCCGGCATGAAGCGCAGATGGTTCAATTGCAGGAGGCCTCGCCTGATGCATGAAGCACGTGTTCATCTGCACCCGAGCGGACTATTGGTGGCGCTGGTTGGCAATCCGAATTGCGGCAAAACCGCTTTATTCAATTTACTCACTGGCAGCAAACAGAAAGTCGCCAACTACGCCGGTGTGACGGTGGAGAGGAAAGAAGGGCGTCTGACTTTACCTGACGGTCGTGCGCTGCGCATTCTTGATCTGCCCGGCGCCTATAGTCTGTATCCGCGCTCGCTGGATGAACGAGTCACTTGCAATGTCCTGATGGGTCGCGCCGTTGGTGAAAAGCAGCCCGATCTGGTGGTCTGCGTGGTGGACGCCAGCAACCTGCGACGCACTCTGCGGCTGGTGCTGGCGGTGCAGCGCATGGGTCTGCCTTGTATCGTGGCGCTCAATATGATGGACGTGGCCAAGCGTCGCGGCATGACGATTGACCCGCAAGCTCTGTCGCGTGAACTCGGCGTGCCGGTGGTACCAACAGTGGGCGTGAAAGCCGATGGCGACGCGGGCTTGCGTGCACTGCTGGCACAATTTAACAGCAGCAAATCAACAGTCGCTGCCAATGAGCCGGCAATACAAGCCGCAGAGGCCGACCATGAAGCGGTGCAGGGGATTCTGACCCGTCTGGGTTTGAACAAGATTGTGCCGGACGTACTGAGCGACCGGATTGACCGCGTGCTATTGCATCCCTTCATCGGGCCCTTGATTCTGACGGCCTTGTTGTTTCTGATTTTTCAGGCCATGTTCAGTCTGGCCAATGTGCCCATGGACGCCATCAAAGCCGCTGCCGAATGGCTGGGTGAAGAAGTGACGGCGGCCTTGCCGGCAGGATGGCTGCGCAGCTTGCTGGTCAATGGTCTGATCGCCGGACTGGGTAGCGTGATTGTGTTTCTGCCGCAAATTCTGATTTTGTTTTTCTTCATTTTGCTGCTTGAAGAGTCCGGCTATTTGCCGCGTGCGGCTTTTCTTCTTGACCGCATCATGGGTTCGGTCGGCTTATCAGGCCGCTCCTTCATTCCTTTGCTGTCCAGTTTTGCCTGCGCCATTCCGGGCATTATGGCCACCCGTACGATTTCCAATCCGCGAGACCGCATGGTGACGATGATGATCGCGCCACTGATGACCTGCTCGGCACGCTTGCCGATTTACGCCCTGTTGATTGCGGCCTTTATTCCGCAGCGTGTCGTCTGGGGCACTCTGGAATTGCAGGGGCTGGTACTGTTTGGCTTGTATGTGGCCGGTGTGGCCGGGGCGATGGCAGTAGCACTGGTGTTAAAAAACTTCACCAGCGAAGGCCGGCAGGCGCGGCCTTTGATGATGGAGCTGCCAAGCTATCACCTGCCGACAGTGCGCAATCTGGCCATCGGTTTATGGCAGCGCGTAACGATATTTTTGCGACGTGTGGGCAGCATCATTTTGCTGCTGTCGGTAGCGCTGTGGGTGTTAGCGAGTTTTCCCGGCGCGCCTCCCGGGGCAACGGGTCAGGCGATTGAATACAGCGTTGTCGGCATGATCGGTCATGCGCTGGCGGTGGTATTTGCACCGATTGGTTTTAACTGGCAAATCAGCGTGGCGCTGGTGCCGGGCATGGCGGCGCGCGAAGTGGCGGTGAGTGCGCTGGGCACGGTGTATGCGTTGTCGGCCACCGATACCGACGCCGCCGGTGCCCTGGTGCCGCTGATTGCCAACAGCTGGAGTCTGGCCACCGCTTTGTCCTTGCTGGCCTGGTATGTGTTTGCGCCACAGTGCCTGTCAACGCTGGCGGCCATCAAGCGTGAAACCGGTAACTGGAAAATGCCTTTGCTGATTGCCGGCTACTTGTTTGCGCTGGCCTATCTGGCTTCGTTTATTACCTACCGGGTGGCACTGGCCTTGGGTAGTGGCTGAATTTAAGGATGCAGACTTCAGACTAGTACGCTGGGGTCCGGCTCCGGCTCTTTTGTGGCCGCACCGCTGCTCTGATACAAGCCATTCAAGGCAAACAGGTTATGCACAAAAGCCGGCCCGCCTTGCGGAAACCCCGCGTCAGATGGCCTAGCCGTATAACGCAGGCCAATATGCTCGGGCACCCGCACGCGTTGGTAGCTGAGGGAAGTAATCAGGCAGGCAAAAAACTTTTGCACGCCTTTGCTGCTGACCGGGTCGGTATGGGTGCGCACATGGCATTGCTTGTTCACTGTTTCTTCGTGCAGATGGCGGCCGCGTTCCAAATCCTGCAAACAGGCCCCACCCAGTGCTGCCGCGTTAAAGCAGGTTGCCGCCATGTTCAGTTTCAGCCCCACGTAATTGGCAATGCCGCCACCGAGCGAATGGCCTGCCAGGGTCAAATTGCCGCCCATTGTATGAATCGCCTGCTGTAATTCTTTTGTTAGTTGCAGTGCTTGCTGGTGCGCTGCCGGTACACCACCACGGCCTAAAAACTGCTGCGCATTGGTTTTCATCTGCGCGCGCAATGCCGCCCCTCTGCCGGTGCCGGTAATACATAAAACATACTGAGCGGGGCCATTGCCTTGTTGCGGCAGCTTGCGCAGTTCTGCATACAGACCGGTTGCCGGGTCGCGAAAGCCGCCTGTGAGCGGAAAGCCTTTTTGTTTTAAGGGCGAATCCTCAGCCAATAAATCAGCGATATGCGTTGTATAGGTTTTTTTCATTAATGCCGCATAAGCCTTTATCCCTTTTTCTTTGATCGCCGCATTGCCTGTTGTGTCGTCGCGCCAGGCCTTACTGTCGTTAATCTGCTGGCGTTGCAAGGCATTGCCCAGCATGGTGGTGCGCGTTGTCGACAGTGCTTTATGGACGGAATTTTGCGTCTCGCGTAAGGCGTCAAACAGCGGTTTGGTTTGTGCTTTGATGTCGGCGAAAGGCGCCGCTTTTGTTTTCTGCAAGGTGGCGGCTGAATGCGCATCCTCGGCGAACTGCACGGCCTGCAGCCGATGATGGCCGCTGGCTGCCTGCGACGGATGGGCAGGACCAAGGTTTAGCGACGTGACTTTGCCGGCCAGACTAGGCCCGGCCGTGCTGGCCGCAAGTCTGGTCCCGCCCCAGGCTTGCCCCGGAATAGCTGCCGGCGTGTGTGGCGCAAACTCGTCGAAGTCCTGTTCAACAGCATGCTGCCAGTCTTTGGAATGAACAATGGGCGTGACCACGGGCAAGGGCTCCTGCGTGGATGAGTCGGGGTAGGTTGACGCATTAAAATGTAACCCCATTACTGCAAGGATCAGGCAGTTTTCTTTCCTGGCGATGCACTATGTCTGCGGCAGGCGACAACAGTCCTTGTTGGCGCAAAGGCGAAATTTTCTTAAAAACCCTTGCTCAAACTCAGCCAGCCTTGTACCGGGGCCGGATTGCTGCCTGGCTCTGACCAAAGCGGGGTGGCGACAAAGCTGCGCAGGGTCCATTGATTCGGATGGGTCCACATCAGGCCCAGACCGGCGCCGTAGAAATGGCTCAGATTTTTGCCGCTGACCCAGGGGCGGGCATTGATCATTACGCTTGCGTTATCAAAAAACGTAATGGCGGTGAGTTGGCCTTGACCGAGCAAGCCCAGCGCATGACGGTATTCGGCATTAAAAATAAAAGCACTATCGCCCGCGCTGCTGCCGATGGCCAGCGAGCGTACGCTGAATGGCCCGCCGATGGCAATTTTTTGCGACGAGTCGAGATTGTTTTTTGCCCATTGTGCACTGGCACTCAGCAGCAGCGTATTTCCATTGCCCATGCTTTGTTCGCGCATCAGATTGGCGTTCCCTTTCAGATAGTTGCCGTCGCTGCGGGCAGTGGCCGCATCGGTTTGTTTCGCGGCAGCGTCATTCAAGGTGAGCTGACCGCCGCTGATGCCCAAGCTCCAGCTGGTAAAGCCGCCACCAATCAAGCTGTCACGGCTGTCGCCACTTAAGTTGCTGGTGATGCCAAGTACCTGTCGCGAAGTACGGATAGCCGCGCTGTCGATAGCGTCGCGCAAATCAAGGCGGTCAAATTGTAGCTGCGCGTTGATGTTGTGCTCAAGACTACGCTGCAGCGGATGTTTGAACCACAGGCTTTGCACGCTGGCGGTGCCGTGTGCCTTAAGGTTTGCCAATGAATCACCAAGGCTATAGCTGAGGTCAGAGTAAGACAGGCCCATGCGGCTGCCTTGCCCGTTTACTAGCAGCTCATATGCCAGACGGCCGTATTGCATGCCACTACCAGAGGTGAGCAGATTGAGCGCGAGGCTGTCACCCAGACCCAGCGGATTGCTATAAGCCAGTGTGGCACCCAGACGCGAGCGACCGGTAAGCCGGCTGCCAAAATTATCCAGCGCCAGATTGCCACTGAGTGCCGGTGCCGGCGTGACTTCCACGGTTAAGTCGGCTGAGCCGACAGCCAAGCCCGGCTTTAAGCTCGCATTAACGCCGCTGCCGTTGGCGTCCGACAGAAGTAACAGACTGCGATCCAAGGGTTGGCTACGGATAACCTCACCCTTGACCAAGGGCGTAAGCAAACTGTGCAAGACGCCGGATTTGACCCGGCTGGTGTTGAGCAAACTGACCTCGCCGTAATTTCCTTCCATGATTTCGATGCGCACTACACCAGCAGTAATCGTTTGCGCTGGAATCATCGCCCGCGCCAGCAAGTAGCCGCGGGAACGGTAATAGTCGTTGAGCCGCTGAATCAATATGCCTAATTGATTCAGGTTCATGGAAATGCCTTCTTCCTTCGCCAGCAAAGCCAGCAAGGCAGAACTTGGCAATACCGTGTTGCCCGTAATTTCAAAACGCTTAACCAGAAATGCCTGGCTGACGGGCAGCGCAGCGCTGCTGTCACCTTCGATCTTGAGCGCTGGCCGCTCTGTAAAAACCGGGGCCTGCGGAACGGGGGCGATTTGTTGCAGCAGGGTGCCTGCGTCCGGGGTACTAAAGCCTGCTGCATTCACTGTCATAGGTGAGAGCAACAAGGCGAGCAGGTGCGTCGAACGCTTACCCAGGAACTTACTCATGCAGATTGACCTTATTCAAAGATTGGTTCACACCAAAATTAGTGAGGTACATGTTTTGCGCGTTTGTTATCGCTAATTTGACCTGACAGATTGGTTCGCAAGCGCCCTTTACGCGTGCCGAATGCATTTGCGGTTTATTAAAGGACTGGTCAAGCAGGCGGTCGTCCTGATCAAAAACAGCAAGGCCTGGTACTGATGGGAATTGCGGCTGGCTGCCAGCTGGGATCACAGGCGTGATATTTGCAGTCAAGCCGCTCGGTTGAATCAGCGTGTAATTACCGGCGTTATCTCCCAGTAAGGTGAAACCCGATATCGTCACCACTTTGTGACCGCCGACATGAGCATTGGCAAAGTTGGCAACCGGCGTGCCACCGACGGTGAGGACATCACTGCCCAGTCCTTGCGCTTCGGCCGTCCCGGCCAAGGTCGCATTCGTGTTTCCGTCAACAACCTTATTGTTGACCGACACATCGGTCAGCACGACATTGGCACGGTTAATTGTGCTGGCCGTGTTGTTGGCAAAGGAAACGGTGTAATTGTTATTGTTGGTGCCGTCACCAACGGTCACGCCAGTGGTGCTAACGGTCTTGTTGGCGTTACCGGCATTCTTGTCGGTAAAGCTGAAACTGCCGCCACTCAGACTGTCGCCAGACTTCAAGCTGCCATTAGTCACAATGGCGGTACCCAAAGCACTCAAGCCGCCGTCATAGGTTTTAGTCACTGCGCTACTGCCAACCGTGATCGCTGCGGCGTTGATGGTGCTGGCCGTATTGTCCGCAAAGGATACGGTGTAATTGTTATTGTTGGTGCCATCACCAACGGTCACGCCAGTGGTGCTAACGGTTTTGTTGGCGTTACCGGCATTCTTGTCGGTAAAGGCAAAGCTGCCGCCGCTCAAGCTATCACCCGACTTCAAACTACCGCTGGTCACAATGGCGGTACCCAAAGCACTCAAGCCACCATCGTAAGTTTTAGTCACAGCACTGCTGCCAACGGTAATCGCTGCGGCGTTGATGGTGCTGGCCGTGTTGT
>CANGAW010000078.1 GCA_947451925.1 Burkholderiales bacterium | reverse complement strand
TGCTGCACCCTTGATATCCAGACTTTTTGCCCGTTGACGATATAGCGGTCGCCTTTTTTTACTGCAGTGGTTTTGATTTTGGTGGTGTCGGTGCCCGTAGTTGGTTCTGTGACGGCCATGGATTGCAGACGCAATACACCACTGGCGATTTTGGGTAGATAAAAATCTTTTTGCTCAGCTGAGCCATGCCGCAACAACGTACCCATGTTGTACATCTGGCCGTGGCAAGCCCCTGAGTTGCCGCCACATCGATTGATTTCTTCCATGATCACGGAAGCTTCAACCAGTCCGAGTCCGGAGCCACCGTATTGTTGCGGAATCAACGCGGCCAGCCAGCCCGCTTTGGTCAGCGCATCGACAAAGGCTTCGGGATAAGCTCGCTGTTCATCAATCTGACGAAAATAGTCAGCCGGAAATTGCGCGCAAAGGTCGCGGATGGCGTCGCGGATGTCCTGATGGGCATCGGGGGAAGTGTGCATTGTTACGAATCCTGTTGCAGGGCGCGGCCAAGACGGGCGCCCAATTGTCTGAAGACGAGTCTGACGTATCAGGGAAGACGAAACAATTCGGATATTGATAAGCCGGACTTCGCGCTCGGTTAAGCGAAGCAGGACAAGGCAAAGAGGTTTAGTTTTTTTGCAAGACTTTAATACGCAGCAGAAGCAAGATCGACGCTGGATTCCTGCTCCATATGAACCCAGTCAACAATTTCGCCACTGGGCTCATAGCCTGACACCAATTGTTGCAGCATCAATCTCACAACCGCTACGTCGTTGACTTCCAGTGCCAGTCGCAGTGCCGCGAGCTTTTCTGTCAACAAGGGCCAGGGTAAAAATTCTTCATGGGCTTTCATGATCCGCGGATGCACTGTTTTTTCCGGGTTGTCGCCAATCAGCAGTTCTTCATAAAGCTTTTCGCCGGGACGCAAACCGGTAATGGTGATGGCAATATCGCCTTGCGGATCGTTCTCGTCACGCACGCTAAGGCCGGTCAATTCAATCATGCGGCGGGCGAGATCATGAATTCTGACCGGCTGGCCCATATCGAGCACGAACACATCGCCACCCTTGGCCATCGCCCCGGCCTGAATCACCAACTGCGCGGCTTCGGGAATGGTCATGAAGTAACGGGTGACATCAGCATGGGTAAGCGTAATGGGTCCGCCGTCTTTAATCTGTTGCCGGAATTTCGGCACGACAGAGCCCGACGAGTCCAGCACATTACCAAAGCGCACCATGGAAAACCGGGTAGTGAAACGCAGCGCCGGCTCTGCAGACAAAGACTGCAATACCATTTCAGCCAGCCGTTTGCTGGCCCCCATAATATTGGTTGGCCGCACCGCCTTGTCGGTGCTGATTAAAACAAATTCAGACACGCCCTGCTCGGCAGCCGCCAGCGCAGCAGTCAGGGTGCCGAGCACATTATTTTTTATGCCTTCTGCCGGATTATGTTCAACCATGGGCACATGCTTATAGGCTGCCGCGTGATACACCGTGTAGGGCTTCCAGGTCGACATGATTTCTTGCATGCGCTCGGCATCGCGTACCGAGGCCAGCAAAGGAACCAGGCTGATCCCGGCATGATCCAGAACAGCGAGCTTGTTGCTTAGTTCCTGATGCAAGTCATACAAGGCAAACTCGCTTTGCTCGACCAATAACAGACTGGCAGGCGCGAGCTGCACAATCTGCCGGCATAGTTCACTGCCGATGGAACCACCGGCGCCCGTCACCAGCACTACTTTGCCGGCGATGTTTTTTGACAGCAGGATGTGATTCGGCGTGACCGCTTCACGTCCCAGCAAATCTTCAATATCCAGCTCGCGCAAATCCGATGTGCTGACTTTGCCCTGCGCCAGATCCATCATGCTGGGCAAGGTGCGCACCGACACTTGCGCGGCCAGCATCTGACTCAAAATTTCATTGCGGCGATAGCGGCTGGCCGTTGGCATCGCCAGCAGCACATCGGTGACACCCAGCGAGATCACCAGAGCGCTCAAATCAGCGGGGCTGTAAATGCGCAAGCCATTCACCACGCTGCCATGCAAACGAAAGTCGTCATCCAAAAACCCCACCGCACGCAACTCATGGCTGTTGGCCATCGCACTGGCAAGCTGGCGCCCGGCGGAACCAGCGCCATAAATCAGAACCTTGGGCCGCGCGGCGCGTTGCATTTGGCTTTGATATAAATCACCCAGCCAGACGCGGGCAAAAGCACGGGAAGCGCCAACGAACATCAGCAATAAAATCGGCTGAATAATGCCCACCGTACGCGGAATACCCGTCACACCAATGGCCGTAAACAAGGCCGCGTAGAGCAAACCATAAACGACAGCCGCTTTGGTCACGGTGACCAAAGCAGGCCAGCCTGAATAGCGAAAAATAGCGCGATAAAAACCCGAGACAATAAAAATCGGCAACGCAAGTATCAATGAGACCACGACTGCCAGGAAAGCTGAACCTGAGAGGGCTACCCATTCGCCAAGGCGCAAATAAAATGCCAGCCAGACGGTTAATACGCAAAGACTGGCGTCAACCGACAAGGCCAGCACGCGTTTGGCAAAACGCGGCATGGCCAGCATAGGGGATGCCATTCGTCTAATCAGCATGCAGAGTCCTATGCAAAATCATTAATGAGAAACACCATCACGCCGCAGCACTTTTAATAAGGTTAACCACAAAATACGCAGATCAAATAACAGCGAACATTGCTTTGCATATTCCACATCCAGTTTAACCTTGTCCGGAATCGGCAACTCGTCACGGCCATTGACTTGCGCCCAGCCGGTTAAACCGGGCACGAGTTCCTGTACGCCGTATTCGGTTCGTAATGCGACCAAGTCATGTTGATTGAAAAGTGCGGGGCGCGGGCCGACAAAACTCATATCCCCTTTGAAAATACTCCACAACTGGGGCAATTCATCCAGACTGCTTTTGCGCAGAAAAGAGCCAATCGGCGTCAGATAAACCCCAGGCTCAGTTAGTAAATGGGTAGCGACAGCGGGAGTGCCGACTCGCATACTGCGAAATTTTGGCATCCGGAAAATGCGATTATGCCGACCGACGCGGTCTGACCAGTACAGCGCGGGGCCTCTTGATGTGAGGCGAACACAGACAGCGACCAGCAAGACAGGAATGCATAAAAAAATGGCTGCACAAAGCGCCAGCAGCAAATCAAACAGTCGTTTTTTCAAATGCGGTTTCCTTCGACTGCGTCATCTGCATGCCTTTGCGGCTAATTTTTTCAACTCAGCCCAGTTTGCGCAGCGCAGAAGGCGCAACCCGCACTTGTACTGGCCGGCTCATTAGTTCAATTAACACCATCGCCCGCCGCTCGCCATCGGCCATTTGGTAGATGCCTTCAATACCGGCAAAGGCACCGTCGGTCAGCATTACCTGCTCGCCGGCATTAAACAAACGCCTGGGAGCCGCCTCGCCATCCTGGCCGGCGGCCTGCAGTAACGCAATTAAGGTATCCCCGACTTTGGCAGGTTCAGTACCGAAACACACCATACGGCTGACACCCTTGGTTGAACGTATCGGCGTCCAGCTCAGTGCCGAATCGCCGCGCCCCAGGCGAATGAACAAATAACGCGGGAACAAGGCTTCGTCTGCCACCGTCACTGTTCCCTGCCGCAGTTTTTCTGCCGGCAGCAGCGGCAGATAACATTCATAACCCTGCTGCTCGAGATTTTGCAGCGCGCATTTTTCCTGGCGTGGCTTGGTGTGGATCAGATACCAGTTCATTGCTGTCATAAAATCCTTATTTTTAAGATAAGAATTTTAACGGCAATGTTAAGTTAAAGCAAAATAAAGCTTCCTGATTTCAGATTGATAAGCCTAACCTGCCGAGGCCAACAACTCGATTAACTCCCTGGCAAACACTGGCAAGGCTTGCAAGTTTTTAACGCAAATCTGCAGCTTGCGGATTGCCCACTCGTCTTGAATTTCGACGATTCTGATTGCCATGGATTTGGCATGCCGGCTGGCTGCCGAATAGGGCAATACGCCCAGACCGACATTGGCTTCAATCATCCGGCACGCAGCCTCGAAGTTACCAACCTGAATACGCATTTTGATGACGCGGTTCAAATCACTGGCCGCTTGCGCTAAAAACCCATGAATCGCACTGGCTTCCACCATGCCGACAAAATCATGCTCCAGTGCGTCACTAAATAACATGGTGCTGCGACTGGCCAGCGGATGCGAGACGGACGTCACCAGAACCAGCCGGTCTTCCTTGAAAGGCAAGATTTCCAGTCCTTCCGTACGCACGTTGCCGGCAACGATGCCGATATCGACCTTCCCTTCGGACACGGCGCGCACGATGTCATTGGAAAGCCGCTCTTTGAGTTCGATATTGACATCCGGATGGCTGGCCAAAAAAGTCGGCAATATCGCCGGCAAAAATTCTGCCATCGCAGTCGTGTTGGCAAAGATGCGTACATGGCCTTTCGCACCTTTGACATATTCGGCCAGGTCGCCGCGCAAATTGGTCAGCTGCTGCAACACCAGTCGGGCGTGATGCATGAAGGCCTGTCCGGGCGGCGTCAGCGTCACGCCCTGGCTGGTGCGATACAAGAGCTTTATACCCAAGCCCTCTTCCAGATTTTTGATGCGGATTGACGCAGCCGGCAAGGACATGTGCGAGCGCTCGGCGCCGCGGGTCAGGCTGTTGGCTTCCGCGATATTGACGAAGAGTTTGATATCGGGAAGGTCAAAGTGAGCGGCCATTTTTCTCTAACTAAAAAGCGGTAGGGTTGCAAATTCGCCAGACAACAGCGTGCGGCTATCCTGGTAGCCAAACCAGTTTTCAATCAGGCTTGCATACACACGCCGGAAATCCGTGGTGTAGGCTACATTGCCACCGGCATCAAGTTCGGTCAGGCTTGGCGCCTGACCGTAATGGCCACCTTTAACCGGCTTGCCAATCACATACATGTGGTTGGCCGTGCCATGGTCGGTGCCCAAGCTGGTATTTTCGGCGGCACGCCGGCCGAACTCGGAAAACACCAGCACCGTCACATCGTCAGCGCGGCCGATTCTTTCCATATCCTGCATGAAGCCCGACACCGCATCCGACACATAGGTCAGCAGCCGCTGATGCACTTCCCCCTGCTGCACATGGGTGTCGAAAGCATTATGCCGATACGCGGTGTAATACAACTGGGTCGGCAAGTCGGCAGCAATCATGGACGCCACCTTGGGCAAATCCACCGAAATAATGCCGTAGTCAACCGGGGTTTTATAGTTGGCCCATGCATTGCGCACGAGTTGCGATGCTTCCCGCGCACTGTTGGCAACGGTGTCAAGATAACGCTGTGAAGGATTGGTCGCCTCAGCAGCCGAAGCCAGATCCAGCAAGGGGCGACTGAGCTGCAAACCTTTGCGGGTAAACCGCTCGGGGTCATCAAATACGACCGGTACATGGCGTGCTGCGCGCACTGCCAGTGACTGACGTTCATCGATATTGACTAAAAAATTCGGCGTCAAAGCCGGATCAATCGCATCTGCAAGACGACCCAGCCAGCCATAGGGCTCGCCGGTATTGGGCGCACCCGTGTGCAAGTAGGCCATCGAGGTGAAATGCGAATATGAGGGCTGGGCGTAACCGCAGCCATGCACAATGGCCATCTGACCTTCTTTGTACAAGCGCTCGAAGCCGGCCATGCCCGGACTAAAGCCGTATTGATCATCGATTTTGCGCAGCTTGGCCGGCCGGATGCCGATTTTTGGCCGCAGCCGGTAATAAGCATCGTCAGCGTACGGCACCAGCGTATTGAAACCATCGTTGGCGCCGGAGAGTTCAAGCACAACCAAAATACGTTTGGAAGCATCGCTTGCTGCTTGTGCATGGGGTAATGGCAAACCCAGCGACAAGCCTGCTCCGGCTATCGCTTGCAGTAAATGGCGGCGGGTAAAGTTTGGGTGAGAGTGGTCAGACATCCGGGTTATCCCAATTGGTAAGCAGGCAAAGACAAGATCACATGCAGCGTATTGCGCAAGGCATCTTCCATATAGCTGTCGGCGCGTGTCAGATCATCCGTACCCAGATCCGCGGCCAGCATGGCAGTAATTTTTTGACGGGTGTCAGCATCAATGGCCGTCGATAAAAATCGCGTCAGCAAATGATCGACCGCCTGCTCGGCCGTTGTGCATCCGGCGTCTCGCACCATCTCTGACAAAGCCAGTTTGGCCGGCGAACGCAGAATCGGTTTGACGTTTTCTATCGCCTTGCGCCACGCATGGTAGCTGGCCAGCCGGGTATTGAAATCTTCGTCGCGATCACCCTGCATCGACATCGACGTCATTTCCTTGCCTTCCGGTTTGGTGGCTGTCGTCACATCCAGACCCAGCGCCAGTTTGTCGGCGACCGAAATAATTTGATAGCGCTGATCCGGTACGCGATCGGTAGCCACAAAATCAATCGGCGGGAACATCGTGTCATACACAAAATTGCCGCGCGCCAGCAGCAAGCCCGGCGTAATCCAGCTTTTGCCATTGGCCCAGCCGGCGACGTTGGGCGGGAACAGCAGCTTTTGGCCGAGTGACTCGGTCAGGTCATTAAAGTCGGGAATGCCGGGCACGCTATGCAAACCCAGCTTGCGGTAGGTGGAAATAACCAGCTCGACCGGCGGCTTGATGCGGCTGGCAACTGAAGCATCACTATAAAAATCACGGGAGCTGAACAGCACTTCAAGAAACGGCGCAATTTCATAATTCTGCTCCCGCAGCAACGCACCTAATTGTGTTTGCAAGGCCGGCGACAAGTCTTCCCGAACAAAATAACGATACAACTTGGCCGCGATAAATTCAGCCGTGACCGGTTGCGCCAGCAAGATGTCGATGACTTCTTCACCATCGAATTCGCCAGACTGACCCAGCACCGTTTTCATGCCATCGTCATGCAGATCCGGGTTGTTAACGAAGTTCAGACCCGCATAGTTCCAGCCGGTGAAGGCGCGTGCCGCTTCGCGGATATCCTTCTCGCTGTAGTGACCCACGCCCATGGTGAACAATTCCATGATCTCGCGCGCGAAATTTTCATTCGGCGCGCCCTTCACATTCACTGCGGCATCCAGATAAGCCAGCATGGCCGGATCTTGTGCAACGGCCAGCATCAGGGTGCGAAAATTACCGGTGGCCTGAGCGCGAAACAGCGCATTTTGCTTTTCCATCTTGCGATAGTCCCGCACTTTTTCTTCGCTGGTCGCAAAGTGACCATGCCAGAACAAGCTCATTTTTTCTTCCAGCGGACGCTGTGTATTCAACATCCGGTTGGCCCACCAATAACTCAAGCGATGGGTCTCCATCCGGCTGGCACGCAACCAGTATAAAAACCGGTCCGCCACCTGCTGCATGCGGCGGTTACCTTCGGGCTTGATCTTCACGCCCAGCGCCTCACCCGTCTCGCGCGCAAGATCGGTGGCTGCAGGCCGGGAAGTGGCAAAGGGCTCGAGGCCGGCATCATGCACGCCGGAGGGCTCGAATGCCGGCATGGGGTTGTTAACTTTTTGATACTGCACCAGTGCCTGCACCGCACGGGTTGGTCCCATGCTGCTTAGCCGCTTGACTTCGGCGGGTGTGCCGCCAAAGCCGGCGCGTTCAAGCAAATGCGCAGCGCTGTCTGAGGTCCACTCTGCTTTGGTAATCGGCGTCAAATCATCTTGCCATGCGGCGGGAGCAGCTTGCGCGCAGAGTGCAGCCGAGCAGAGCATTGATAAAAACAGGCGGTGATAAGTCTTCATGGCAAGGGCGCTTCTCTATTGAATTAACGCGGCACTGACCGTGTCGCACATACATTGCAATGAGGCAATTTTACTGCATCAGCTTCCACCTCTTTCCTAAAAAATCGTCAAGCTTAAAGCGCCGTCCCTGCAAGAAGCAAAAAAATACAGCACAATTGCCCAAAAATAACGAAACCAAACGGGCTATAAACTCATGACCATACCGAACAAGACCCGACTCTTGCTTATCACCACTGCCCTACTGGCAAGCATCGCCGCCTCCGTCGTCAATGCAGAAGACACCGAACAGTCGCTGCTAGCCCGTGCCCGCAGCCTGTTCAAAGAACTACCCGACTCGATTCACGTCGACGACTACCCGCATTCAGCAGCGCGGGTAGCACTGGGCAAATCCCTGTTTTTTGAAACCCGTGTTTCCAGCGATGGCCGCATGAGTTGCGCTGCCTGCCACAATCCCAGCTATCACGGTGCCGATTCGCTGGCGCTCTCTGTCGGTGTTCATGGTCAGAAGCTGCCGCGCAATGCGCCGACTGTCTTTAATACCCCGCTGCTGATTGCACAGCATTACGGCGGCAACCGCGCCAGCGTCGAAGAGCAGGCCTATAAGGCATTAATCAGTCCGCTGGCCTACGGGAACGCCAACTTTGCCCAAGCCGAAGGCAAACTGCGCGCCTTGGGTTATGCAAAGATGTTCGAGGCGGCGTTTCCGAATGAGCAGGACGCTATCACCGCCGAGAACTGGGCCACTGCCATTGGCTCGTTTGAACGCACACTGATGACCCCGGCACCCTTTGACGCTTACCTCAAAGGCAACACCAAAGCGCTCAGTACAGAAGCCAAGCTGGGTCTGGAAAAATTTATCAGCACAGGCTGCGCTGGTTGCCATAACGGCACCACGGTCGGTGGTCAAAGCTTTCAAAAATTTGGCCTCACCGAAGATTACTGGCTGGCGACCGGCAGCAAGGAAATGCCTTTATTGAAAGGCCGCGACAAGGGTCGCTATCACGACACCAGTAAAGACGAAGACTTGTATGTGTTCAAAGTCCCGCAACTGCGCAATGTCGCGATGACGCCGCCCTATTTTCATGATGGCTCGGTAGCGAAACTCGATGATGCGGTGCGTGTCATGGCCCGTCTGCAGTTAGGCAAAAAATTGTCTGATGAAGACGTCGCTCACATCGTCGCTTTCCTTGAGAGTCTGAGTGGCGCGGTACCGGCACAATTTGCCAGCGTGCCTGCGCTTCCGGTGGCAGGATTTCAAAACCAGTAAAACGGCGACAACATGACCCGCTTTGTTTTTTCCTGCCTGGTCAGCGTGCTGTTGCTGCTTGATGCGACTATCGCTTTTGCTTTCGAGCGTTCAGACGGCATCACGGTACGCTGCCAGTTTGAACGTGACGGTCAGCGTCAGACGGTTGAAGAAGTTTGGCTCGGTCAGGGCGAAGCGGGCAACCGTCATCCGGAACTGGGTGGCGCCGTGGCCGTGGTGCGGCAAGGCGCAAACGGCTTGCCGGTGATATTTTTGATCGCATTGTCTTCAATCAAACGCAGGCCAAATCGGCGTTCATCACGGACTTCATTTTTTATCACGAATGCGGACACGCCCGCGAGCAGCAGATCGATGAAATAGCAGCCAATTGCTACGCGCTCATTAGCCTGCAAGCCCTGGGCATGATGGATGAAGAAAAACTCGCCATCCTCGCTGCACATCATCAATCCATGACCAGACTGCCCGCCCGCTATGGCGGAAACGGCAGCGTTTTCTGGCAACGCACTCTTGACTGCGCCGCACAAAAAATGCAGTCGGCACTTGTCCGGTGAGGATATAAATACCGCTACCAAACGACTATAAAAACACGTATGATTTCCTGAACGCAACTTCTCGAAAAAAGACCTATCCATGAAAGGCATCGTTTTCCGTGAGTTCATCGCGATGGTCGAGACCCAGTTCTCGCTCGAGATGGTCGATGCCATCATTACCGAGTCGACATTGCAAACCGATGGCGCTTACACCAGCGTAGGCACTTATCCTTATGAAGAAATGCTGGAGCTGGTGAGTCATCTGTCAACCCGCACAGCCATTCCTGTCCCTGATTTGTTGCGCGCATTTGGCCGACATTTGTTCCAGCGCTTCTCTGTGATTCATGCCAGCTACATCGTCAACCAGAGCAGTGCATTAGCCTTGTTGCGTATGCTCGATGGACATATTCATGTCGAAGTTCGCAAACTCTACAGCGATGCCGAATTGCCTTCGTTTAATTGCGAAGAACAGGCCGATGGCAGCATGGTGCTGATCTACCGTTCAAAACGCGCGCTCGCTGATTTCGCGCAAGGCCTGCTGGAAGGTTGCATTGCTTACTTTAACGAACCGATGCAAATCGCACGGCAGGATTTGCCCGACCATACGGGCAGCCACACGCGCTTTACCTTAACGAAGATCGCGCATGTCAATCTCGCCTGAAATCCTTGCCCGCCAGCTGGCC
>CANGAW010000077.1 GCA_947451925.1 Burkholderiales bacterium | reverse complement strand
GGCCTGCGCGAAGTGCGTTACGGCTACGAGGGTGAAAATCATCTGCAACTAAAAAAAGATGAATCCAACCCTTATTTCACCTACGACGCCTCGAAGTGCATCGTCTGCAACCGCTGCGTGCGCGCCTGTGAAGAAACCCAGGGCACCTTTGCGTTGACGATTGACGGCCGCGGTTTCAATTCCCGCGTCTCTGCCGGTCAAAA
This sequence comes from Burkholderiales bacterium, assembly GCA_947451925.1. Lineage (GTDB taxonomy): Bacteria > Pseudomonadota > Gammaproteobacteria > Burkholderiales > Burkholderiaceae_D > Pernthalerella. The sequence goes on along the minus strand of CANGAW010000077.1, from coordinate 10,399 downwards.
AGAAAACTTCATGGATTCCGAATGCGTGTCCTGCGGCGCTTGCGTGCAAGCCTGCCCGACTGCCACGCTGACGGAAAAAACCGTGATCAAAATGGGTCAGGCTGAACACAGCGCCATCACTACCTGCGCCTATTGCGGCGTGGGCTGCTCGTTCAAAGCCGAAATGAAGGGCAATGAAGTGGTACGCATGGTGCCGTACAAAGACGGCAAGGCCAACCACGGTCACTCTTGCGTCAAGGGCCGTTTTGCGTGGGGCTATGCGACCCATCAGGACCGCATGTTGAAACCCATGATCCGTAAACAGATTACCGATCCGTGGCAGGAAGTATCGTGGGAAGAAGCACTGGCCTATGCCGCCAGCGAATTCCGTCGCATCCAGGCCAAGCACGGCAAAGACTCGATTGGTGGCATTACTTCTTCACGCTGCACCAACGAAGAAGTCTATCTGGTGCAAAAACTGGTGCGCGCTGCTTTCGGCAACAACAACGTCGACACCTGTGCCCGCGTCTGCCATTCGCCAACTGGCTATGGCCTCAAACAAACGCTGGGCGAGTCTGCCGGCACGCAAACCTTTGATTCGGTGATGCAGGCCGACGTGATCATGGTCATCGGTGCCAATCCGGTGGTGGCTCACCCGGTGTTCGCGTCGCAAATGAAGCGTCGTCTGCGTCAGGGCGCCAAGCTGATCGTGGTCGATCCGCGCACTACCGAAATGGTCAAGTCGCCGCACGTGCAGGCTGACTATCATTTGAAACTCAAACCGGGCACCAACGTCGCACTGGTGTCGTCAATGGCGCACGTGATCGTTACCGAAGGTCTGTGCAGCGATGCCTACATTGACCAGCGTTGCGACACCCAATCGTTCCAGGAATGGAAAGACTTCGTCTCGCTGCCGGAAAACTCGCCCGAAACCATGGCCGCCATCACTGGCGTGCCCGCTGACCAGTTACGCGCTGCAGCTCGTCTGTACGCTACGGGCGGCAACGCTGCCATCTATTACGGTCTGGGCGTAACCGAACACGCACAAGGCTCCACCACCGTGATGGGCATTGCCAATCTGGCGATGGCAACCGGTAACGTCGGCCGCGAAGGCGTGGGCGTGAACCCGCTGCGCGGTCAGAACAATGTGCAGGGCTCCTGCGACATGGGTTCCTTCCCGCATGAACTGCCAGGCTATCGGCATATTTCGGACACCATCGCCCGCACCGAGTTTGAAGAAAAATGGGGCGTGACCCTGAACCCTGAACCGGGCCTGCGCATTCCCAACATGTTTGATGCCGCTGTCGACGGCAGCTTCAAGGGCCTGTACTGCCACGGTGAAGACATTGCCCAGTCCGACCCGGATACCCAGCATGTGTCCAAAGCCTTGTCGTCGATGGAATGCGTGGTCGTGCAAGATATTTTCTTGAACGAGACAGCAAAATTTGCCCACGTCTTTTTGCCGGGTTCGTCTTTCCTCGAAAAAGATGGCACCTTCACCAATGCAGAACGCCGTATTTCACGCGTTCGCAAAGTGATGCCTGCAAAAGCCGGTTATTCAGACTGGGAAGCCACGCAGGCGCTGGCCAATGCGCTGGGTTATCCGATGAATTACTCGCATCCGTCCGAAATCATGGATGAAATCGCTGCGCTGACACCGACCTTCAAAGGCGTGTCGTTCGAGAAAATCGACAAGCTCGGCAGTATTCAGTGGCCATGTAACGATGAAGCGCCTGACGGTACACCGATCATGCACATTGATACCTTCGTGCGTGGCAAAGGCAAATTCATTGTGACCAAATATGTCGCTACCGATGAAAAAGTCACGCGCAAATTCCCGCTGATCCTGACCACCGGCCGCATTTTGTCGCAATACAATGTCGGCGCGCAGACCCGTCGTACCGAGAACGTCCAGTGGCATAGCGAAGACCGCTTGGAAATTCATCCGCAAGACGCCGAAGATCGCGGCATCAAGCACGATGACTGGGTGGGCATCGAATCGCGCTCGGGGCAAACCGTCTTGCGCGCGACCATTACAGAAAATGTGCAGCCGGGCGTGGTCTACACCACTTTCCACTATCCGGAGTCCGGCGCCAACGTGATCACCACCGACAACTCGGACTGGGCGACCAACTGTCCCGAGTACAAAGTCACAGCCGTGCAGGTAATGCCAGTGAGCCAGCCTTCCGAGTGGCAGCAGGAATACAGCCGCTTTAACAAGGAACAGCTGGAACTGGCGAAAGTCTGAACCAGCAAGGCCTAATGTGAAACACAATCTGGCGCAGCCGGCAGCCGTTGCCGGTGCAGATTTACTGCAGCCGATGTCGGTGTTGCGCTGGCGTTCGGGGCAGCTCAGTGAGTCGCAAGATGTGGTTGCAGTCGAAGTGCCGGTGGCGCTGGAATACAACGGCATCTCGCATGTCGTCATGCTGGCTTCACCCGGCGCGCTGGAAGATTTTGCATTGGGCTTTTCTTTATCGGAAGGCCTGTTGACCAGTGCCTCGCAACTGTACGACTGCGAAGTGGAAACACAAGATCAGGGTCTGCTGATTCGCATGCAGATTGCGTCCGAGCGTTTTGCCCTGTTTAAAGAACAGCGGCGCAACATGACAGGACGTACCGGTTGCGGGCTATGCGGTGCCGAGACGCTGGAACAGGTGTATCGCCACCCTGCTGTGATTAAGCATAGGAATCCGGTGCCGGCTCAGCAGCTGTTTGCCGGCATGCAGGCGATGCAAGCCTTGCAGCCCTTGCAACAGCAAAGTGGTGCCACCCATGCCGCGTCATGGATGAATGTAGAGGGTGAAGTGGTTTGTGTGCGCGAAGATGTGGGTCGCCACAATGCGCTCGACAAACTGATCGGCGCACTGGCTTTTGCCAACACGGATTTTTCGCAAGGCGCGGTGTTGATTACCAGCCGCGCCAGCGTCGAGATGGTACAAAAGGCGGCGATGATGGGTATCGCCACGGTGGCGGCGATTTCTGCGCCAACCAGTCTGGCCGTGCAACTGGCCAAAGACAGCGGCGTGTCACTGGTCGGCTTCATGCGCGAACAAAGTTATGTAATCTATGCGCACCCCGAGCGCATACAGCAAGCAACGTAGTTTTACAGGTGAAATCATGGACGTGAACAATTTAATCAAGATGGCTAATCAGATCGGTACGTTTTTCGACAGCATGCCGGACCGCGCGCAAGCAATCGAAGACATCGCCACCCACATCAAACGCTTCTGGGAGCCACGCATGCGTCGCGCCATTTTGGAGAGCATAGACCTGAAGCAGGATGGTGCCATGAGCGACATCGTGCGCGAAGCCATCAACACCCATCGCAGCCTGCTGGCTTAATGGCCATGGCCCCTGCCGGCCTGGAAGCACTGCTACATCGCTACTCACTGGGCGGCAAAGACCTTGCCGATCCCGGCCCCTCCCCAGAAGAATGCCAACTGATCGCAGCAGCTGCGCTGCGCGCGCCTGACCATGGCGAACTGAGTCCCTTTCGCCTGCTTGTGGTACGCGGTGTCGCACGGGCAAAGCTGGCCGATTTATTCGAAGCCTATGCCCGGCGTGAAGGCAAAAGTGAAGAGAGCTGCGCCATTGAGCGTTCCCGGGCAACGCTGGTACCGGTCACCATTGCCGTGGTCGCCCGTATCGATTTATCACATCCGGTAGTGCCTGCGCATGAACAATGGGCCTGTGTTGGCGGCGCGATTGCGAACGTATTGAACGCACTGCATCTGCTGGGCTATGCCGGCAAAATGCTCAGCGGCGGCAAGGTGCGGGACCAGCAGATTGTGAATGCGTTTTGTCGGCCCGGTGAAACGCTGGTGGGCTGGATTGTGGCTGGAACACCGGTCAGGGCCTTGAGGGTGAAAAGTGAAAAATCAGTGGGCGCAGTGCTTGGGGAGTGGGAAGGGATTTAATCAAGGAAGCTATTCTTTGTTGATTGATGAAAAGGTGACGACGATAGCGCTTGAGGCGCCCTCCAATTAACTACCGTCATCCCGGCGCAGGCCGGGATCCAGTGACTTTTTTCATTTAAAAAAATAATAAAGCACACCTACCAATACTTCGGATACTGCCGCCCCTTAGGGTAGTTGTTGTACACCAGCGCCACCAGTACGATCCCCACCGCACCAAGCAAAGTCGGCATCAGCAAAAATCCCCAACCCGGCTGCGCCAGCATGATGATCACCGGGTTACTACCGGCCGGCGGATGCACGGTACGAGTCAGCATCATGACCGCAATTGCTACACTAACAGCCAGCGCCATACTCCACCAGTGAGCACCGAACAAACTCAAAAACAGCAGGCCAATCAGGCTCGATAAAAAATGACCGAGGATGACATTACGTGGTTGTGCAAACGGTGTGTCTGGCAATCCAAACACAATGACGCAGGTCGCGCCAAACGAGCCCAGTATTAACGGCGCATTAGTGGATTGCACAATCAGCGCCAGCATGGCAATGGCTAAAAATCCACCAATGGCAGCCAGCAGCACTAATTTGTTTGGCGCCCTGGCTGGCATGGCGCCAGTTGGTTTCCACTGCTTCCAAAATGACATGCATTCTCCCTGGACGAAAAAAAACGCCTGCCACTTTCGCAGCAGGCGTTCAATCAAAAACGATTAGTGAAACAGTACCGCTGATTTTTGCAAAGTCACCCAGATACCGTAAGCCAGCGGGCCGCCGACGGCCAGCCAGGCAAGAACAGCAAACGCCGGATTACTTTGACTTTCACCAGCAGCGCCTGCACTGCCCGCGGCCGCGGCCACGGATTTTTCATGCGCCAGTTGTTTTTCAACTGCCAGTTCAGCGTCGCTCATAAAGAAGCGATCTGCAACAGGACGCACCAGCAGGTTGGCAATCAGGCCCACCACCAGCAATGCCGCCAGCACGTAATAGATAGGCGCATAGATCTGGTCAAACGGCACCTTGGCTTCCAGGCGCATGTCATGCATGTAGTTGACCACCACCGGGCCAAGAATACCGGCGGTTGACCAGGCGGTCAGCAGACGGCCATGAATAGCGCCAACAAACTGCGTGCCAAACATGTCGGCCAGATAAGCCGGGATGGTGGCAAAACCACCGCCGTACATGGACGCGATGACACAGAAAGCGAACACAAAAATCGGCAAGGATTTCCAGCCGGCCGCAGCGGACGCCAGCAGATACATGGCAATGCCAAGCACAAAGAAAATGAAGTAAGTCTGCTTGCGACCGAGCTTGTCGGAAGAAGAAGCCCAGACGAAACGACCGCCAATATTGAACAGCGAAATCAGGCCAACGAAGCCCGCACCGATGGCAACGGCACCAGCCAGCAAGGCTTTATCCAGCTTTAAGTCCGCAAAGCCCAGATCAACCTGACCAATCAGGGCACCAGCGAAGGTTTCTTGCAGCATCGGTGAAGCCGCGCCGATGATGCCGATACCAGCGGAGACGTTCATGCAAAGAATCAGCCACAGTAACCAGAACTGCGGGGTCTTGTGGGCGTTTTTCAGATGCACATGACGCGAAGCGATCATGGAATTGGCCACCGCATTTTGTGGCGGCTCCCATCCTGCAGGCTTCCAGCCAGTGGCCGGTACACGGTAACCGAAGGCACCACACAGCATGAACACCGAATAGATTACAGCCAGTGAGACGAAAGTCTGCCAGACACCGGTGTTGCCCGGTGTAGCAAAATGACCCATCAACATGGTGGCCAGCGGTGAACCTATCATTGCACCGCCGCCGAAACCCATAATGGCCATGCCGGTTGCCATACCACGGCGGTCCGGAAACCATTTAATCAGGGTAGAGACCGGCGAGATATAACCCAGACCCAGACCGATACCACCGATGACGCCCGAACCCAGCCACATCATCCACAGCTGGTGCTGATACACGCCAGCGGCCGAAATCAGCAAGCCGCCGCACCAGCACACCGCCGACACCAGACCGGCCTTGCGCGGGCCGGCACGTTCGAGCCAGCCGCCCCAGAGCGCAGCCGAGCAACCAAGCAACACGAAAAACAGGGTGTACATCCAGCCCAGGTCAAACTGGGTCCAGTTACAGTCGGTGGCAAACAGCGCGCGCCAGGTACCGCCTAACTTGTCGCCGAAGGTGGCAGCACCGGCAGCGCAAGAGGCCAGCGCCACACCATCAGGGCCGACCAAGGCATTACCCAAAGGCTTCCAGAATACGGAGAAGCCATAGGCCATGCCGATACAAAGATGGATCGCCAGTGCCGCTGGTGGAACCAGCCAGCGGTTAAAGCCGGCGCCAGCGATCGTGCGCTCTTTCGCCAGCAAATCAAATAAACCCATCTCGTCTCCCCTTGAAGCGCTGCATGAATTGCAGCTTAATATGTAGTTTTATACACAGACACGCGGCAATATTGTGCCGGCTCTGCTAGAGTACAAAATTGTGCTGGTGCAAATTAACATCCAAAATTATCAAACGCAATAGGCTTGGCTAAACATAATGCTGAAAGTCCGCATCAACCCCCACTGGGAAATCACCCACGCCGACGGCGAGCCGCTTGACACGACGGTACTGTTGTCCCTGCTCAGGGCCATTGAAGAGTCGGGCTCGATTGCACGTGCGGCCGAAATTGTCGGCTTGTCTTACCGCTATGCGTGGGGCTTGCTGCGCAGCGCCGAAGCTTTGTTCGGGCACAGCCTGATGCAAACCGGCCGTGGTCGGGGTACCCGGCTCTCGGCGCTGGCAGACAAACTGATCTGGGCCGATCGCCGGGTCGCAGCCCGGCTCTCGCCGACTTTGGACAGCCTGGCCTCCGAGCTGGAAACCGAACTCGGCAAAACCATGGGCCAAACTGCATCCGTGATCCGGCTTGATGCCAGCCACGGCTTTGCGGTTGCCGCTTTTTTGCGGCAAGCCAGCGAACTAGATCTGAAAATTGATTTGCGCTACCGCAACAGCACCGACGCCGTCGCCGCCTTGTCTCGCCGTGAATCCGACATGGCCGGCTTTCATGTGCCGCGAGGTGAATTTGAAGCGCAAGCTGTGGAGCGTTACAGCAAATGGCTGGACCCGAAAGCGCATCGACTGATTCATCTGGCGGTACGGGCGCAAGGCTTGTTTGTCAACCCCGGTAATCCTTTAGGCGTTCGCGGCCTTGATGATCTGGTGCGCAAGGACGTGCACTTCGTCAACCGGCAGGCCGGCTCAGGTACGCGCATGCTGCTTGAGCTAATGCTGGCGCAGCATAAAATCCTGCCCGGGCAGATCAACGGCTTTGAGAGTACCGAGTTCACCCATTCAGCCGTCGCGGCTTACATAGCCAGCGGCATGGCCGATGTCGGCTTTGGCGTGGGTACCGCGGCGCACCGCTTCAAACTGGACTTTATTCCTCTCATTAAAGAGCGCTACTTTTTCGCCATTTCCAGCGAAGCGCTTGAACAGCCGCAGATGCAGCATGTTGTGGCTGTGCTGCGCTCGGAGAGCTTTCGCAACGAAGTCAATCAATTGCATGGCTATGATGCCAGCGAAACCGGCACCATCCTTACCCTGGCCGAGGCTTTTGGTCATGCCACAAAACGCTAACAGCACGCATCCTTCTGCAATACAGACCGGACAGATCAGCGGGCTGATACTGGCAGGCGGCCGCGGCAGCCGCATGGGCACCGCCGACAAAGGTCTGCAAAACTTTCGTGGCGAACCCATGGTGCAAACCGTGCTGCAAAGGCTTGCCCCACAAGTGGCGCAGGTCATGATCAACGCCAACCAAAATCTCGAACGCTATGCCGCATTTGGCCTGCCAGTGTGGCCGGACGAAAAGACCGGCTTTGCCGGGCCGCTGGCAGGCTTGCATGTGGGGCTCAGCCATTGCCAGACCGATTATCTTTTAATGGTGCCTTGTGATTCGCCATTTTTACCTAAAGACCTGGCAATCCGGCTGGCCACTGCCTTGCAAACTGAACGTGCCGAGCTGGCCTTTGCCGTCACCGGCCAGGGCGACACGCTGCAATCGCACCCGGTGTTCTGTCTGCTGAAAACGGCGCTGCTGCCGCAGTTAGCCGCCTATCTTGATAGCGGCGAGCGTAAGGTCGAAGCCTGGTTCAAAAGCGTCAACAGTTGCGCAGTGGGCTTCGATGACGAAGCCGCTTTTGCCAACATCAACACGCTGGATGAATTGCAAAGACTGCAGTAAACCATCACCTCCCCCGCCGTTTTCATGAATGTTGCGAGAAAACGGGAACTCTTTGTCTCTAGCCTGCAACTCATTTTCTAGTTTCCCTGAACGAAGCGCGATGCTGTTCGCCGGCGTGAGATTTGCCAAATGACTGAGGTGAAAAATGAAAACCCCTACGGTTCATACTTCAAGCAACGTAAACGTCAACCCTCAAATAGAGCCTGAAAAACCCACTCAGTCAGCCAATCCTATTAGCCGGCTTGTGCTTTATATAAAATCCAAGCTCAGCAATATCAGCCAGTTATTAAATAGATTGAGCAATTTTTTTATGGGAAAAAATCAGGCTGCAGCGACCGTCGCAGCAAAAAATCCTGACCCTGCCTCGACCCAAAACATCAACACACCAACCGACAAAAAAGGGGAAATTAATTTTAGCGAAGCGCTGATCAAACAACTCAATCTGACCCAGGAAATCGCAACCCCTGCGCCTCCTCTGTTTACACCTGAGATTCACAGTACAAAGGCAGCAAAGCAAGCCTTGTCATTGGAAAAATTCAGTACGGCGTTAAAGGGAAAGAAAGTCCAATCCATGATGACTGGGTCAACACATCTGGAAGAAAAAGAAGTCACCGCACTCAGTAATAAACAGAATAATTTTTCCAACCAAGGCATTAAGCGACTTTGTGCGGTTATACAAAGAGACAGCTTCAGAGAACTGTTCACAACTGAAGAACATGAGAGGTGGAATAATCTCAACCTCTTCATGAAAAATCCGGATCTACCTGATCAACTCAGTCCAAAAGCCACGCAAAAAGAAATAGCTCTGCATAAAAAATGTACTGATGGCTACGCCTTCCTCGACACCATCATGAAACAATATCCGGATCAAGCCGCCATCACAAATCAAGGCTCAATCATAAGCGGCACAGACACCGCCGATAGAATGCAAGAAAATATCGTCGCCTTAAGCATGTTGCGAACATTGCTGGATGCTGCCGCAGACCTCTAAACAATAAATCCATACCGTCGTTCTTGCGCAGGCCCACAACTGTCCGGTCTATGTTGAGGTCGGTTTGTTTGAAGCTGACCTGCACGATATATTGACGTCGATGAAGAAAATATTTCGTGAATCATAAAAGACACTGGGTCCTCCTTCGGGCCCTTACCCTGCGCCGGGACGACGTTCACGGGGCTAGTAGACTATCAATCGTCATCCCGGCGAAGGCCGGGATCCAGCGACTTTGCTTAACTGACTAGCATTAGGCATGCGCCGGGAGCGTAGTGGGGAATTCGGACTGCATACAGTTCGAAAAAACACTGAACGCACGCGATACCGGCTGCTGCCTTAGACCAGTACGCAAGTCGTATCGCCACAACTAGTGCAATTGCACTATTGGCTGCACAGTCATCCGCTCCTTACACTGAATGCAGATCAGCGACACCATACTGCGCTGATTTCCTTCTTCTTTGCTACAGGAGCAGCCACCATGTCAACTACTACCGTCGTCGACACCAGCAGCAACGGCACCACCCTCACCGGCACCGATGGCCGGGACATACTCATAGGCCGCTCCGGCGACGACTTGCTCAACGGCGGTGCCGGCAGCGATTCCTTGAAAGCCGGCGCGGGCAATGATGTACTCATTTACGATGAACTCGACTGGAACATCGATGGCGGTTCGGGCTTTGATACCCTGCGCTTCCTGGGCACCAGCCAGGCCCTGGATCTGCGCAATAGCAAAGTCGTCAGCAACATCGAACAACTGCAGTTATGGGGCGGTGGCCACCATCATGTGTATCTGGACGCCAGCTCCATTAAAGCGCTATCCGATAATGATGCCATGCTGATCTGGGGCGATGGCACAAACACCGTCGACATCGGCAGTGGCTGGACTTTCGCCGGACTCTCTGCCGATGGTCACTTCGAAAAATTTACCAATAATGGCGCCACCATTCAGACTGAACTGGCAATAAACATTGCCGGTTATTCCGGCAACGCAGTCATCTCCTCGCCAGTTAATCCTAATGTCACCGAAGACAGCAGCTCACCCACACTCACCAGTAGCGGCAGCCTGTCCGTCACCGACCCCAACGCAGGCCAAGCCTATCTGCTCTCTGCTGTTGATTCTGCAGCCGGCAATCTCGGCCATCTGAGCCTAGCCACTCCCGGGCCATATACCGGCACCGCGACTGGCGCTTACAGCTATTCGGTGGCCAACGCTGATGTCCAATATTTGGGGGCCAATGCGACCAAGGTCGACAGCTTCACGGTGCACAGCCTTGATGG
>CANGAW010000076.1 GCA_947451925.1 Burkholderiales bacterium | reverse complement strand
TTTTCAATCGCTGCGCAGCACCTGCGCTATAGCGCCACCGCACGTGGCCAGTGGAATGACACGCCCCTCATTGCCCAAGACCGTTTTGCCATCGGTAGTCGCTACACGGTTCGGGGTTTCGAGAACGGCAGAGTCTTGCTGGGTGAACGCGGCTGGTTTCTGCGCAACGATCTGGGTCTGGCTCTGGCGCAGAGCGGGCAGGAACTGTACCTCGGTCTGGACTATGGCGAGGTCAGCGGGCAAAGCAGCGCTGCACTGGCCGGCAGGCATCTCTCTGGCATGGCCATTGGCCTGCGCGGCAACCTGAAAAATTATGCCTATGAAGTGTTCCTGAGCCGGGCACTGTCTGCACCGCGTGGTTTCGATGCGGGTGGGACGAATCTCTGTTTCAGTCTTAACGCCGGATTTTAAGGAGAGCGGGATGCGATTTGCCACTGTTCCTAAGCTCGACATTATTGCTCCCCGTTTGCTGGAGCAAGACTGCCGTCCAAGTTGTCTCGTCTTTCACCTGTGAGAATGCCATGAATAAACGCTGTTACCGACTGCGGTTTAACCAGCACCGTGGCCTGTTGATGGCGGTGGCGGAAACCGCCACCATTGCGGGCAAGGCGCCCGGTTCAACGCAGTGTCTGCTTGCTGTAGTCATGCTGATGTTGTGGAGTGGCTGTGTTAGTGCGCAGGTCGTGGCCGACAAAGCCGCCCCCGGCAACCAGCAAGCCACGGTGATGCAGGCGCCAAACCAAACCCTGCTGGTCAACGTACAAACGCCGAGTGCTGCCGGTGTTTCGCGCAACACTTACAGCCAGTTTGATGTGCCCACACAAGGCGTGATCCTGAACAACGCCCGTAGTGCGGTGCAAACCCAGCTCGGCGGCTGGGTCGCTGCCAACCCGTGGCTAGGTGGGGAAGCGGCCAAAGTCATACTCAACGAAGTCAACGCTGTCAAAGCCAGTACTTTGCAGGGCTTTATTGAAGTCGCCGGTAGCCGCGCAGACGTTGTGGTGGCCAATCCCGCCGGTATCCGTTGCGACGGCTGCGGCTTTATCAATGCCAGCCGCGCTACGCTTTCCACTGGCATGCCTGTCATGAAAGAAGGCAATCTGGAAAGCTATCGCGTGCAGAGCGGCAGCATCAGCATCAACGGCGCCGGCATGGATGCCAGCAGCACCGACTATACGGCTTTAATTGCGCGTTCCATGCAAATCAATGCCGGACTCTGGGCCCGTCAATTGATGCTCACTGCGGGCGCCAATGAAGTCGATGCCAGCGGTTCGCTGATTCGCCCGATTGCAGGCGAGAATATAAGCACCGATGTGCCCACGGCTTTTGCCATCGACGTTGCCCAGCTCGGTGGCCTGTATGCCGGCAAGATCTGGCTGGTTGGCACCGAGGCCGGGGTGGGGGTGCGCAATGCCGGCCAGATTGGCGCGGCAGCCGGCGAGGTTGTCATCACCACCGAAGGCTGGCTGCATAACGCCGGTCAGATCAGCAGCAGCGGCGCGATTCAATTGCAAGCTCAGGACGGCATCCGCAACAGTGGCAACGTCTATGCGCAAGCCGGACTGAGCTTGTCGACCCGTGGCGACATTGAACACAGCGGCATCCTCGCTGCCCAAGGCCCTGCGAGCTTGTCAGCCACTGGCAGCAACAGCCGCATCAGCATCGCGCCACAGGCCATGCTGGCAGCCGGTATGACACCCGACGGCAGCCTCGGTGGCGACGCAGCACTTTCTATCAACGCCACCCAAAGCATGAGCTTGCATGGCTTAGCGCAGAGTAGCGGCCAGCAAAGTCTGTCGGCAAAGACGCTTGATGTGTCTGCCAGTCAGATCGCTGCCCGCAGCCTGACACTGGATGCCGAGGGCGACATTGATGCCAGTAGCGCGACACTGCTGGTGCAAGATGTACTGCAAGCCCGCACCACTAAAACCTTGCGCACCGATGCGGCCGTGGTGCTGGCGGGCAGTCTGGATTTGTCCGCACAAAACTTGTCCAATCGCGACGGTGAACTCTTTCAGTCTGGTGCTGGCGACTTCAAGCTGACACTAAACGCTAGCCTGGACAATAGCCGTGGCCTGATTGCGGCCACCAATACGCTGACCGTGAAGGACCGTGATGCAGCGATTAAAACACTGGCCATTACCAACAGCAGCGGCCGTTTTTATGCCGGCAAACAGCTCACGATAGACAGTGCAAGTATGGGTGGCGATGGCGCATTGCTCAGTGGTGGTGACCTTCACATCAGGCTCATTGATGACTACACCCACACCGGCACATTGCATGCCGCTGGCAGCGCCACGCTGGAAACCTTGGGTACGCTGATCAACCATGCCAGCATGAGTGCCGGTGGCGGCCTGCATCTGCGCGCAGCCAAACTCAACAATGAAATGGATGGCGAAATTCAAGGGGGGCAGGTCTGGCTGGCAGCCACTGCGCCGCACGCCCTAATTAACCGCGGCTTAATCGATGGCGACACCACCCGCATCGATTCCTATACGGTTAAAAATCTGGGCACTGGCCGCCTCTATGGCGACCATATCGCCATTAACGCCAACATACTGCTCAACGCCGCCGAGAGCGGCCAGGCACCCGTGATTGCAGCGCGCAACCGGCTCGATATTGGCGCGACCAATATGACCAATGACGAACACGCGCTGATATTCAGTGCCGGTGACATGGCCATTGGCGGCACCTTAGACGCTAACCTGCATGCGACGGGTAGTGCAACAAGCTTCAACAACAACAGCGCCACCATTGAAGCGCTGGGCTCGCTTGATCTGGCGGCAGCAGAAATCCGCAACACTAACGCGCACCTGCGCACTGCGGTGGTGTCAACCGAGAGTGATTTGATTGAGGAATATGCGGGAGCTGGCGCTTCAAAGCACTACCTGAAAGGCACGCCGGGTGTCTATACCTTCAACGACGAATCGGATCATCTGCATACGCCAGAAGGCAATTACGAAATCTGGAATTTTTACGCCTACCATCGCAACACCACCGAAACCACCGTGCTGCAAACTGACCCCGGACAGATCCGTGCTGGCGGTGCAATGAACATTCACGCCGACACTCTGCAGAACGACAACAGCCACATCATTGCCGGTGGCGCCATCACGGGACAGATCGGCAAACTCAATAATATCGAAGCCACTGGCCAACGCATCATCACCGAGAACGGTACGGTTAAGGAAACCAAGCGGGATCACCAAGATGGCCGGGATGCCAATGGTGAATCCGTCACGATCCACACATCCGTGCCTGTCATTCAAACCATTTCACTGCAGACCAACCAGTACGCCGCCCATACCGCATCAGCGGGTAGCAGCACACCAATCAGCCCTCGCGCCAACGTCGACAACAACGCCAACACCAGTCTGGTCAAACAAGTGCTTGCACTGCAAGGTGACCCCCATACCGTCATTCTTAGCGGCGGCATCAACACGGTACTCAGTGCCAGCAGTCTGTTTCATCCCGCCCCCGAGTCGAACGCGCACTATCTGATCGAAACCGATCCCGCCTTTGCCAGTTATCGCCAGTGGATCAGCTCAGATTATTTGCTACAACAACTGACACTGGACCCGGCAATGACGCAAAAGCGTTTGGGCGACGGCTTCTATGAACAAAAGCTCGTGCGCGAACAAGTTGCCCAGCTCACCGGCCGTCGCTTCCTTGATGGCTATGCCAGTGACGAGACGCAGTATCAAGACTTGATGAACCATGCGGCGACCTTTGCTCAGGCTCAGGCACTGCGTCCCGGCATTGCACTGAGTGCCGAACAAATGGCGACACTGACCAGCGACATCATCTGGTTAGTCGAAAAAGAAGTCACACTGCCCAATGGCCAGACCAGCAAAGTGCTGGTGCCGCAACTTTATGTCCGCGTCAAAGAAGGCGATTTGCAAGCGTCCGGCGCACTCATTGCCGGGCATGATGTACAACTCAATGTCAGTGGTGACCTGATCAACAGCGGCAGCATCGCCGGCCGGCAAATTGTTGCGCTCACTGCGGACAATGTGCGCAACCTTGGTGGCCGCATAAGCGGCACCGACCTCGGTATAGCTGCCCGCACCGACATCGACAATCTGGGCGGCAGCCTTGCCGCTACACATAGCCTGACTGCTACCGCAGGGCGCGACCTGAACGTGAGCACAACAGTCAGCACCCAAACCAATGCACAGGGCAATCGCACGAACATTGACCGGGTGGCTGGTCTGTATGTCAGTGGCAGTGATGGCACCCTGATTGCCGCAGCTGGACGCGACTTGGCATTGCATGGCGGCGTCATCAATAACACGGCAACAACGCAGCCCGGCACGACAGTACTGGCCGCCGGCCACAATCTGAACGTGGACACTGTTACCGAGCGCAGCAGTCACTCTCTGGTCTGGGACGCACACAACTACCGACATGATGCCAGCCAGACCGAAGTTGGCAGCACCATCCAGACCCAGGGCAATGTGCAACTGCAAGCTGGGAATAACGTCACCACAAAAGGCGCCAGCATCAGTAGTGAACAAGGTGCGCTGACCGTTATTGCTGCAAAAGACATTACGCTGGGCACGGCGCAATCAAGCATTAGCGTGGATGAAGCCCATAGACAAACCAGCAGCGGCTGGTTTTCCAGCACCACCACGACCACGCGCGACACGGTAGAGCAAACCACGCAAGCAGCCAGCACCTTGTCAGCCCACACCCTTACGCTGCAGGCCGGGCAAGACATCCGCCTTCAAGGCAGCAATGCGGTTAGCACCGCCGGCACCAGCCTTGTGGCCGGGCGCAATGTCAGTATTGAAGCGGCGACCAACACCAGTAAGGAAAGCCATCTTCATGCAGAAAAAACGTCCGGCCTGATGGGCTCCGGCGGCATGGGTTTCAGTATTGGCACCCGTCGCCAAACGGGCGAAATCCAATCCACCAGCACAGCAGCCTCGGCCTCTACAGTAGGCAGCACCAATGGCAATGTGCAGATTGTGGCGGGCAAGGATTACCGGCAAACCGGCAGCGACGTGCTGACCCCGCAAGGCAGCATCGACATTGGTGCCCAAAGCCTGACTATCGGCGAAGCCCGCAATACGCTTGACGCCACCAGTGCCACCCACTTCAAACAAAGCGGCTTGACCGTTGCGGTTTCCAACCCGGTGATCACGGCGGTACAAACCGCCGAACAAATGACGCACGCCGCCAGTAATACCCAAGACAGCCGCATGCGCACACTGGCCGCAGCCAATACCGCAATGGCCGGTGCGAATGCGTTTGAATCGGTGCAGGCCGGTCAGGGTAGCACCATCAATGACAAGCCCAACCAGATACAAACCGGCACCGACGACAGCGGCAAAGCCATCACCCGTGACGCCACCACAGCCGACAAGCTTGGTGGCTTTACTGTCAGCGTCAGCCTTGGCACCAGCAGCAGCAACAGCCAGACGGTGCAGCACAGCAGCACGGCTGCCAACGCAACGGTAGCCGCTGGTGCAGACGTTCACCTGGTTGCCAGCGGTGCCGGCGCGCACAGTGACCTGACGATTCAGGGCGCGACTATTAAGGCGGGCAACAAGGTGCTGCTGCAAGCCGACAACAAGCTGGTACTACAAGCCGCGCAAAACACCCAAGAGCAGAACAGCACCAACAACAGCAAAAGCGCCAGCGTGGGCGTAGCGCTCAGCAGCAACGGAGGTGTCGGTATTACTGCCGCTGGCAGCGCCGGCCGCGGCCATGCAGACGGCAATGACGTCAGCTGGAGTAACGCCCAGATCAACGCCAGCCAGGTCACCCTGCGCTCCGGCAGCGACACCACGCTGCAAGGTGCCGTTGTAAAGGCTGAGCAAGTCACCAGCAGCGTAGGAGGCGAGCTTCTTATTCGCAGCCTGCAAGACACCAGCACCTACGACAGCCGCCAAAAAAATAACAGCGCCAGCGTGATGATTGGCCAGAGTGCCACAGGCAATGTCCAGCTTGCCAGCAGCAAGATCGACAGCGACTACGCCAGCGTTACCGAACAGTCCGGCATCAAGAGCGGCAACGGTGGCTTTACGGTCGACGTTGCCGGCAATACCAAATTGCATGGTGGGGTGATTACCAGCACCACAGAAGCGGTAGAACAAAACCGCAACCACTTTGCCTCCGGCGGCGCGCTAAGCATCGCCGAGATTGATAACCGCGCCCACTACACAGCCAGTGCGCAGAGCATCAATATCGGCACTGGCATAAATCCATCGGGCAAGCTGGCACCAGCGGGTTCCAGCGTCGGCTTAGGCCGCGACGGCGACAGTGCGGCCAGCACCACCACTGCAGGCATCAGTGGCATTGCCGGCAACAGGTCGCTGCGCACCGGCGACAAAGAAGCCGGCATCGCCAAAATCTTTGATGCCGTGTCCGTACAAAAGAACATCGATGCGCAAGTGCAGATCACGCAAACCTTTGGTCAGCTTGCGCCCAAAGCCGTAGCCGACTTTGCGCAAAGGCAGGCCGATGCTCTGCTCGTGCAGGCCAGAAATGAACCGGATGCATCCAAACGCATGGCACTGCTTGAAGATGCCAAGCGTTGGGATGACGGGGGCAGCTATCGGGTAGCGATGCACGCTGCTATCGGTGGAATGGGAGGGGGTGTTGCCGGAGCGGCGGGTGCGGGAACGGTGGCAGCGGCTGCACCGATGCTCAATAATCTGCAAAACAGCATCGTCAGCAAACTGACTGAGGCTGGTGTGAATCCTATGATCGCTAAAGGGGCGGCGCAGGCATTGACGCTGACGACTGCAACGGCTGTGGGCACTGTTGCGGGTGGTGGCAGTGTGCAGGGTGCGGCGGCGGGCTTGAATGTGGATGCGAATAATCGAATGCTGCATATCGCCACGTACGAGCGTTTAAAAGACGGCTGTCGTGGCAGCAGCACTACTGAGTGTCAGACCATCAATCGCATAGCTGGTATCCGTTCTGGTATGCCGGAGGATGATTCGAAAATTCCGGCAAGTAAAGTTGTTTCAAACTTCGATGCCAATGGTAACGTGGTGAGTTACACGCTCGTTGATCGCAATAGTAATCAGCCCATGATGATCATGGAGCCGCTGGATTTTGCGATGTACCGCAATGGGTCGCCGGGCATGCAGGCGATGATGCAGATGTCGCCGCAATATGCGCTGGATTTTGCTTCGGCAGGAATATACGCTTCACAAGGCAACACGACCCGAGCGACAGAGCACGTGATTGCGGGCGTGACGTCGCGCGATTATGCTAGAGATGTGGCGTTCGCTGCAGTTGGGGCCGAGATATCCGCGATGAGTGGATTTCAGCCTAAAGTTCTCGTAACTTCTGAGGGTACAGCCAATGCGGCAACCATCACAGTATTGAAGGCCCAATTGGCAAGTCAAAACCTAGCAAATATTGCTGCCTATGATTCAAGGTTAGCGATTGCAATAAGGGGTGATGGTACCGGTAACATGAATTTTTCAGTCGGAAACGGTACTGCGACAGAGGCAAACCGATTGGGACAGATTTGGGTAGGAGATGGCTCGCGTTTGATAGGTGACCAAATTTCATGTCCTGGTTGTCTGATAAGCGCGGACGGAACAAGAATTTACAGGCCTCCTATGCCAAAAGCTTCTTCATATTCAACGACAGGCGTGCAGGCAAATTTTGTGCAACGGACAGAAACTGGAGTAGTGATCAGCAACGGTCATCTAAATGTAACGCGATGAGAGCAATTTTAAAATCAATGTGGGTCGATAGTGCCGACATCAAATTGGAACAATACTTTCCAGATGATTCGGAATTTTTTGGCATATGGATTGAATTCAAGGCTGGACCTGAGGGAGGAACTAGTGCGGATGACTTTCGATTATTCGTGTGCTCTCCCAAATGGCTAAAAAATAAGTGTGGGTATGAAAAAGTCCCATTAGGTCAGAATATGTTGATTATCGATCTGTACAACTTGAGAGTCATCAAGAATGAAATTAAACGACTTGTTGAAAACTGTACCGGAGAAAAATGGGCAGATGTTGCTAGAGAAATTGCATGCTTTGCATTTTGGGAATTTGAAGATTATCACCAATAAAAACAAAAGCTTAATAGGAGAGGATAAAAGTAAAAATCGGGTTACTTCAGCCGGTCCTCTACTTATAAGAAAGTGCGCAGTACCGTATTTCGTAAGTTATTCCAATGTAATCTGGTTTCCTACAATCGAGTTGTTATTGCAGGAGGGGAGATAGAAGGGTAATCCCCCCACAAAAGAACAGTCTTCAAAGGTAGAATTTTCTCGTAATGCAATGAGGAGGTTCTGCAATGAAGAAATCACGTTTTACAGACAGCCAGATCATGGCGGTCTTGAAGCAAGCCGAAGCCGGCACGCCGGTTCTGGATCTGTGCCGGGAGCATGGGATCAGCAATGCCACGTTTTATAAGTGGCGCGCCAGCTTGATGGTCCACGAAGTTTTATTCCGAGCCAATCGATAATAGATACGATAAGCGTTGGAACTCGGATTGCTGATCCGCGTGGCGTAGATGGGCAATTTATGTATAACTCTCCCGCACACTTTAACAATTCATCTGGCACATTAGAAGTTCTTGTTCATGAACCAAGCGGCCAGATTCGACATGTTCTTTTTAGGAGTTCAGAATGATTGATTTAAATGATGGAAATAATCTTAAAAATTTAATTCGATTAGTGCTGAAAAAAGAAGTGGATATTTGCTATTTTTGCGAGAAATTTGAACAGCTCTACAATTTAAAATTAAATAAAAAAAATCTATCTGAAAAAGAAAAGTTGGTACTGGAAGTACTTTTTAATAAGGTTGTTTATTACTCACCATTTGCGGATGAGAGAGAGTTTATTCCCAATTATCTTAATGAGGATGAAATTTTCGAAAGTGCAAAAAAAGCTTGGAATGATTTGTATGGGTCAGGGTGGACATTGCATTAGCTATTGAAATTTTTAATAAGAATCGGGATAAAATTTTTTAAAGATAGAAAATTTTCTAAACTGTTTGAGAATATAGGGTGATGCTGCAGAATTTACGGATGCAATTGAAGCATAGTAAATCTAGGTAATATTGATAGCTTCCCTCCTGTTGCTCAATTATCTGCAGAGCAGCATCGTCAGCAAACTGACAGAAGCTGGTGTGAATCCTATGATCGCCAATAGTGCGGCGCAGGCATTGATGCTGACGACTGCTACGGCCGTAGGCGCTGTTGCGGGTGGTGGCAGTGCGCAGGGTGCGGCGGCGGGCTTCAATGTGGATGCGAATAATCGGCAGTTGCATCCGGATGAAAGAACGTGGATCAGCAACAATGCCAAGCGATTCGCGCAGCAGCATGGCATCAGCGACCAAGAGGCCGAAAAGCGGCTCGGGCAGCAGGCGTTTCGGCAAGTACAGTTTGGTGTCGAAGGCTCGGATGACGCACAGGCGCGCGCGTTTCTCGGGCAGGCAAAAGGCATGCTCGCCGCAGATCCGAACTGTCCGACATGCGGACCTGGTTACATGTTCTATGCGACACCGCAACAAAAAGGCAATCCGGAAATGTATGCTGCGCAAGTGGTATCTGATCCGAATGCATTGGCGTTCTATGGAAAGAACGGACTCACTCAGCCAACATCCAAGCAAATTCAGACGAGTGCAAGCAAGGATGCAAACACAAGAAGTACGGTTGCAAATGCTACCGTTGGGGCAGCCGGAGCTGCTGTAGCAGTTACGCTTCCACCAGCCTTAAGCTGGTGTTTGATTAATCCGGTGGCGTGCAATCAGATTGCAATTGCGGGTGGTGAAATTACGGCAGGCGATGCATTGGGGCCGGTAAGTCTGGGTGTGCTTGGTACAGCGTCCGCAGTCAAAGCGGTACGCTCTGCCGAGGAGATGAATGCGGCGATGAAAGCGCGCGGCTGGGAAGCGCCATGGGCATTAGGAACGCCGGTAATTGAAACGACACTTCAGCCTGGCACGAAGGTCAATATGATCATTGATGCCAAGACGGCAGATGCAATTAAAAAAGGAGATCCAATCACCCCGGGCGGTTGGGCGACATTTGATAACATTGGCTCGGTAGCCGGAGATATGCGACAACGAGCAGCAATTACTAGTCAATTCAAACCTGCCTCAGACGGACCGTTTTACGTAATTGAAATGGAGATCACTCGTCCCGTAAATTCGAGTATCGGATTTGTTGGCAAGCAGACGGATACGACGGGAGGATTGCTACGTGGTGGTGGCACGCAGGTGCAATTTGATGAATCTATTAAGGGTGCAGATAGGAATTTTTTTTTGAAACCGACATCCCAGCCAAAAGTGCTGCAGTAAGGTGCCATATGGAGTTAATTAAAAATTTAGAAGATGTGTGGGATAACGGAACTATTGCCTCAGCACATTTGTCAGGGAATGAAATTGACCGTTTCAAAAGCGTGACAAATGCACAGCGAGTAATAGCTAGGCAATGGATTTGTCACGGTGAACTGCATCAAACGCCATATTTTGTTCGTCTCCTGCCGGATCAATCTGGGCTAGTGCATTACGAAAATAATGATCCTAGAAGCAAACGCTTGATCGTTTTGAATGCTGACGGTTCGCAGCGCGTCGTCATTGGCGTTCCGCGAGTTGATGCGAATTCCCGGCCTGAGGAGGGTTATCTGAGTCTGCCACCCAGTTCAGCCCACTTTGGCGGCATCGAATGGGGTTGCGAAGGAAGT
>CANGAW010000075.1 GCA_947451925.1 Burkholderiales bacterium | reverse complement strand
TCCGATTTTGCAACAATCCCTGCCTTATCTGCGTGACGGCAGAAGGTTGCTCGACTTGTTTGCCGGTCTGGGCTATCGCAAGGAAAAAATTCAACTGATTTTGAACCGTCATGAAAACAACGCCGGGGTCAGCGTGGCCGATATGGAGCGCTCGCTGGATCAGCGCATCGCGCACTTTGTGCCGAATAATTTTGACGTAGTAAATGAATCAATCAATCAAGGTGTGCCTGTGTTGCAGCTGGCACGCAGCAGCACCATTTCAAAATCCCTGGTCGATATTGTCAATGAACTGGCGCATACCTCCGTGCCTGTTCATCGCGGCATGATTCGTCGTTTATTTGATCGCAATAATCCCAACTAATCATGGACAAAACCTCTACCGATCAGGATCGCCCTATGAATCTCAGAGAAAAACTTTCGCTGGTTTCGGCCGCTCCTCCAGCGCCCGCGGCAGAGGACGAATTTGCCACCGAGGCTTATCAGAATTTACGTAAAAATCTGCATCGCATCATCTTCGAGCGAATTGATCTCGAACGACTGCAACAGATCAATCCTGACCAGTTCAAGCGCGAGCTGACTGTGCTGATCGAACGGATTCTGGATGATGAAAAAATGGTGGTCAATCAGGCAGAGCGTCGGCGCCTGGTGCTGGACATGCAGTACGAAATGCTGGGCTACGGGCCGCTTGAACCCTTGCTTAACGATCCCAGTATCTCGGACATTCTGGTCAACACTTACAGTCAGGTCTATGTCGAACGACATGGCAAACTTGAGCTGACGTCGATCAGTTTTTTTGACAACGCTCATCTACTGAAAATTATTGAAAAAATCGTCTCGCGCGTTGGTCGCCGGGTCGACGAATCGAGCCCTATGGTTGATGCGCGTCTGCCAGACGGCTCGCGGGTCAATGCCATCATTGCGCCGCTGGCGCTGGACGGGCCTATCCTGTCGATACGACGTTTTTCGGTCAAGCCATTGACGATGGAAGACCTGCTCAAATTCAAAAGCCTGACACCACCGATGGCGCAATTGCTCGATTCGCTGGCAAAAGCCAAGATCAATATCCTGATCTCCGGCGGTACCGGCAGCGGAAAAACCACGTTGCTTAATGTGATGTCGGGTTTTATTCCGCATGCAGAACGCATCATCACCATCGAAGATGCGGCCGAGCTGCAATTGCAGCAGCCGCATGTGGTGCGGCTTGAAACCCGTCCGCCCAACATTGAAGGCAAAGGCGAAGTGCCGCAACGCGCACTGGTGCGCAATGCACTGCGGATGCGGCCGGATCGCATCATTCTCGGCGAAGTGCGCGGTGGTGAGGCATTGGACATGCTGCAGGCGATGAACACCGGTCACGAGGGTTCGCTGGCGACGGTGCATGCCAATACCCCTCGTGATGCATTAGCGCGACTGGAAAATATGGTCGGCATGGCAGGTGCCAATCTGACTACACGGGCAATCCGCGAGCAAATCGCCTCCGCCATTACGGTGGTGATTCAGATTACCCGTCTTTCTGATGGCCGGCGCCGTATCGTCAGTTTGCAGGAGATCACCGGCATGGAAGGCGACACCATCACCATGCAAGAAATTTTCACCTTCCGTCGAACCGGCGTTGGTGCGGACGGTGTGGTGCAGGGGCATTTTGCAGCAACAGGTATTTGTCCGCAGTTTGATCAGCGCCTGAGTGAATTTGGCGTGTCGGTACAAAAGTTGATTTATGACTCGGCAAAAACCTACGAATAAAAGAAAGAGATAAGACCATGGACTTTCTGTTCTATGCGTTTTCCGTACTGATCTTTGTCGCCGTCGCACTCGTCATCGAGGCTGCCTGGCAATGGTGGTTTTCCACGCAAAGTGCGGCGGCCAAACGTGCCAGTCGTCGTCTCAGCAACATGATCGAAGGGGATAAGCAGAGTAAGGAGCGCACCTCACTGCTGAAAGACCGCCGGCTGGCAGAGTCCGCGCAGGCAGAACAATTATTGCGCCGTATTCCCGGCCTCGACAAGCTTGATATCACGCTGCAGCAGTCCGGCAGCAAATGGTCGGTAGCAGTCATGATGACTTATACCGCTCTGTTTTTTCTGGGTGCTCTGTTGTTGTCCTGGTTTTTCGACGTCTATTTGTTACTGGCGCTGACCATTGCAGTGGCTTGCAGTTCCTTGCCGATAGTGAGCATCCTGCGCAAGCGCGCTTCACGACTGAGCAAGCTTGAGCGTCAGCTGCCGGAGGCCACCGATCTGATTGCGCGCAGTCTGCGCGCCGGCCATGCGTTTCCTTCCACTTTGCAAATGGTGGCGGAAGAATTGCCGGACCCGATTGCCAGTGAGTTTCGCATCGTGGCTGACGAAATCAATTATGGCGTGGCCATTGCCGACGCCCTGCCGCGGCTGGCGATAAGGGTGCCGCTGACAGATATGCGCTATCTGGTGGTGGCCGTGTTGATCCAGCGCGAAACGGGCGGCAATCTGGCTGAGCTGATGATCAGCATCAGCGCGCTGATCAGGGACAGATTGAAACTGATGGGTCAGATTCGCACCCTGTCGGCTGAAGGAAGAATGTCAGCCTGGGTACTGTGTCTGTTGCCAGTGGGCGTGGCCTTGATGATGTGGCTGGTCAATCCGCAATATATCGGCAAGCTAGTCTCCGATAAGACGGGTTTTCAATTGTTGATGACGGCCGGCGCCATGATGGCACTCGGTGGATTATGGATGCGAAAAATTATTCGTATTCGTTTGTGATGATGCGAAACCTGCACGGGAGTGGAGCGCGTAATGAATAGCCAGTCATTGATTTTTCTTGCGATTGTATTTTTGGTCTTTGCCAGCGTAGCGGCATTGGCAAGCTGGATGATGGTGCCCGATCGTTTCCGGCGCCGGGTCGCCAACCTGCAGGAAACCGAGGCAAGCGGACTTGAGCAGCAAACCAATCCTTGGGTGACCCGTATTGCCAAGGTGGCGCAGCCGTTTGTGAAACTCTCGCTGCCCACTGACGGCTGGGACAATTCACCAATGCGTCTGCGTTTCATTAATGCCGGGTGGCGCAATACGTCGGCGCCAGCTTTGTTTTTTTCCGCCAAGACGGTGCTGGCTTTGATCTTGCCGCTGGTGGTCATGCTGGTTGTCGGTGACCGCTTGCTGTTGGCGGGTAGCAGTGCAATATTGCTGGCTTTAACACTATCGTCGGCAATTGGTTATTACTTGCCCAATATGCTCTTGAACCACGTCGTCGAGCGGCGGCAACGGGAAATTTTCGAAAGTTTTCCTGATGCGCTGGATCTGCTGACAATTTGTATTGAAGCCGGTCTGGGTCTGGATCAGGCGCTGGCCAAAGTGGCGGGCGAGATTCATTTGAAGAGTGAAACTCTGGCGCAGGAATTGCAGCTGGTCCTGATGGAATTACGCACCGGCTTTTCCAAAGAACAGGCTTTGCGCCATCTGGCCCTGCGCACCGGTGTTGAAGATATCGATATGCTGGTTGCGATGCTGATTCAGGCGGATCGCTTTGGCACCAGCATGGGCGATTCGCTACGCGTTCACTCGGAAAATTTACGCAGCAAACGGCGACAGGTGGCCGAAGAAGCCGCGGCAAAAATTGCCATCAAATTGTTGTTCCCCCTGATTTTCTTTGTCTTTCCAACCCTGCTACTGGTCTTGCTTGGACCGGCGCTGATTCAGGTTTATCGCGTGTTGTTGCCAGCGATGACTGGTCAGCCCTGAACCACCGAACTTAACGGAGCCTGCTATGAAAAATGTTTCGAGCTTGTTGATGGCCTTGTGCGGCAGCGGTATGTTGCTGGGTTGTGCCAGCAATGCGATGCACGGCACAAGTACACAAACTTCTGCGAGTTTGCAAAAAGCGATTGATACAGCCGAGTCCTTGTATCGGCGCGGTCGCGAATTGCACCTGCAGCATCAGTTCAATGAGGCCGAACAGTCGTATGCCAAGGCATTGGCGCAGGACCCCAATCATCTGGAAACGCGCAATGCGATTGCAGTCCTCAATGCCAGTCGCGGCGACCTTGACCGTGCGGTCACGTTGCTGACTGCCTTGTCCGAGAGCCAGCCCAATGCTGCTCATGTGTTTGCCAATCTGGGTCACGCCTATTACCTCAAGGGCCAGTATGCACAGGCGCAGCTGGCCTTAGAACATGCGCTGAGTCTGGATCCGGAAAATGAAGCGACCCAGAACAAGCTGACCGTGGTGATGGGCGCAATCCAACAGGCGCAGGCGGCGCTGGATCAGGCGCGCCTGTCTGCCGTTGCGGCAGCCGCAGAAGAGGGCGGTATCGAGATCAGGGCAGTCACGCCGAATGTGTATACGCTGACTTATCCCGTCAACACGATAGCCGCATCGTTGCAGGCACCTGTTGCGGTAGTCGAGTCAGCGCAGCCCGGCAAACCAGTGCCAGCGGCGCCAGTCAAACCGGCAGCAGCAATCCGCGTCACACTGGTTAACGGTAATGGCGTCACCGGCCTGGCACGCGCCGTTCGCGGTCTGATTCCCGAGCAAGGCTGGCGTGTGGTGAGTGTCGTTAATCATCCTTCCTTTGATTTGAAGGTGACGCGGATTGAATATGATGATGAGCATTTGCCTGCTGCGCGCCAGCTGGCTGAGACGATTGCTGGTGGTGCCGAGTTGCAGCGCAATCAACGTCAGAGTGGCAGTAATGTGCGGGTGCTGCTCGGTCATGACTTCAAAAATGTGAATGCATTACGCGAACGTTTAGCCGGTCTGGCGGTAGCTAAGGTGTATTGATTTTATTTGCCGCTGGCCTGCGCTGGCGTTAATGCGTCACGCTCTTCGCTCCAGACCACATCGGAGTCGACCGCATACACGCGACAGGCTGAGCGGCTCGACTTCTGGCATGCCGCCAATACCCGGTCAACCGGGTCGTCACCTTCTTCTGCCCAACTCCACTCGCCCGTGCTGGACAAGGCAAACGCACGCGGTGTGGAACGGCCCAGAAAGCTGCGATACGCTTCTCGGCCGCTGTCGCTTAAATACGGAACGGCAGCGATGTTGCTGATCGCTGCAAAATGCGTGGTCAGTAATTTTGGTGCAGCAGGCAGAGTCACGGTTTCTGCTGTTGGCATGCCTATGCTTTGCAAAAACCGTTCCGTATCAGGCCACCAGACAGCAACCCCGTCGCGGCTGCCAATCATGCCGTGCGCATCCGATTTGAAATTGCTGAAGGCGACTAATTGTGCCCGACCGCCTGCGCCCTGATAAGCCTGTATCAGGCGGCTTGCCAGCACCGGATTAAAGTAACTGTCGTTGGCGCCGTAAAACCACAGACTGGGTAAGGCTGTCTTGCCGGCATAATCGGCGAAGGCCGTCACTAAAGCATCGCGCCAGTTGCAGTCGCCGCCGTCTATGCGCAAGCCGCCGGCAAAATTAAGCAAGCCGCGCACGCCCGAAATATGGCGCGTACCCAAAGCCATCGTGGCCAGGCCGCCATAAGACTGACCGGCGACGATGATGTGGTCTGCATCAACCCAACTCTGCTGTTCCAGCGCGGTGAGTGTCGCCTGCACGTCGTCGGCCTGCAATTGTCCATTGCCAGTCATGTTGCAGCCAAGGTCGCCGTAAGCACCGGTCGAGTTTGAAAACCCTTTGCGCATCGGCACAGCCACTGCATAACCGCGCTTGACGAATTCACGGCTCATGGCAAGGAAGCGGTCACGCTTTTGCAAAGTCGGATTACCGCGTTCTTTGCCGTGATTCATCAGCAGTAAAGGGAAGGGCCCGTTACCCGGTGGTTTATAAATCGTGGTTTCAAATTCCAGTCGCTGCCCATGTACGGTCACGGGCAGCATGATGACTTGTTCATTGACAGACGCATCTAGTGCAATGGCATGGGCTGGCAATGTGAGGCTGGTGCAGAGCAGACTAAAAAATGCAGCAACAAAAAATGCGGGTGAAAAAAGTGGCATGGTGTCTTTGCGATGGACAAGATGACCCATTCTAGGGAGCGAATTTCCACTCTTCAATACGCAAACAGACAACTACGCGAACAATTTGAAATTCTTGAAATTTGATTAAGCGAGGCGCATTAAAAATGCAGCATGCCGCCATGCATGAGGACGATGAATGCGTTTGCATGCAAACCGGCTGCGTTGACTGCTTTTTCCAGCGCGCGCGGTGGCTCGTCCAGTGCTTCGTCACTGAGTTCGAAGGTGCCCCAATGAATGCCCAGAGATTGTCGGGCATGCAAATCCTGATGAATGCGCACTGCCTCATCGGGATTGACATGCTGGGGTTTCATGAACCAGCGCGGCTCATAGGCGCCGATCGGCAGCAGAGCCAGATCGACCTGGCCGAAGCGTTGGTAAATATCGGCAAAATCTTTCGAGTAGCCAGTGTCGCCGGCAAAAAAGAAAGAGAAAGGTTTTTTGTTTTGTGCGTTAGTCGCTACCCGCCAGCCGCCCCACAAGGTGTCGAAACGATCATGAATGCCGCGCGCCGACCAATGCTGCACAGGCAGGAAATGCAGATCCAGTCCGTGGAAAGCCAGGCTTTGCCACCAGTCGAGTTCCTGCACATTGCGTATGCCTTGTTCATTCATCCATTGTTGCAAGCCCAATGGCACCAGAAACAAAGGTGCGCCGCCGGGTTGCGCATTGAGTGCCAATACCGAGTTGCGGTCCAGATGGTCGTAGTGATTATGCGAGATCAGTACCAGATCAATATGCGGCAACTGATCGAGTGCAATCGCCGGCGGCACTTTACGTTTTGGGCCGGCCCACTGTACGGGCGCCGCACGTTCGGAAAAAATCGGGTCGGTCAGAATGTTGACGCCGCCCAGCTGCACCAGAACCGTTGCGTGACCAATCCAGGTGGCGCTGGTTTTTTCATGATTGTTTTTCAGCCAGGCCAGGTCTGGCTGCGCCAGCGGAAACTGGTAATGATTGGCCGGTGCTTTTGGCAAGCCGTCGCGCAAGCGTTCCCATTGCCACTTCAACAGCGAACCAACCATAGGCTGATCCAGATAGTTATTTTGAAAGCCCTGCGCGGTGTGCGGTGCCGCTGCGTTTTCGTAGTGCGCATGGCTGCTGCTGCAGGCAGCGCATGCCAGCACCAGCAGCATGACGCTTAGTTTGCAGACCAGTTTGCAGGTCAGTCTATGCAGAGATAATCGCACCGCGGCTTAACCCGCCGCTTCAAGTTGTACCGGCTTCATGCGTGAAGCCAGTGTCTTGCCTTTGCGTGCCCGCTTGCCGATATGCAGCGCTAGCGCAGCTGCCGACAAAGCGATTTCCTGCGGTTTGGCGGCACGACTGCTGATGCCGAAAACACGTAGTCCTTTCTGGCTGATCGGCTGCGCGGCGATCAGTTTTTCTTTCGCTTCCAGATCGATCAGAATCACGCCACGGCCCCCGCCGGGCTGCATCTTGATTTCATCAATGCCAAACACCAGCAGACGGCCGTTCTCGGACAGGCAGGCAATCGCGCTGGCGTTGGCAGCCATGACACGTGGCATTAAGGGCTCGTCGCCTGCGTCCAGTGTCATGAAGGATTTGCCGCCTTTCTGGCGGCTGATCATGTCGCCGGCTTTGGCAGCGAAACCATAGCCTGCGGTCGACGCCATCAACAGCGGGGTATCAGCGGTGCCGGCAAAATAATGCAACAGCCGCGTGCCGTCTTCGAGTTCCATTAATGAGGTCAGCGGTACACCGTCACCGCGCGCACCGGGCAGCAAGGCCACCGACACCGAATAGACGCGGCCGTTGGAGCCGAACGCCCATACATAGTCCGTAGTACGGCATTCAAAGGTGGCATACAGCGCATCACCAGATTTGAAACTGAACTGCTGCGCATCATGGCCGTGACCACCACGTGCGCGCACCCAGCCGCGTTGCGAGATGACGACCGTTACCGGCTCATCAATGAGTTTTTGTTCGGCCACAGCGCGACCGGCTTCCTTGATGAGCGTGCGACGGGCGTCACCGAACTGCTTGCTGTCGGTTTCGATTTCCTTGATCAGCAATTTTTTCATTGCTGCCGGATGGTCCAGCAACTCTTGCAAACCGGCTCTTTCAGACCGCAGTGCGGCCAGTTCCTGCTGTACCTTGATGGATTCAAGTCGGGCCAGCTGGCGCAGACGAATTTCCAGAATATCGTCAGCCTGTCGCTCCGATAAGCTGAACGCCGCCATCAATGCCGACTTGGGTTCGTCCGATTCGCGAATGATGCTGATGACTTTGTCGATGTTGAGCAGCACCGCTTCGCGGCCTTCGAGGATATGAATGCGGTCATCCACTTTGCCCAGCCTGTGCTGCGTGCGGCGGGTAACGGTTTCAAACCGAAAGCCTATCCATTCGCGCAAAATGTCGCCGACGGTTTTCTGGCAAGGCTTGCCGTCCGCACCGATCATGACCAGATTCATGCCCACGCTGTTTTCCAGCGATGTATGTGCGAGCAGTAAATTACTGAATTCGTCCTGATCCTGATTTTTTGATTTCGGCTCGAACACCAGCCGCACCGGCGCTTCGCGGCCGGATTCATCGCGCACTGTGTCCAGCACTGCCAGCATGGTTTGTTTGCTGGCGAGCTGGTCGGGCGACAGGCTTTTTTTGCCGAGTTTGATTTTCGGGTTGGTCAGTTCTTCAATTTCTTCCAACACCTTTTGCGACGAGGTGCCTGGCGGCAGTTCAGTCACCACCAGCTGCCACTGGCCGCGCGCCATCTCTTCGATTTTCCAGCGTGCCCGCACTTTGATACTGCCGCGCCCGCTCTGATAAATTTCGCTCACCGTTGCAGCCGGTGTAATCAGTTGCCCGCCACCGGGAAAATCCGGTCCCGGAATGAACTGCATCAGTTCGGCGTGCGACAAGGCAGGATTGCGAATCAGTGCCACTGCCGCTGCGGCCACTTCAGTCAGATTGTGCGACGGGATTTCGGTTGCCAGACCAACGGCGATTCCGGAAGCACCGTTTAACAGCACAAACGGCAGCCTTGCCGGCAGCAAGCGCGGCTCTTCGGTTGAGCCGTCATAGTTGGGCTGAAAATTCACCGTGCCCATTTCTATTTCATCGAGCAAGAGCCGCGAGATTGGTGTTAGGCGTGCTTCGGTGTAGCGCATCGCAGCGGCGCCATCGCCGTCACGCGAGCCGAAATTGCCGTGACCGTCGATGAGTGGATAGCGCAGTGAAAAATCCTGCGCCATGCGCACCATCGCGTCATATACCGACTGGTCGCCATGCGGATGCAGTTTGCCCAGCACATCGCCGACGACGGCGGCCGATTTGCGCGGCTTGGCGGCGGCGTCGAGCTTTAACTGATCCATTGCATACAGGATGCGCCGTTGCACTGGCTTTTGGCCGTCGCAAACGTCCGGCAGCGCACGGCCCTTGACCACCGAAATAGCATAGTCGAGATAGGCACGTTCGGCGAAGTCAGCCAGCGTCAGGGCGTCGCCACTATCGGGTGCGGCGGTTTCAAACAGATTGGTTTGTTCAGTCATCTTGGATTGCTAATTGGTTTGCTCATGTCGGTTATTAAAAAACACTGGGTCCCCGCTTTCGCCGGGACGCCGTCAGGTCTTTTAAATATCGGCTTCCACTTCATTGCCATGTTCTTCCAGCCAGCCGCGTCGTGCTGCGGCTTCGCCTTTGCCCATCAGCATGGTGAAGCGAGCCTCGGATGCCTGCTGGTCGAATGCGCCTAGCGCTACCGGCAACAGTCGCCGCGTGTCCGGATTCATGGTGGTTTCCCATAACTGCCCGGCATTCATTTCGCCCAGACCTTTAAAGCGCGCAATGCTCCAGCCGCCTTGCTTGACGCCGTCTTTTCTGAGCTTGTCTTCAATAGCGGTCAGCTCGCCATCGTCGAGCGCATAAATTTTCTGTGCCGGTTTTTTGCCGCGTGCCGGCGCATCGACCCGATACAGGGGTGGGCGGGCAATGTGAATATGGCCATGCGCAATCAGTTTGGGGAAGTGACGGAAGAACAGGGTCAGCAGCAGCACCTGAATGTGCGAGCCATCGACGTCCGCATCAGACAAAATGCAGATGCGTCCATAGCGTAGTCCTGACAGATCTGCGTCATCGTTTTTACCGTGCGGGTCCACGCCAATGGCCACGGCGATATCGTGAATTTCATTGTTGGCGAACAGCCGGTCGCGTTCCGTTTCCCAGGAATTCAAGACCTTGCCGCGCAGCGGCAGGATGGCCTGAAATTCTTTGTCGCGGCCCATCTTTGCTGAGCCGCCGGCCGAGTCGCCCTCGACCAGAAATATTTCATTGCGGGTGATGTCGGTGGATTCGCAATCTGTCAGTTTGCCCGGCAACACCGCAACACCGGACGACTTTCTTTTTTCAACTTTTTGCGCAGAACGCAGCCTTGTCTGTGCTTGCTTGATGACCAGTTCGGCGAGCTTTTTGCCGTAGTCCACATGCTGGTTCAGCCACAGCTCCAGCGCCGAGCGCGAGTAGCCAGCCACCAGCCGCACCGCATCGCGCGAGTTGAGTTTTTCTTTGATCTGTCCCTGAAATTGCGGGTCCAGCACTTTGGCTGACAGCACGAAGGACACGCGCGCAAACACATCTTCAGCCAGCAGCTTGACGCCTTTTGGTAGCAGCGAATGCATTTCCACAAAACTTTTAACGGCGCCAAACAAGCCTTCGCGCAAGCCAGCCTCATGGGTGCCGCCAGCTGGCGTTGGAATCAGATTCACATAAGACTCGCGCACCACATTGCCATCTTCGGTCCAGGCCACGACCCAGGCGGCACCTTCGCCTTCGGCAAAGCCGTCGGCGTCTGCCTGCGCATATTGTTCGCCTTCGAACAGCGGAATCAAAGTGGCCGCGCCGGAGTTTTGCGCCAGCGTTTCGGTCAGATAGCCGCGCAAGCCATGTTCATATTGCCAGACTTGGGTCTCGCCGCTTTTGGCCTGAATGAAAGTGACTTTCACGCCCGGCAGCAGCACGGCCTTGGAGCGCAATAAGCGCTGCAATTCGGCTAATGGAATGGTCGGCGAATCAAAGTAGCGTACGTCCGGCCAGACGGTGA
>CANGAW010000074.1 GCA_947451925.1 Burkholderiales bacterium | reverse complement strand
AGCTTCTCGTGACGCGACGCCAGCAAGTCTTTGGTTTTCACGCCCTGGAACTGACGCAGGGTGTCAGCCAATGCACGCTTTAACAGCACCGCCATTTGCTTGGGATCGCGATGCGCGCCACCCAGCGGCTCATTCACAATTTTGTCGATCAGGTTGATTGCTTTCAATCGGTGTGCAGTCAGGCCCAGGGCTTCGGCAGCATCGGAGGCACGCTCTGCCGTCTTCCACAGAATCGAGGCGCAGCCTTCCGGCGAAATGACCGAATAGGTTGCATATTGCAGCATCAGCACCGCGTCGCCGACGGCAATGGCCAGCGCACCACCGGAGCCGCCTTCGCCGATGATGGTGGCAATCAGAGGCACCTTCAGTTCAGCCATCGTATAAAGATTATGTCCGATCGCTTCGGATTGCCCGCGCTCTTCAGCGTCAATGCCGGGGAAAGCGCCTGGCGTATCAACGAAAGTGAATACCGGTAAATTGAATTTTTCAGCGACCTTCATCAGTCGCATCGCCTTGCGATAACCCTCAGGCTTGGGCATGCCGAAATTGCGCAGCGCACGTTCTTTGGTGTCGCGCCCTTTTTGATGACCAATGACCATGCAGGCCTGACCGTTGAAACGGGCCAGACCGCCAACAATGGACAAATCGTCGGCGTAGCTGCGGTCACCATGAAGCTCATGAAAATCGGTAAAGATTTCATTCACATAGTCCATCGTGTAAGGTCGCTGCGGATGACGCGCAATTTGCGAAACCTGCCATGGCGTGAGCTTGGCGTAAATATCTTTGGTCAGCTGCTGGCTTTTTTGTGAAAGGCGATCAATCTCTTCGGAGATATCGACGGCGGAATCATCCTGAACAAAGCGCAGTTCTTCAATTTTTGCATCCAGCTCGGCAATGGTTTGCTCAAAGCCGAGAAAAGTAATTTTGCTCATAGTGCCTCCTGATGGCTTGTGTTGTTCAAGCCCTTAGGGTTGAAAACGAAAAGATACCGCTCAAACATTGTTCAACTCAGTATTCTACCGGCACTGGCTCCAGACTACGCCACATATACCAGGTTGCCACCGTGCGCCAGGGCTCCCAGTTGGCCGCGACCTCGCGCGCATCGCTGCGAGAAACCGGTTCGCCGGAAAAATAATTGACGCTAATACCGCGCAACAGGCCCAGATCATCCAGCGGAAGAATGTTCGGTCTTAACAAATTAAAAATCAAAAACATTTCGGCGGTCCAGCGGCCGATGCCACGAATCTGAATCAGCTCGGCAATCACCGCTTCGTCTTCCATCGCCGTCCAGTCGGTGGCATGCACCCGCTCTTCACGGAAATGCAGCGCCAGATCAAGCAGGTATTCCACTTTGCGTTTGGATAAGCCGCAGGCGCTCAGATTTTCTTCGCCGGTTTTGATCATGTGCAAAGGCGTCATCTTCGGGCAGGCAAGACACAGCCTTTCCCATACCGTTTGCGCTGCTTTGACTGAAATTTGCTGACCCACAATGGAGCGTGCCAGCGTCAGGAAAGGCTCGCCGCGGCCCACCAGTTGCAAGTCGCCAAAACGCGGAATGAGTTTTTTCATGATGCGGTCGCGCTTCATGAGTTCGCGCTTGGCGTCTTCCCAGTAAGGCGGGACGAGCAAGGGCAAGGAAGCCGGTTTGGTCACCATGTCGCTTATGCCCTTCGCCATTCAGTGACACCACCCGGCTTGTCTTCAAGCACGATTCCCATGCCCAGCAAGTCAGCACGAATCTGGTCGGACAGGGCAAAATTTTTATCTTTCTTGGCTTGCGCACGGGCGGCAATCTGCGCCTCAATGTCCGCTGGCGCTAGACCTTCTGTATCGATTGTCGCTTGCAAAAATGTTTGCGACTCGCGCACAAGCAAACCCAGAACACCGGCGAGCTGCTTTAACTGGCGCGCCAGTATTGCAGACGGATTTTTATTTAATTCGTTAGCCAGATCAAACAAGACCGACAAGGCCATCGGTGAATTGAAATCGTCATTCATTGCGTCGGCAAAACGCTGTGCATAGGGCTCTTGCCAATCCAGCTTGCCGGCATCCGGCACGTTATCTTTCAGCGCGGTATACAGGCGACTTAATGCGTTACGTGCGTCATCCAGATGAACGTCGGAATAATTGAGCGGGCTGCGATAGTGCGCACGCAAAATGAAAAAACGCACAACCTCGGCATCATATTTTTTCAGCACATCGCGGATGGTGAAAAAATTGCCCAGCGACTTGGACATTTTTTCGTTATCGAGCCGCACGAAACCATTGTGCATCCAGTAATTGACGAACTCATGGCCGCTTGCCCCAACGGATTGGGCGATTTCATTTTCGTGATGCGGAAATTGCAAGTCCTGACCGCCGCCATGAATATCAAAATGCTCACCCAGCAAATCGCAGGCCATGGCCGAGCATTCAATATGCCAGCCCGGACGGCCAGTGCCCCACTTCGATGGCCATTTGACTTCTTCCGGCTCGCTCTCGCGAGCAGATTTCCACAGCACGAAGTCCAGCGGATCGCGCTTGGTGCTGTTGACGTCCACCCGCTCGCCTGCACGCAGATCATCCAGTGATTTGCCCGACAACTTGCCGTAGCCTTCGAAATCGCGCACGGAAAAATTCACGTCCCCGTCTTTGGCCCGATAGGCCAGCCCGTTTTTTTCCAGCGTGCCTATCATCTCCAGCATCTTGGGCACATAGCTGGTTGCGCGCGGCTCATGATCCGGGCGCTGCACGCCAAGCGCTGCCGCGTCTTCATTCATTGCATCGATATAACGCTGCGTAAGCGTCGAGATCGACTCTTTGTTTTCAGCGGCACGACGAATAATTTTGTCATCGATATCGGTGATATTGCGCACATAGGTCACCGCATAATCCTGCGCGCGCAACCAGCGCTGCACCATGTCGAACACCACCATCACGCGCGCATGACCGAGATGACAAAAATCATAAACCGTCATGCCGCAGACATACAAACGAACCTTGCCTGGCTCAATCGGCGCAAACACCTGTTTGTCACGCGCCAGCGTATTGTAAATTTTAAGAACACTCATGGATGAAAGGATACCGTGCTGGTCGGCACCGGCATTTCGCCAGTGCTTGTACTGGTTTGCTGACGGATGCGCCGTGTATGCGTCGTCCTGACAAACCGTATTTTGATAAAATGCAGAAGTGCATGAAGTATAGCATCGAAGATCTGGCTCTCAATCCCGTTCCGCTGATCACAAACGCAGCAATTTCATATTCAAGGAAACCCCATGCATTCTGTGCGTCGTCGCAGCCTCAAGCTGATTATTGCTGGCTTATTTGCCATTGCCTCCGTTAACGCCATTGCCGATGGCGCGCCAAGCGTCACCTTAAAAACCAACATGGGTGACATCGTTGTCGAGCTGTATCCGGAGAAAGCGCCCAAGACCGTTGAAAATTTTCTGCAATATGCAAAAAGCGGTTTCTACAATGGCACCATTTTTCATCGCATCATCAACGGCTTCATGGTTCAGGGTGGTGGCTATGATAAAAACATGGAAGAAAAAAAGACCCGTGCGCCCGTTCAGAACGAAGCTAAAAATGGTCTTAAAAATTTGCCTTACACCATTGCAATGGCACGCACCCCTAATCCGCATTCTGCAACAGCACAATTTTTTATCAATGTCAGCAATAACCGCTTCCTTGACTATCCGGGCCAGGACGGCTGGGGCTATGCGGTCTTTGGCAAAGTCATCAAGGGCAGCGAAGTCGTCGACAAAATCAAGGCCGTTGAAACTGGCAGCGGTGATGTGCCTGTCAGTGCCGTCGTGATCGAGTCGGCTACCGTTAACGAATAAATTTTTCATTTCCATTTCGATCATCACAAGGAAGCACCATGAACGTTGTACTCACCACGAACCACGGCAAAATCAGCCTGGCACTCGATGCAGAAAAAGCACCGAAGTCGGTTGAAAATTTTATTGCCTATGTCAAAGCCGGACACTATGACGGCACCATCTTTCATCGCGTCATTGATGGCTTCATGATTCAGGGCGGCGGCTTTGAGCCGGGCATGAAACAAAAGCCGACCGACAACATGGTCGAGAATGAAGCCAAAAATGGTCTGAAAAATGATCGATACACCGTTGCCATGGCACGGACTTCAGATCCGCATTCGGCTACCGCGCAATTCTTTATTAATGTTGGCGATAACGATTTTCTGAACTACCCCGGCTCCGATGGCTGGGGCTATTGTGTATTTGGCAAAGTCACCGAAGGTGCTGACGTGGTTGACGCCATCCGTGCCGTCAAGACGGGCCGCAAGAGCATGTTTTCGGACGTGCCGGTTGAAGACGTGATCATCGAAAAAGCCGAACTGGCCTAAGTATTCATGTCGCTGTCGCCACACGCAAAAGGCACAGAACAGGCGCAACCCGAAACGGTTGCGCTTTTTGTATCAGACTTGCATTTAACGGCAGCCATGCCGAAAACTGCAGCTGCTTTTTTTTCCTTTCTGCGCAAGACAGCAAGCAAAGCCGGCGCGCTTTATCTGCTGGGCGACATTTTTGAATATTGGGCAGGCGACGACGATCTGGACGACCCCTTCAATCGCCAGGTTGTTGATGCGATTGCCGCACTAAGCGCACAAGGCGTTGCCGTTTTCTGGATGGCCGGTAACCGGGATTTTTTAGTTGGCGATCGCTTTGCTCATGCATGCGGGCTGACATTATTAAGCGATCCCACACTTGTCACCCTGGCCGGGCAGCGCACACTGCTTGTTCATGGCGATGCGCAATGCACCGATGACACCGCCTATATGCAGTTTCGCCAACAGGTGCGCAGCGCACAATGGCAGCAACAATTTTTGCAGCAAACGCTGGCACAACGCAAAGCCATCATCGCCAGTTTGCGCGAAGGCAGTCGCGATGCACAACGCGGCAAAAGCATGGACATCATGGATGTCAATCCGCAGGCCATCGATGCGCTGTTTGCAAGTCACGCAGTCAAGATCATGATTCACGGCCATACACACCGTCCGCACACCCACCTGAGCCAGTCTGCGGCAGGCCCTCGCACCCGCTATGTATTACCCGACTGGGATTACGACACACGAAATCACGCCGCACGCGGCGGCTGGCTGGCGCTTGACGCCAGGGGACAATTCAGCTTCCACCAAGCTGGCGAAGTGCTGCCTTCCATCTGAAGTCAAAGTCCGAAGTTATGGTCCGAAGTTAAAGACTGAAGTACGCCGCATTTTGGCCGTCTGCCATCGGGCAAGTTGCATGTCATCGGCCCCCTGCCCTCACTCAATATCGACTGTATCTCTGGAACGACAGGCTGGCCGATAACAAGGCTGGCGAAATAATATTCATGCTTCAGGTCGCAGGGTATGGGCACATCGTCGAAGGACTTGGTTCAGTATCCAACGCTGCATACGCGAGTATGTGATTTAAAGGAGATTGATCATGTGCGTTCTTCAGGATGCTGTTCGGTGGGTTGGACAAATTGAAGGCATGACACGAATGCATCAGGCCATAAAAAAAATTGCCGAAACCAGCCACGGTAATGAAATATGGGAAGCAGCCAATCAAGTTGCGGATGAACTGGCCGTCACCAGCATGGCGGCAGTCACGCTGCGTGCCGTACTGGTGGCGCTGCATCTTGGACTGGCAACGGCCAATCAAATGTGGAAATGGGAGATTCTTTCCTGCTGTGTAGGTGGCAAACCCGGCCTGACAGCAAACCAGATCATTGATTGGGAAGATGAGGCAGGCAAGCACGGCGTCACGGCCGCACCACCAGACCTGGGCGACTTCATCGAAACGATACAGTCAAAATTTCATCATGCCGCCAATCTTCTGATCGGCTTTATGAGCAATTACCAAAACGACGCAATGACGCGGACCCGACATGAGCTGACGGAGTACGCGACTAACCCGACAGATCAGCCGATGGAAGAGCTGACGGTGTACGAACTAAACAAAAGCCGCACGCTGCACTAGGACCGACCCGCCAAAGTAAGCCGCGCTATGAACAAGGCCTGAAAGGACAGCATGAACTCTGAAAAAAAATCGCCCCCATGCGCGTGCTGCAAAGACGACCTCCTGGAAAAATCCTACCGTGTATCCATGCAGGGTGGCGGCTACCAATGCCAGTTGATGCTGCCAGCTGGCTATCTGCAAACCGTCAAAGGCCAGGCATTTACCGATGAGCGCTTGCAACTTGCATTGGCTTACCCGTCGATGAATCCCTTGAGCCTGACATCCCTGACAGAAGAAAAAATTTTGTTTACTGTGGACTTGATCGGCAACGCAATGAAACAAAGCCTCAGCAGCATGGCAATGGACAATGTGCGTCAGTTAATGAAAAATCCGGTGCAGACCCTGCATGCGCGACACATTGGCAGACTGGGTATTTATGATGTCTATGAAACGGTGGACCCAGATAGCAACCTGGTGCTGAGCACCTATTTCACGCGTGACAAAAACCGAAATCTGGTTTGCTTTCAGGATGGCATCAGCAAAACCAGCGCGACCCGCCGCTATGCGAGAGTATTTGAATTGACCTATGTTTTTTCTCCGCGGCTGCGGGCAAGGCAACTGGCCATTGACGCAGAGCTGACAACATTGCTCGATAGCTGGGTACAAAAAGTCAGCCCGGCAGCAAATCCACTGCGATAAAAACCATCCGTGGGGCGCGAAACAAATCGCGCATTAATGAGCTACTTATTCGACCAGCTTATTGAGTTTGCCCGCATTGAATTTATCCAGCTCAGGCACGGTTTCGCAAGCCAGACCAGCCGCTTTCAGCGCAGCGACAATTTTCACCAGCTGCAGTTCCTGCGTGGCCGCATTGTCAATCAGACCATGCAGGGCCTTGGAGATAGGGTCGTCGCCATTGGGCATGATCCCGTAAGCGGCAAACAATCGCGCTGCTGCTTCATCGCGCGGATTTTCGCTGACTTTTTCAACGATACGCGCCGGATTGCCGACCGCTGTCGCCCCGGCCGGCACGGCCTTGACAACCACGGCATTGGAGCCGACCTTGGCGCCCTCACCAACCGTAAATGAACCCAGCACCTTGGCACCGGCGCCGATAATGACGCCACGCTCTAAAGTCGGATGACGCTTGGCGCCTTTCGACAGCGAAGTGCCGCCTAAGGTCACGCCCTGATAAATGGTGCAGTCGTCACCAACTTCAGCCGTCTCGCCCACCACCACACCAAAGCCGTGGTCAATAAAAACGCGCCGGCCAATAGTAGCGCCGGGATGAATTTCGATACCAGTGAGCGTGCGTGCAAGCTGGGAAATGAAACGTCCCAGCCACTTAAACCCGTTGCGCCAGCAAAGCTTGGCCAGACGATGCAAGACAATCGCATGCAGGCCGGGGTAGCAGGTCAACACCTCCCAGGCGTTGCGGGCAGCAGGGTCGCGCTCGATGATGCTGGCGATATCTTCTTTAAGGCGGCTAAACATGGACTGGAATGATCAGATAGTCGAAACGTAATTATTATTTTAATTGCGGCGTGTTCGTTAAATCAAAAAACGCAGGCCGCCGCCAGCAAAGCCACCTCTGCAAACGGCGGGCCTGATGACAGCGGCACTTCTATTTGACGATCATCCTTTGGCGCCGCGCTTCATACAGGCAGATGCCCGAAGCAACGGACACATTCAGGCTCTCGACAGAACCCATCATCGGCAAGTAAACCAGACGATCGCAATTTTCGCGGGTCAGCCGGCGCAAACCTTCGCCTTCCGAACCCATCACAATCGCACTGCCGCCTTTGAAGTCCACATCGTACAAAGCGCTTTCCGCATCTTCCGCGGTGCCTGTCAGCCAGATATCACGTTCCTGCAGTTCGCGCATGGTGCGCGCCAGATTGGTCACCGTAATATAGGGCATGGTCTCGGCAGCGCCGCTGGCCACTTTGGCAGCGGTGGCATTCAAACCCACAGCCCGGTCTTTGGGTGCAATGACAGCATGCGCACCAGCGCCGTCGGCCACACGCAAACAGGCTCCCAGATTATGCGGATCGGTGACACCGTCAAGCAACAGCAGCAAAGGCGGACCAACAATCGCGTCAAGCAGTTCATCGAGATTGCGCGCCAGCGACAGCTCGCCGGCACTGGCTACCACACCCTGGTGGCGACGCGTGCCAACCATGGCATCAAGGCGCTGATCATCAGTCTGAATGATGCGCACATTGGCGGCTTTGGCCGCACGCAGCAGCTCACCCATGCGGCGATCATGACGGCTGGCGTCGACATACACTTCTTCCACCGATGAAGCTTCATGGCGGATACGGGCCGTGACGGCGTGAAACCCGAAGATCAATTTAGATTTCATTTTTTAGCGTTTCTTCTTACCGGTTTTTGCAGCAGTCTTGGCCGGCCGTGCTTTCGCTTTTGCCGTTTTTGCAGGATTGCTGTCGCGCTTGCCATTGGATTTGGCAGGCGCTTCTTTCGCACTGCGCGGCGCATGCTTGGCATCGGCGCGCTTGGCTTCGTTTTTCAGCTGGGTGCGGATACCTGGCTCGTTGACCAGGGTCAGGTCAATGCGTCGGGCATCCAGATCAACCCGGCTCACTTGCACCGTTACACGGTCAGTCAGCTGATAGCGTTTGCCAGTACGTTCGCCGCGCAGTTCGTGGCGCGCATCATCGAACTTGAAGAAGTCCGCGCCCAGATCGGTCACATGCACCATGCCTTCGATGAACAAGGCATCGAGCTGCACAAAGATACCGAAGGACGCTACGCCGGAAATAGTACCGGTGAACTCTTCACCCAGTTTGTCGCGCACGAAATAACATTTGAGCCAGGCTTCAACATCCCGCGAGGCTTCGTCGGCTCGACGCTCATTGGCCGAGCAGTGAATGCCCAGTGCTTCCCAGATCACCAGATCGCCTTCGGCTTTTTTCTTGCCGGCAGCACGGTCTTTCGCCTGCATCTTGCGCGCAGCGGGCGACAGATTGGTGTTGAGGTCACCGGTAGAAATATTTTTCGGGTGATATTGCTTGCCTTGCAAAATCGCCTTGATCGCACGATGCGTGAGCAAGTCAGGGTAGCGGCGAATCGGGCTGGTGAAATGCGCATAAGCGTCATAAGACAAACCAAAGTGGCCGATATTATCCGGGCTGTAGACTGCCTGCTGCATGGAGCGCAGCATCATCGTTTGCAGCAAAGCCGCGTCAGGACGCAATTTAATCTTGGGCATCAACTCCGCGTAGTCGGAAGCGGTCGGCGTATTGCCACCACCAAGATGCAAACCGACCTGCTTCAAGAAGGTACGCAATTGCGTCAGTTTTTCTTCGGTCGGACCGGCGTGAATACGGAAGACGCCATGATGCTTGTTTCGCTCCATCAAATCTGCTGCACAGACGTTGGCGGTCAACATGCACTCTTCGATGATGCGATGCGCGTCATTGCGGGTACGCGGCAAAATCTGTTCGATCTTGCCCGCTGCATTGCAGACGATATACGTTTCGGTGGTTTCAAAATCAATCGCACCGCGCTTGTGCCGGGCCTGCAGCAAGACCTGAAACAGCTCATACAGATTTTGCAGATGCGGCACCAGCGCGCCGCGCTTGGCCGCCTCGGGCCCACGGGTATTGCCCAAAATAGTGGCAACTTCCGTATAGGTAAACCGTGCAGCCGAATGAATCACCGCAGGATAAAACTGGTAGGCGTGCACTTCGCCCTTGGCGTTAATCACCGCGTCGCAGACCAGGGTCAAGCGGTCGACATGGGGATTGAGGGAACACAGCCCGTTGGACAGCTTTTCCGGCAACATCGGTATCACGCGCCGCGGGAAGTACACCGAGGTGCTGCGTTCAAGCGCATCGACATCGAGCGCATCGTTGGGTTTGACGTAGTGACTCACATCGGCAATGGCCACAATTAACCGGAAGCCTTGCGAGCGGCCGATTTTGACTGGCTCGCAATACACCGCATCATCGAAGTCGCGCGCATCTTCGCCGTCAATCGTCACCAGCGGCACATCGCGCAGGTCAACCCTATCGGCCAGATCAGCAGGCTTGACTTCGGAAGGCAACTTGGCAGCCAGTTTTTTGGCTGCTTCAGAAAATTCATGCGGCACGCCAAACTTGCGCACCGCGATTTCGATTTCCATGCCGGGGTCATCAATGTCACCCAGCACCTCGGCAATTTTGCCAACCGGCTGCGCATAGCGTGAAGGCTGCTCGGTGAGTTCAACACTGACCACCTGCCCCACTTTGGCTTTACCCGGAGAACCAGCCAATACAATGTCCTGACTGATGCGCTTGTCTTCAGGCGCAACCAGCCACACACCGTTTTCGTTAACCAGACGGCCAATCACATGCGTATTGGCGCGCGCCAGCACTTCAACGATCGTGCCTTCAGGCCTGCCGCGGCGATCAGTACCGGTAACACGCACCTGCACACGGTCGCCATGCAAGACCTTCTGCATTTCTTTTTCAGGCAAGAAAATATCATTGCCTTCATCAGGGATCAGGAAACCGTAACCATCGCGGTGGCTGGAAACGCGGCCGACAATAAAATTGTCCGTATTGGCCAATTGAATGTGGCCGGCGCGGTCCGGCTTGATCTGCCCGTCACGCTCCATGGCATTGACGCGTCGGGTCAAACCATCAAGCTCGGCTTCTTTGACATCAAGCGCAACAGCAAGGGTGGAAAGGGTCTGCGGCTCGCTAGCGGTGCGCAGGATGCCGAGGATTTCCTCCCGGCTGGGAATACTGTAGGGATACTGGCTCAAGAGTTAGGATATTCAGGTTGATAAAAACCACACTAGTGTAACGGACAGACGCACCCTTTGCTTAAAAAGCTGGACTCTCCAGCAAATGATCTTCAGGTAAAAAGAAAGTTTGTTCGTAGAGTTGTTGACTTGCCTTGAGTTTCCGCTATACTCAGGCCTTCTTTAAGCCCACGTGGCGGAATTGGTAGACGCGCATGGTTCAGGTCCATGTGCCGCAAGGTGTGGGGGTTCGAGTCCCTCCGTGGGCACCAGCTTAAAGGAAAAAGGGTTCGCTTCGGCGAGCCCTTTTTTTTTCGCCCACGAGTAAAGCGCCTGCGCGCTTTACGTGAGGGACTCGAAAGACCGGCCTTGCAAGGCCGGGCGGGGTCGCGGAACGTGACCGAGTCCCTGTCGTGGGCACCAGCTT
>CANGAW010000073.1 GCA_947451925.1 Burkholderiales bacterium | reverse complement strand
TTAATTATCTGGTCGGGCGTGGTCATACGGTGTACATGATTTCGTGGCGTAATCCCGGTGCCGAAGAGCGAGACCTTGGCATGGATGATTACATGCATGACGGTTTGCTGGCAGCGCTGCAGCAGGTCATGCATCGTGAGCCGGAACAAAAAGTGCATGCTGTTGGCTATTGTCTGGGCGGGACCTTGCTGGCCATTACCGTTGCCTGGCTGGCGCAGCAGCATGATAAAAGTCTGGCTTCGCTGACGCTGCTGGCTGCGCAAACTGACTTTTCAGAAGCGGGCGAATTGAAACTGTTTATTGACGACAGCCAGCTCGACTACCTTGACGACATTATGTGGAATCAGGGCTACCTCGATAATCGTCAGATGGCCGGTGCCTTTCAATTGCTGCGCTCGCGCGACCTGATCTGGTCGCGCATGGTGCAGCAATACCTGCTCGGTCAGCGTGAGCCCATGTCGGACCTGATGGCATGGAATGCCGACGCCACCCGCATGCCTTACCGGATGCAGAGCGAATATTTGCGGCGACTGTTTCTGAATAATGATTTATTCGCCGGCCGCTTCAAAGTTGGCGGACGTCCACTGGCTCTGGGTGATATTCGCATTCCCAGCTTCGTGGTGGCAACCGAGACCGACCATGTCGCACCCTGGCATTCCGTTTACAAACTCAATCTGGCCATTGGCGCCGACGTCAGTTTCCTGCTCACATCGGGCGGACACAATGCCGGCATTGTCAGCGAGCCCGGTCATCCGCGGCGACATTTCCGACTTGGCTTGTGCCCGCATGGAGAAAATTATATTGATCCCGAGCGTTGGTATGCCAGTACCTCGCCGCAGGAAGGTTCGTGGTGGCCCGCCTGGGCAGAGTGGCTCGAGCGCGAGCAGACTAAGCGTGCAGCACATGCCGTAGCCGTCTCCGCTGATGCCAATCTGCCCGATGCACCGGGTGCTTATGTACTACAAAAATAAACGCACAAAGACACAGAGAAAAGACCAACACCGCTCATGCATCATGAGTTAGGTGTTGGCCGTATGCCATAAGGCTTATGGCGTAGTGGTGGTTGTGGTGGTGGTGTCGGTACTTGAATTAGTCATCGTCGTGGTCGGAGTTTCAGATGCGATTGGCACAATCGTATTGACTGGTGTTGTTGTTCCAACTGGCACGATGGTATTGACAGGTGTCGTTGTTCTAACTGGCACGATGGTATTGACCGGCGTCGTGACCCCTGTCGTTACCACCGGTGCTATCGGAGTGGTATCGACGATGGGTGTGGTGCCGACTGTGCTCGTCGTTCCAGCTGTACCAGTCGTACCAGTCGTACCGGTGGTGCCGGTACCAGTACCCGTGGTAGAGCCGTTCGTCCCTGTTGTTCCTGTTGTGGTAGTGGTAACAGGCGTAG
Organism: Burkholderiales bacterium; assembly: GCA_947451925.1. Taxonomy (GTDB): domain Bacteria; phylum Pseudomonadota; class Gammaproteobacteria; order Burkholderiales; family Burkholderiaceae_D; genus Pernthalerella. Next base: position 10,494 of record CANGAW010000073.1, on the reverse strand, counting down.
CAGTAGTAGCAGTAGTCGCAGCAACTGTAACGGGAGTGCTGGCAGCGCCTGTGGTCGTTGTTGTGGCTGCTACTGGCGTACTGGTTGCGATCTTGGTGGCGCCGTTTGATTTGACGATTTGACCGCGTAGCTCACCTGCGGGGAAGGTAGCCGAAGCAATTTCGTCATACAGCCCGCCGGCATTGAGCGCAGTAATCTGGGCGTCGGTTAAGGTCGTCAGATTGGTCCAGATTCCTGACCCTGCTGATGTCTCAACCAGGCTCGCCACCAGAGGCCCATTGCTGCCTGCTGCTGCCTGACGAACCGAGGTAGCAGTGCCAGTAATGCCGCTTGAAATGATGGTGGTTGTCAGCGACTTGGTTTGTGGCCGGTAGATTGCAATGCTGGCTGCCTTTGCCGTACTCGATGTGGCTGGTACGACCAGTGAACCCGACAAGATGTTGGTATAAAAAACCGGCTTGTTCGGGTTTGCCGCAGTGCTGCTTGCGGTTGAAAGACTGACCCCGCTCTTTGGTAACTGCGCTAGCAGTTGACCGCGTATTTCACCATCAGGAAATGCCGTACTATGGACGTTGACATAGTAATTTCCCGCTTTCAGTGTCGTCATTTGCGTTGTGGTTAAGGTCGCTGTGGCAGTCCAGATGCCACTGCCGGCGGTCGTTTCGCTCAGTGGCAAAACAATGGGGCCAGCAACGCCTTTGGCTCCTGCATGCACATGCGCGACAGTCCCGGTCAAGTCACTCGTGACAACACTAATTTTTGCCATCAGGGTTACAGGATCAACGATGGCAACTGCCGTGCCTGCTGCGTTGGTCGTCACAGGAGGTACTTCAGTGCTACCGGTGAGCGTGGCGGTAAACAAATTTTCTGGAACCGTACTGTTGACATTGTTTACCTTTATAAGCGGAGTGATGGCTTGGTTCAGGGGGCTGTTGTCACTGCCGCATCCCGATAAAAAAAACAACCCGAACAAACTATAAAAAGCCAAACCCGCCAAACGATAGGAAAAGTGTTTCATAAAAAATCCTCGCAAAAGAGAAGGCTCCCTGGGGTAAGCAAATTTGAGCAGGCTGAAGTTTCTTTGTTCCCGGGTTCGGCCAGGGGTAAGGGCAAGGTCAAATTTTGTAATCACGCCTGGGCCAACAGAATTTGGATGTCTGCATGCGGCGAGGTCCGAAATGTGGTGCATGGTTTGTTATGATGCAGACTTCACAGCAACCGGGCCATCGCGCACCTTCATCATGGTTGAGATACGGCCAGAACAATCCATCGAACTACTCAAGGCTTTACACATCCTGACGCGTGACGGCAAGATGAATCAGGACAGCCGTCGCAAACTCAAGCAGGTCAATCACTTGTTTCAGTTTATTGAACCGCTGCTGGTGCAACTGGAACAGCAGGGGCGTGAAATACAGCTGGTTGATCATGGTGCCGGCAAGTCTTATCTTGGTTTTATTTTGTATGACTTGTTTTTCAAGGCACGCAAGGATGCCTCGCATCTGTTCGGTATTGAAACCCGCAAGGAATTAGTCGACAGTGCGTACGCGCTGGCGCAGAAGCTGGCCTTCGAGCGCATGTCCTTTTTGCACCTGACGGTTGCCGAGTCGATTGTGTCGCCAGCCTTGCCGGCAACGGTGGATATCGTCACCGCACTGCACGCCTGTGACACGGCAACCGATGATGCGATTCGTTTTGCTTTGGAGAAGAAGGCGCAATTCATTGTGCTGGTGCCGTGCTGTCAGGCGGAAGTGGCCAGCGTGCTGAAAAAACTCAAAGGGCAATCGCTGGCCCGCGAAGCGCTGACGGAAATCTGGCGTCATCCCTTGCATACACGCGAATTCGGTAGTCAGGTAACCAATGTACTGCGCTGCCTGCAGTTAGAAGCGCATGGCTATCAGGTGAATGTGACGGAGTTAGTCGGCTGGGAACATTCGATGAAAAATGAATTGATCATCGCCAGCTATAAAGATTTGCCGCGGCAAAAACCGGCGCGGCGCTTGCAGGAAGTGTTGGCGACGCTGGGCCTGGAGCAGATGACGACGCGCTTTGCCTAGCGGTGGTTGCCGCCATTGTGCGGGTGACTGACCCGGCGTGCGCGATGCAGCGCCGTGCCTGGCAGCGAGTGGCTGGCAATGAAAATTTCATGCAGAAACAGACTGAAGCTGGCAATCAGCAACAGCATGGCAAAGACGAACAGCAAGGCAATCAGGGAATCGAGTCGCAGATTGAAAGCATCGTCGCCGAACAGTACAACGACGGCGATGCAAATCAGGATCATGCAGGCAGCCGACAGGCCGCTGGCCCGGTGAATGGCGTCCATACGGCGGTACAGCACCACCAGCTCATGCTTTAGCGCAGCCGACAAGCCTTGTCCGGCGCTGCGTTTATGTTCAAGTACCCTGCAGCGGTCAATAATGCGGGCCAGCCGGTTGGTCAGGACCCGCATTTGCATCATCACACCAAGCAATAAGAAAGCCGGCGTAATCGCCAGGCTGATAATGTTGTTGATGCCGCCAAACAGAGAGTTCATTGCTAACAGTTGGTAGGTAAGTAGGTTTACTTGTAAAACTTATTTTAGCCTGAACATCAATCAACAGTGCGCAACGCTGCATCGTCAATGAACTATCCGAATGCAGGGTTAATCATTGTTGGCCTGATATATTTCTTCAAAACGCGGACTGATGCGGTTGAACGCCGAAAATACTTGCGGATCAAAATGCGACGGCATGGTGCGGCCGTCGCCCAGACTTAATACTTGCATGACGTCGGCATGGCTGCGTGCCGGTTTATAAGGCCGCTTCGAGCGCAGTGCGTCGTACTGATCGCAAACACCCAATACTCTGGCCGACAAGGGAATGCTGTCGCCACTTAACTGATTGGGATAGCCGCTGCCGTCCCATCGTTCATGATGATGGAGGGCGATTTCGGCACCCATCTGCACATAAGGAGAACTGCCTTTTTGTAAAATTCTGGCACCGACTGCACAATGGGTTTTCATCACGTCCCATTCGCCGGCATTAAAGCTGCAGGGTTTGAGCAAAATGGCGTCCGGAATGCCGATCTTGCCGATGTCGTGCATCGGCGACGCATAAAAAATCTGATCGCGAAATACTTCGTCCAGCCCGAGTTCTTCCGCCAGTTCAAGGCAGTAAAAACTGATGCGTTGCACATGCCGGCCGGTATCTTCGTCTTTGTATTCGGCGGCCTTGACCATGGTGTAGATGGTGTCGCGATAAGCTTCGGTCAGTTCGTGGGTGCGGGCGGCAACCTGCTTTTGCAGGGTCTGGTTATGCTCAGCCAGCTGATCCTGATAGGCCTTGAGCCGCAGTAAATTGCGGACCCGCGCCCATAATTCGGTCTGATCAACGGGCTTGTTGATGAATTCTTCAACGCCTGCCGACAAGGCTTGCACCCGTGAAGCCTGATCACTCAAGGCCGTCAGCATGATGATAGGGATATGTCGTGTCAGCGGATTCGATTTCAGATGCTTCGTCAGTTCATAGCCGTTCATGCCCGGCATCATGTAGTCGAGCAGGATCAGGTCAGGCAGACGGCCGTACAGCTGGCCCAGCGCTTCTTCACCAGACAGCGCCGTCATGAATTCATAATGCGTGTGCCCCAGTTGCAGTTGCAGCAAGCGCGTATTTTGCGGCTGATCATCAACTAGCATCAGCAGTGCTCGGTTTTCAGTGTCCATTCCCGTCCATTATTGAATCAGGTTTCAAGGGGCCAGCAATTCCGGTATTGCCACCGGCCCTGGTAGCGCGCGAACCGCATCGCGCAATGGCAGCCAGACAGTAAAACAAGAGCCTTTGTTGGGCATGCTTTGAATGTATATCGCACCAGATTGCAATTCGGTCAGGCGGCGCACCATGACCAGTCCAAGACCAGTGCCTTCATATTGGCGACTATGCGAGGAGTCAATCTGAACAAAGGGCTCGAACAATTTTTCAAGATCTTGCGAACTGATGCCTAAGCCCGTATCTGATACTTTGATCTCCAAGAAGGATTGAAATTCACTCGGTGGCAGTGGAAACAGGCGTTGATGAAAAAAATGTTGTCCGGATTCGATCTGACTTCGCGATGCCAATTGCAGACTAAGCTCAACCTGCCCGTTTTGCGGAGTGAATTTCACCGCATTGGAAAGCAGATTGAAAATAATCTGGCGTGTTTTACGCGCATCGAGGCAAATTCCTGACAGCTCGGGCGAGACCTGCTGAATCAGGGTGACGTGTTTTTTTTCTGCCTGCTCGCGGATGATGCTCAGTCCGCTCGACGCCAGTGTGCTGCCATCGACGATATTGGTTTCCAGCTTCATATGGCCTGATTCAATCGTCGACAAATCGAGAATGTCATTAATCAGCGCCAGCAAATGCTGACCGCTGCTCAAAATATCTTGCGCACAGGACTGCGTTGTTTTGTTCACCTCACCAGAGAGGCCATCACGTATTGCACTGGAAAAGCCAATGATGGCATTGAGTGGCGTGCGCAATTCATGCGACATGGTGGCGAGAAATTCATTTTTCAGACGCGAGGCCTGCTCAAGCTGAACATTTTTTAATGCCACCTCTTCACTTTTTTCACGCAATTCTTTTGTCAGAATTTTTAATTCATCCAGTTGTTTGATGTTGTATAGCGCAGCGGCCAGATGCGCGCTGAGATTTTCAATAAAGGCCAGATCCTGCGCATTGGGTTCAATTTGGGAAGCCAGTACCAACACGCCCATCAGGTCGGCATGGAAAGCGATCGGACAAAACAGTAAGTCTGCTGGTTCAGCTTGCTTAGTATCAGTTCGCTTGACAACGAACTGGCTGTCGCTTTCATTGAGTTTGAGGTGCAAAATTTTGCGGGTCAGGCCGGCAGTACCGACCATGCCTTCACCCGGCTTGAACAGGGGTTTGGTGGCCTCGCTGATGCCAAAACTCTGGTTCAGTTGCAGCGTGCCGCTTGCCTCATGCCAGGCATAAAAAGCAGAGGCAGGAAGGCCGTGATTGGCGGCAAGCAGTTCAAAGCAGCCCTGCAAAATTTTCTGTCGATGAGGTTCTGCATTAAACAGCGCTAACGCGGTAGAAATAGTGAGGTGATAGCGGGCTGCCTGAGCCAGTAATTTTTCCGATTTTTTGCGCTCGGAGATATTGCGGGCGATGGTTGAAAGCGACATCGTTCCGTCAGCCTGCCGGTGTGCAATCAGCACTTGCGAAACCGGAATTTCACGGCCATCGGCACAGAGCAAAGCAGTTTCGCCGCTCCAGGTGCCATGGGCAAGGGCAGAAGGAATGCCGATCCGGGTCACAATATCCTGTGCCCATGACGGATACATGCCGCCCTCGGTCATTTCAGATACCGGCCGGTCGCCAAGGTCAAAGATTTTTCTGGCCGCCCGGTTGAGGTAAGAAATTTTCCCTTGTGCTGAACTCATCGCGATCAGATCAGGGGTGCTGTCGATGACGGAAATCAGGCGACGGGTTTGCATGCTGGCGGCTTCTTTGTCTTTCAGGTTGCTGCGCAAGCGTACAAACAGTAGTGGAATGCTCAGGCCGAAAAAGCCAATCAGACCGGCAAAGCCCAGCGCGGTCTGCGCGGCACGTTGCGCTTCAATTTCCTGGCGATTGACCAGCAGCCTTTGTTCTTCACCACTGATGATGTTGATGATGCTGTTGATACGCTGATTTGCGGCGTGTCCGTCCAGCATGCCGCTGGTAATTGCTGGCAAATTTTTATTTTCACGAAAATCAATATAACGCTCAAAAATCTCCGTGCGCAGATCAATGGCCCGGCTCAAATCGACCATGCGCAAACTTTGCAAGTGATTGTCCGTGACCAGTCTGTTGAGTTGCGCAATGCTATCGGCGATGTTTTGCCGCGCCTCCTGGTAATCCTTCAGAAAGACTTTTTCGCCACTGATTAAAAATGCCCGCTGTTCTGATTCAGCGTGATAGAGCTGCATTTGTAAGCGGGTAATGCCTGCGATCACTTCATGGGTATGCAGCACGAAGCCGGTAGCATCGGCGGCGCGCTGTGAAAAATGCCAGGTCAGCCCGCTCAACGACAGCAGAGCGACGACAAAAAGGGCGAAGCCGGCCCATAGCCGGGATGCAAAAATGGATTTCACTTGATTCATGTGTGAAAGCTAGCGTTTGGTCTGGGTCTGCGACCGTCGCAAAGCAGTGCATTGCCTGCCTTCAGAACTTCGGCATGCAGATTGGATAGAGGGCGCCTGATTTGGTTCGCCAGACAGGCTGCAGTTCTGGTCAGGCAGGGTCGATTATTTATGCATCCGGGGCCCCAAATTCAGAAAGCAGTTTGATTTTTTGAAGAAATAGAATAAGTTGTCGGGCGCAGCATTAAAAGCCATGAAAACAATGGCCGCGTTATCAAAAAAATAAACAGGGGAGCACACCATGAATTTCACTATTTCGGACGAACACGCCGAACTGCAGCAGCGCACACGCACTTTCATTGCCGAGCATGTGATCCCGATGGAGGGTGACGAGCGCTGTACCGCGCATGGCCCAACCGACGGATTGCGCGACGAACTCGTTGCCAAAGCCCGCAAGGCTGGTTTGCTGTCCTCGCATGTCTCGGCCGAGTTTGGCGGGCTGGGCCTGTCTCATATTGGCAAAGCGATTGTGTTTGAAGAGTCTGGCTATTCGCCGCTGGGTCCTGTGGCGATGAATATTTTCGCGCCGGACGAAGGCAACATGCACATGATGGAAGAGATTTGCACGCCGGCACAAAAAGAGCGCTGGCTGCGTCCGCTGGCAGCGGGCCTGACCCGTTCCTGCTTTTGCATGACCGAGCCGCCGCCCGGTTCCGGTTCTGACCCGACCATGCTGCAGACGATTGCGGTGCGTGACGGAACGGACTTTGTGATCAATGGCGTCAAATGGCTGATCACGGGCGCCAATGGTGCGTCATTTGCCATCATCATGGCCAAACTTGAAGACGGCCGCGCGACCATGTTTTTGTCCGACATGAATGCGCCCGGCATCAAGGTTGAACGCACGATGAATGCGCTGGACAGCTGTTTCGTTGGTGGCCATGGCGTGGTCAGCTTTACCAATCTGCGGGTACCTGAAGAAAACATCCTGGGTGAGCTGGGCGAAGGCTTCAAGTATGCGCAGGTGCGACTGTCACCAGCGCGCCTGACGCACTGCATGCGTTGGCTTGGTGCGGCGCGCCGCGCTCACGACACCGCTTTGCGCTATGCCGCACAGCGGCAGGCCTTTGGCAAAACCCTGGGGCAGCACGAAGGCGTAGGCTTCATGCTGGCCGACAACGAGATGGATTTGCATGTGACCCGTCTGGCCATTCTGCATTGTGCATGGGTGCTGGATCAGGGCCATCTGGGCACCCGCGAGTCGAGTGCGGCCAAAGTAATTTCCTCCGAAGCGATCTGGCGTGTGATTGACCGTAGCGCGCAGATTCTGGGCGGACAGGGCATGACGCATGAAACCATTGTGGCGCGGATTTTTGCCGATGCCCGTTCTTTCCGCGTCTATGACGGCCCCAATGAGACCCATCGCTGGAGTCTGGCCAAGCATGCGATCAAAAGCATTCGCCATTAAATTCGTTTGAACACGGGAGATCTGATGACCGACGTCATCCTCGAAACAAAAAATCTGACGCGTGAGTTCAAGGGCTTCATTGCGGTTAATGCAGTGAACCTGCAAGTGCAGCGCGGCCATATTCATGCACTGATCGGCCCCAATGGTGCCGGCAAGACCACCTGCTTTAATTTGCTGACCAAATTTCTGGTGCCGACATCGGGCCAGATCTTGTTTAATGGTCGCGACATTACCGCTTCCCGTCCGGCACAAATTGCGCGCATGGGCATCATTCGCTCATTCCAGATTTCAGCCGTCTTTCCCCACCTGTCGGTGCTGGAAAATGTGCGTATCGGTTTGCAGCGCAGTCTGGGCACAGCTTTCCATTTCTGGAAAAGCGAAGCCACGCTGAGTCAGTTGAACGACCGTGCGATGGTCTTGCTGGAAGAAGTGAGCCTGACTGAATTTGCCGACAGCATTACAGTGGATTTGCCCTACGGCCGCAAGCGCGCACTGGAAATCGCCACCACGCTGGCGATGGAGCCGGAACTGATGCTGCTTGATGAACCTACGCAGGGCATGGGTCATGAAGATGTGGCAAGGGTTACTGAGCTGATTAAAAAAGTGGCAAAAGGCCGCACCATTCTGATGGTTGAACACAATATGGGCGTGGTGTCCGGCATCTGCGACCGCATTTCGGTTTTGCAGCGCGGCGCGATTCTGGCCGAAGGCGACTACCAGACTGTTTCGCAAAATCCGCAAGTGCTGGAAGCCTATATGGGCAGCACCGCTGCGCTAGAAGGAGCCCACTAATGAGCAAGGCACTGGAAATCAGCAAGCTCCACGCCTGGTATGGCGAGTCGCATATTTTGCATGATGTGAACCTGTCGGTGGAGCAGGGCGAAGTGGTCACGCTCTTGGGCCGCAATGGCGCCGGTCGCACCACCACACTGCGCGCCTTGCTCGGCCTGACTGGCCGCCGCGAGGGTTCGATCAAGATCAACGGCGTCGAAGCGATCAATTTGCCAACCTACCGGATTGCGCATCTGGGCGTCGGTTATTGCCCGGAAGAGCGGGCGATTTTTTCTTCCTTGTCGACGGAAGAAAATTTGCTGCTGCCGCCTATGGTGTCCAAAACTGCCAAAGGCATGTCTCTGGAAGACATCTATGCGATGTTCCCGAATCTGGCCGAGCGCCGCAATAGTCAGGGCACACGTTTGTCCGGTGGCGAGCAGCAGATGCTGGCGGTGGCCCGCATTTTGCGAACCGGCGCGCGGCTGTTATTGCTCGATGAAATTTCGGAAGGCCTGGCACCCGTGATCGTGCAGGCGCTGGCGAAGATGATTCTGACCTTGAAAGCGCAGGGCTACACGATTGTGATGGTGGAGCAGAACTTCCGTTTTGCCGCGCCTCTGGCCGACCGCTTTTATGTGATGGAGCACGGCCAGATCGTTGAGCAATTCGCCGCGGGCGAACTGAACGCGAAGATGCCGGTGTTGAACGAATTGCTGGGCGTTTAAACGTCCACGCTACAGGAGCACATATGGAAATTTTTGGTATTCCCACCTCTGCCTTGCTAGGCCAGCTCTTGCTTGGTCTGGTCAATGGTTCGTTCTATGCGATGTTGTCGCTGGGGCTGGCTGTGATTTTTGGTTTGCTCAACGTGATTAATTTCGCCCACGGCGCCTTGTACATGATGGGCGCCTTTCTGGCCTGGATGGGCTTGCAATACTTCGGTATCAGTTACTGGGTCATGCTGCTGGTAGCGCCCTTGCTGGTGGCCTTGTTTGGCATCGTGATCGAAAAGACCATGCTGCGCTGGTTGTACAAGCTCGACCACTTGTATGGCTTGCTGCTGACCTTCGGTATCACGCTCATGCTCGAAGGCGTATTCCGTTCTTTTTACGGCGTCTCCGGCCAGCCCTATTCGGTGCCTGAGTTACTAAGCGGCGCAACCGATCTGGGCTTCATGATTTTGCCTAATTACCGGGCCTGGGTGGTTGCTGCTTCCTTGACGGTGTGTCTGATGACCTGGTTCGTGATCGAGAAAACCCGACTCGGCGCCTATCTGCGTGCCGGCACTGAAAACCCGAAAATGGTCGAAGCCTTTGGCGTCAATGTGCCGCTGATGGTTACGCTCACTTATGGCTTTGGTGTGGCACTCGCTGGTTTTGCCGGCGTGCTGGCGGCTCCTGTTTTGCAGGTCTCGCCGCTGATGGGATCGAATCTGATTATTACGGTTTTTGCGGTGGTGGTGATCGGCGGCATGGGCTCGATTCTGGGTTCTATTCTGACCGGACTCGGGCTGGGCATCATCGAAGGCCTGACCCGCGTGTTTTACCCCGAGCTGTCAGCAACCGTGGTGTTTATCGTGATGGCGATTGTGCTGCTGATTCGCCCTGCCGGTCTGTTCGGCCGTGAGAAATAAGGAATCGAACGAGATGCTAAAAAAATTGGGTTATGGTTTGCTGCTGATCGCAGCGCTGGTGGCACCGGCTTATTTGTATCCGGTGCTGTTGATGAAAATTTTGTGCTTCGCTTTGTTTGCCTGCGCGTTTAATTTGCTCATCGGTTTTACGGGTCTGCTGTCTTTTGGTCACGCTGCATTTTTTGGCGGTGCTTCCTATATCGCCGGTTATGCGTTGAAAACCTGGGGCGTGCCGACAGAAATCGGTTTGTTGCTGGGCACCGCTTTCGCGGCGCTGATGGGACTGGTGATGGGTGGTCTGGCGATCCGGCGTCAGGGTATTTATTTCACCATGATCACGCTGGCTCTGGCGCAGATGTTGTTCTTCGTTTTCTTGCAAGCGCCTTTCACGGGTGGCGAAGATGGCCTGCAATCCATTCCGCGTGGCACGCTGCTGGGCAGTCTCGATCTGAAAAACGACATGACCATGTATTACGTTGTGCTGGGCATCGTGGTCGCTGCTTTCCTGCTGATTGTGCG
>CANGAW010000072.1 GCA_947451925.1 Burkholderiales bacterium | reverse complement strand
TTCTTGCAAGCGCCTTTCACGGGTGGCGAAGATGGCCTGCAATCCATTCCGCGTGGCACGCTGCTGGGCAGTCTCGATCTGAAAAACGACATGACCATGTATTACGTTGTGCTGGGCATCGTGGTCGCTGCTTTCCTGCTGATTGTGCGCATCATTCATTCCCCGTTTGGTCAGGTCTTGAAAGCTGTGCGCGAAAACGAGCCGCGGGCGATTTCACTGGGCTACGATGCAGACCGCTATAAGCTGCTGGCCTTTGTCCTCTCGGCAGCGCTGGCCGGTCTTGCTGGCTCGACCAAGGCACTGGTGCTGGGCTTTGGCACACTGACCGATGTCCATTGGTCCATGTCCGGCTTGGTGGTGCTGATGACACTGGTTGGCGGCATGGGCACCCTGGTTGGGCCGGTGATTGGCGCAGTTATTATCATCGCGCTGGAAAACAAACTTGGTGACTTCGGGACCTGGCTCGCTGGCGTCACGCAAATCGAATGGTTCAATTCCATCGGTGAATCCGTGACAATGGTGACCGGCTTTATTTTTGTGGTCTGCGTGCTGGCATTCCGGCGCGGGATTATTGGTGAACTGGCTGCGCTGGTTAACCGGAAAAAGAACTAGTTTTTTCGAACGTAATTTATTGCTTTGCCAAGGAAAGCGGGAAATTTTATTTGACTTTCCTGTATATTTTCATAATATACAGTCATGATTAATTTTTCTGCCATTACCGGATTTGATTGGGACGAGGGTAATGCCAGAAAAAGTGAACGTAAGCATGCGGTGATGCAAGGCGAGGCTGAAGAAGTATTCTTTAACCAGCCTTTGCTCACCGTTCCAGATGACTTGCATAGTGATGTTGAAAATCGTTTTCACGCATTAGGCGTCACGCATGCAGGTCGTTTGCTGAATATCACTTTTACTTTGCGTGCTAATGGCACTTTGATACGCGTCATATCAGCGCGATCAATGAGCCGGAAAGAGAGGCAATGCTATGAACAAGCGTTTTAAGCCTATTCCTTCGTTTGAGACGGAAGCCCAGGAGCGTGCGTTCTGGGAGTCGCATGATTCCTCTGATTATGTTGACTACAGCAAAGCAGCACTGACGCGTTTCCCAAATTTGAAACCCACTACGACAGCCATTTCTTTACGTCTGCCTCAGAGCACGCTTGATAGTATTAAAATTCAGGCAAACAAAATGGATGTGCCATACCAATCGCTGATGAAAATTTGGCTCGCCGAAAAACTGGCGGAGAGTACAGAAATTCATACGTCAGCAGCACTGACTGAATGAGCCCACTCTAGGGCTTGATTGCCCACCGGATCAGCCAGGCAATCAGGCCCAGACTGGCCACACTCATTAGCCACAGCAGTACAAACCATCCCAGCTGTTTCAGCAGACCGGATTTTACGGGCTGCATCAGTGATAGCCTGCGCTGGTAGTGACTTTGCCGCGAAACACCCAATACGAATAAGCGGTGTAGAGCAAAATCATCGGTAACAATACCAGTGAGCCTGCCAGCAAAAATCGCAGGCTGTTGTCCGGCGCTGCCGCTTCCCAGATCGTGACGGAAGACGGCACGATGTAAGGAAAAAAGCTGATGCACAGGCCAATGAAAGACAACACAAACAAACCCAGTGAAGCAATAAAGGGCAGCAGTTCGCGCCCTTTGCGCAATCCCTGATAAAGAGCGGCGGCGCAGACTGCGACCATTAGCGGCACCGGCAGCACATACAAGGTCTGCGGCCAGGCAAACCAGCGTTCCATGAAGCGTTCGTTTAAAAAGGGCGTAGTCAGGCTGACGACAGCAATCAGCAGCAGTGTGGCCATGCCCGTGTATTTTGCAAAGCCAACTGCGCGTCTTTGAACTTCACCATCGGTTTTGTAAATCAGCCAGGTCGCACCCAGCAACGCATAGCCAATTACCAGTGCAATGCCGGTGAGCACACTAAAAGGTGTGAGCCAGTTCCACCAGCCACCTGCATAGGCGCGCTCTGCGACCGGAATGCCTTGCACGAATGCGCCCAGTGCGATGCCTTGGAAAAAGGCGGCAAAACCGGAGCCGGTGGCAAAGGCCCAGTCCCAGACAAATTTGCCCCGCTGGGTCTTCCAGCGAAACTCGAAGGCCACGCCACGAAACACCAGCGCCAGCAGCATGGCCGTAATCGGCGCATACAAGGCTGGCATGATGACGGCATACGCGAGTGGAAAGACTGCAAACAGTCCGCCACCGCCCAGCACCAGCCAGGTTTCGTTGCCGTCCCAGACGGGCGCAACCGTGTTCATCATCTGGTCGCGGGATTGCTCGCCTTTGACAAACAAAAACAGGATGCCGATACCGAGATCAAAGCCGTCCAGAATCACATAAGCCAATACGGCAAAGGCAATCAGCCCGGCCCAGATGAGTGGCAAATCAATGGTCATGATGGTCTTTCATCGCCGCGCAGCGACAGCACCGGCGAAGGCATGATGCCGGCGGCGCGGATGGGTTGGGTCGGCGACAAGTCTGTGCCGTGTTGTTCCGGTGGCTGTTTCATCAGTCGCAAAATGTAAAAGGTGCCGGCACCAAACAGCGCAAAATAAACGACGATGAATGCCAGCAGCGACGTACCCACCGCCGCCGCGTCAATCGGCGAAGCCGATTGCACGGTGGTCAAGAGGCCATACACAGTGTAGGGCTGGCGACCTGCTTCGGTGGTCACCCAGCCTGCAATGACGGCGACGAAACCGGAAGGGCCCATCAGCACCGCGGCTCTGTGCATCCATGTCGCGTCATACAAGCGGCGCCTTGCACGCAGCAACAGACTCCACAAACCCAGCCCCAGCATTGCCATGCCGATGCCGACCATGACCCTAAATGTCCAGAAAATAACGGCTACAGATGGACGCTGGTCCGCCGGCCATTCCTTGAGGCCGTGAATGACGCCATCGGCATCATGCGTCAGAATCAGACTGCCCAGTTTGGGAATGGCCAGTTGATAATTTACGCGTTCATTGGCCGCATCAGGCAGGCCGAATAAAATCAGCGGTGCGCCGGCATGGGTATCGTAATGACCTTCCATCGCGGCGATTTTTGCGGGCTGATAAGCCAGCGTATTGAGGCCATGAAAATCGCCTGCAATAATTTGCAAAGGTGCAGTGGCTACCGCCATCCACATGGCCATGGAAAACATGGTGCGTGCGCCTGGATGCGCTTGCCCGTTCTTGCGCGCTTTGAGCAAATGAAACGCGCCGACTGCGCCAACAACGAAAGCCGTGGTCAGATACGAAGCCAGCAGCATATGCACCAGCCGGTACGGGAAAGAAGGATTGAAAATGACTTCCCACCAGTCGGTGACGATGAACTGGCCGGCGGCATTGATCGCATAGCCAGCAGGGGTTTGCATCCAGCTATTGACTGACAAGATCCAGAAGGCCGACATGAAGGTGCCGGCAGCGACCATCAGGGTGGCGAAGAAATGCAGCTTCTCGCCAACCCGCTCCCGGCCAAACAGCATCACGCCCAGAAAACCGGCTTCGAGAAAAAATGCCGACAGTACTTCATAGCCCATCAGCGGCCCCAGCACCGGTCCCACTTTATCGGCGAACACACTCCAGTTGGTGCCGAACTGATAGCTCATCACAATGCCGGAGACCACGCCCATGCCGAAGGCAACGGCAAAGATTTTTTTCCAGTAGTTGAATAAATTTAAAAATACCTCGCGGCCAGTCAGTAGAGACAAGCCATTGAGGACGGCCAGATAGCTGGCCAGACCAATGGAAAAAACGGGAAAAATAATATGGAAACTGACGGTGAAGGCAAACTGCCAGCGGGCCAGATCCAGGGCGCTGATGTCCATGCTCAAGTGCTTTCAAGGTAAGGGAAATGCAAAGCCGGAGCGGTTAAGAATCCGTTTGGAATTAAGCCTCAGTTGTTGATGGAAAGATGCTGTATTTCAGTGTCTTTCTCCAATCAACAAAATACTGAATTCAATTTTCAAACTGATGCTAAGCGGTGGTGCTGATGAATGCCTGATGCGTACTTAAAAATATGCGTTCTTTCATGCGCAGTCCCAGCTCAGTATGGCGCAGTCTGTCTAATACCGGGCCTTTGATTTCAGCAAATTGCAAGGCAATATGCCGCTCGGCCAGCGTTCTTTCCAGCTCGGTCAGTACACCCAGCGCGGTGGTGTCGAGTTGATTGATCGCGGACATGATCAGAATCAGTCGCCGGGTTTGCGGCTGGGCATCGACGAGGTTTTCGATTTTTTCTTCCAGCGCATGGGCGTTGGCAAAATACAGACTTTCGTCAATGCGCAAGGCAATCACACCGGCCTGGGTCTCCACCTGAAAACGGTCAACGTTACGGAAGTGTTCGGTGCCGGGTACGCGGCCAACGACGGCCATGTGTGGCCGGCTGCTGCGCCAGACTAGTACTGCCAGCGATAGCGCCACACCGATGATGATGCCTTCTTCTACCCCGAGCAGCACCACGCCGCCAAAGGTGAGCAATAAGGAGATGGCGTCAGCACGGTCGTAATGCCAGGCTTCTTGCAGGGTCTTGATGTCAATCAGCGCCACAACGGCAACGATGATGGTGGCGGCCAGCACCGCGTGTGGCAGGTAATAGAACCAGTGGGTGAACGCGGCAATGACGGCCGCCATCAATACGGCTGACACCATGCCGGCGGCTGGGGTGTTGGCACCCGCCGAGAAGTTAACCACCGAGCGCGCAAAGCCGCCTGTTACCGGATAGCCGCCGGACAATGCGCTGGCCAGATTGGCCGCGCCGATGCCGAGTAATTCTTTGTCTGGCGTGATGCGCTGCCCGCGTTTCAAGGCCAGTGATTGGGCGACCGATACGCTTTCGACAAAGCCCACCAAGGAAATCAACAAGGCCGGCAGCCACAGGACGCTGATCATCTGCCATTCGATCACTGGCACGGACGGCATCGGCAAACCCGATGGCACATGACCAACGACGGCCACCGCAGCATTTAGGTCCAGTCGCAGACTGGCGACAATGGCGGTGGCGATGATGACCACGGCCATGGGGGCAAGGCGCGTCATCAGACTGGCGGTAGTGGCGCGCACTCCGCAAGCTTGCAACAGTGCGCCCAGATAGCGGCGTGCAGCAAACAGGGAAAGCAATGCGGCCACGCCGATGACGCTGGTGGTCGGGTTGGCTTGCGCCAGTCCGTGTATCAGGCCACTGACAGTGCTGAGCAAATTACCTGAGACGAGTTTAATACCGAGGATGTATTTGAGTTGACCAATCGCGATCAGTACCGCCGAGCCCGAGATGAAACCGCTGATAACGGGGTGGCTCAGAAAGTAGGCCAGAAAGCCCAGTCGCAACAAGCCAAACAGAAACAGCATCAGGCCCGACAGCAAGGCCAGCAGCACCGCCAGGCTGATGTATTCCGGTGAGCCGACGGCTGCCAGCGGCGTCAAGGCACTGGCCGTCATCAGCGAGGCGACGGCGACCGGGCCGACCGCCAGACTCATGCTGGTGCCGAACAAGGCATACGCAAACAGGGGCAGGATGCTGGCGTAGAGCCCCATCTCCGGCGGCAGACCGGCGAGCATGGCATAGGCCAGACTTTGCGGGATTAACATCACCGTCACGATCAGGCCGGCTGTCAGGTCGCCTGACAGCCATTGACGCTGATAGTGTTGCAGCCATGCAGGAACGAGCTGTCGCAGGCGCATCTTATTGTTCCGATGGCCGGGCCAGCCATTCACGACCTTTGAGCATCAGCTCCCAGTACACAACAGGCAGCAGATGTTTTTTCAGCAGCCAGGCCGAGGCGCGGGGAATGGCCGGGTTGAGCGGGAAGGTTGGCAGCAGCTTGCCGCCAAAGCCGAATTCGGCCAGTACGATGCGGCCTTTTTCAACCGTCAGCGGGCAAGAACCGTAGCCGTCATAGCGGGTTTGCAGGCTGCGACCTGCGCGCAGTGCAAGCAGGTTTTCGGCGACCACCACAATTTGTTTGCGTACCGCTGCAGCAGTTTTGGCGTTTGGTGAAGAACAGGCGTCGCCCAGACTAAAGATGTTGCGGTGGCGCGTATGTTGCAACGTGACCTGGTCGACATCGACCCAGCCTTCGGCATTGGCCAGCGGGCTGTTTTTGACAAAGTCCGGTGCGCTTTGCGGTGGCACGACATGGAGCATATCGAAGGACTTTTCAATCTGCTGCACAGTGCCTTCGGCATCCTTGACTTCGAAGCGCGCGGTTTTGGCAGGACCATTGACGCTGATGAGCTTGGCATTGAATTGCAGATCAATGGCGTAGCGTTTGACGTATTCCATCAGCGGCGGCACGAAAGCGGGCACGCCAAACAACACCCCGCCGGCGTTATCGAATTCCACCTTGATATTCTTTAGTACGCCCTGTTTTTCCCACTCGGAGCAAGACAGATACATGGCTTTTTGCGGCGCGCCGGCGCATTTGATCGGCATCGGCGGTTGGGTAAAGATGGCCTTGCCGGACTTCATCGATTGCACCAGCGACCAGGTGTAGGGTGCGAGATCAAAGCGGTAATTCGATGTCACGCCGTTTTTGCCCAAGGCTTCCTGCAAGCCGGGTATGGCATCCCAGTTCAGTTGCAAGCCAGGGGCGACGATCAGGTTTGTGTAGGTAATCGGGTTGCCGCAATCAATTTGCACCTGATTTTTCTCGGGGCTAAAGCCGGTAACGCTGGCGCGAATCCAGGTCACGCCCCGTGGCATGACGTCAGCCATATTGCGTTCGGTATTTTTTGCATCGAATTCACCGGCGCCGACCAGCGTCCATGCTGGCTGGTAGTAATGCTTGTCCTTTGGTTCGATGATGGCAATTTGCAGATCAGCCTGCCGTCTCAAGAGACTCGCTGCCAGACCGATGCCTGCGCTGCCACCACCGACGATGACGATGTCATGCTGATCTTTCCATGAGTTTTTGCCGGCTTTGGGCAAGCTGGACGTGCGCTCTGCAGCAGGTGCTGCCGGCAATGCGCTGGCCATCTGAAAGAGGTTGTTTGATCGTGCGCCACTGCGGCAAAAAGCCAGCACAGGGGCCTGGCTACTGGCAATCAGCGCGGCAAATTGCGCCGTTTGCGCTTCGGTGATCTGGCCGCTGATAACGGGTAGATAAGCGTATTGCAGTCCATGCTGACGGGCTGCTGCTTCAATCTCGGCATTGGCTGGTTGCGAGGGTCCACCTTCGCCATCGGGCCGGTTGTTGATGATGGTTTTGAAACCTTGCGCGACAATTTCTTCGATATCGTCCACGCTGACTTGGGGCGCGGTGGAGAGCAATTCGGTGCGGCGGGTGATGACAATGGTCATGGCTGTTTCCTTAATTAGCTAGTTGTTGTTTTTCGCACAGTGTTTCCATTATATTGACTTATAATTTATAAATCAATATAATGTATTCAAGTAAATTAACCGAAAGTAAAATTATGAGCCTGCAAATGAATCCGCAAGTCCATGGCATTTTCGATCCCGCTACCTGGACCGTAACCTATATTGTCTTTGAAAAAGCCGGATCGGCTTGTGCCATCATTGATTCGGTGCTCGATTATGATCCGAAGTCAGGTCGTACCCGAACCGGCTCGGCGGATAAGGTGATTGATTTTGTCCGGCAAAATAATCTGCAGGTTCAATGGATACTGGAAACCCACGCCCATGCGGATCACCTGACAGCCGCACCGTATTTGAAGCAGCAGCTTGGCGGCCAGACAGCCATTGGTGACCATATCACCCAGGTCCAGCAGGTATTCAAAGGCATTTTCAATCTCGAACCGGCCTTCAGCACGGATGGCTCGCAGTTTGATTGCATGCTCAAAGCCGACGAAGATTTTTCGATTGGCAATCTGTCAGCCAAAACCCTGTTTGTGCCGGGGCACACGCCAGCCTGCGTGGCTTATCAGATTGGCGATGCGGTGTTTGTCGGTGATACCTTGTTTATGCCCGATGTGGGTACGGCGCGTTGCGATTTCCCGGGTGGCGATGCAAAGACCTTGTATGCGTCAACCCGCAAGTTGTTGAGTCTGCCGGCGCAGACACGTTTGTTCATGTGTCACGACTACCCGCCAAATGAACGGCCGGTTGCCTTTGAGACTACGGTTGCCGAGCAGCGCGAGAAAAATATTCATGTCCATGACGGTATCAGCGAGCAGCAGTTCGTCGAGATGCGCACCAAGCGCGATGCAACCCTGGAAATGCCTGTGCTGATTTTGCCCGCAGTGCAAATCAATATCCGCGCCGGCGCCATGCCGCCTGCGGAGGCCAATGGTTTGTCTTACCTGAAAATACCGGTCAATGCGTTATGAAGTGACAGCACTACCCCTGCAATAATTTGCAGCAAAAAAAACCCTCTGTAAAAAACAGAGGGTTTTTTGTTGATCCACGCCAGGCGTGGATCAAGGGGCAACAGTCGTGCGGTTAATTACAGACCGCCGTTTTGCTGTGCCACCATCATGTAGAGCATAGGAATCGACAGCATGGTGTTGAGACGCGAAGTCAGCATGGCGGTACGTGCCGCGGCAGCTTTTTCAGCCGCTTCAACCACAACGATGCCGAGTGCTTTTTTCTGGTTAGGCCAGATGATGAACCAGACATTAAAGGCCATCAACAGCGCAATCCACATGCCGATACCGATTGCATGGAAAGGCACTTGCAGGCTCAGTGCAGCAACAATATAACCATTCATCCCTGCCACCAGCACGCCGGTGACAACGGTAGCCAGTGCGGCCCAGCGGAACCAGAACAGTGCCGTCGGTGCAATGACTTTACCGATGGCAGGCTTTTGTTCGTCGGGGATCTTTGGCATAGACGGAATTTGCACAAAGTTGAAATACCATAACAAGCCAATCCACATCACACCGGAAACGACGTGCAGCCAGCGCATGACGAAGGCTGACCATGCATGACCAAATTGTGGACCTGTGCCAGTGATGCCACTGACGATGAGCACTAACAAGATCAGCAAGATAATGCCGGCAATGATGGTACGCCCCAGAGATTGCAAAATCGCAGCCATAAAATCCTCTCAAAAATTTTTCGTTTAATTTGTTATGAACGGGGCATCACATCGAAAAATGTCGTGTGCCGCAGTGGTTTGAATCCGGCCGAAGTATAGCCTAACTTGCAAGTTCGCTATTGCGCGCTATCGGCTTTTACTGTGACCGCTGCTTTTTTAGCATCGTTATCGCACTCACGTCAATCTGAGCAGAGCCGCCGGCCAGATCCAGTCTGAGCCGCTGCGGTGCGTTAATCGATGCAGGTTGACGCACGATATTGCCGGCTTCGTCGCGCAAAATGGCGTAGCCGCGTTCCAGTGTCCGCTGCGGATCCAGCATGCCAAGTTGCGCCTGCAATGCCCGCAGCCGCTGCGTATGTGCCGTGGTTTCTTTGTTCAGCACAGCGCCAAGACGGCGCGTCTGCTCAAACAAGCGGCTGCGCTGAACGAGCACGTCTGGCAGTTGCTGATGCAAGCGCCGTTGCAGATAATCCAGTGCAAGACGGGCTGTGGTCAGCGGTGTCGTCGTCGCATGCAACAGACGATGATGACTGGTGGCCAGCCGCAGTTTTTGATGTGCAATCGCCTGCCGCGGACTTTGTACCCGGCGTGCATGCCAGTCCAGGGTTTGCGCATGCTGGTTAAGTCTGCGCCGCAGCGCCTGGCTTAAGTCTTCGGCATGCTGCAGCAGATTGGATAGCCATTGCGCCCTCGGGATGGTGCATAGTTCCGCCGCTGCAGTGGGCGTGGGTGCGCGCAGGTCTGCGACAAAATCGGCGATGGTGAAGTCGGTTTCATGACCGACACCGGCAATCACTGGAATACGGCAGTCGACCAAGGCACGCGCCACCGCTTCATTATTAAACGACCAGAGATCTTCAATACTGCCGCCGCCGCGACACAGCAGCAGCACATCACATTCATTACGTGCCGAAGCAATAGCGATGGCAGCGGCAATTTTTTCGGCCGAGCCTTCGCCCTGTACCGGAGTCGGGTACAGAATGATCTCAACATGTGGCGCGCGGCGGGCCAGCGTACTCAGAATGTCGCGCAGCGCTGCCGCTTGCGGGCTGGTGACAATGCCTATGGTTCTGGCAAAGGCGGGCAGTGGCCGTTTTCGCTGATGGTCAAATAAGCCTTCGTCGGTCAGTTTTTGTTTGAGCCGCAAAAACGCTTCATACAAATTGCCAACGCCGGCACGCCTTATCGCTTCAACATTGAGCTGGTAGTCGCCTCGTGGCGCATACAGACTCACCAGCGCCCGCACCTCAACTTTGTCGCCTTCACGGGGGTTGAAATCGGCATACTGCGCGCGCCCGCGAAACATCACCGCTCGCACTTGCGCGCTATGGTCTTTGAGCGTGAAATACCAGTGGCCTGAGGCCGCGCGCGTGAAGTTGGAAATTTCGCCACTGACCCAGGCCAGCGGGAAGTTGCGCTCCAACAGACGGCTAACGGCCGTATTGAGCTGAGAAACACTCAGAATATCGGGCGTGGAAAAGCTGTTTTCAGTTGGCATAGGCGGGCAGTATGGGTATGGACAGGGCAAGCTGTCCACATGCTTATCAGAGGAAAATGTCGAAAAAATCAATCCGCCTCTGCGCTTCGTAATTCTTGGTAAGTGATTGATTTAAATAAAAAAATTATTTGCAGTCATGTTGCGAAACAAGGAGAAATCCTTTTAAATCAATTACTTTGCTTCAACAAGTTCAAGTTACTCACAAAGTTGTCCACATCAGCAAGACGGCGATTTCGAAAAGCTAGTGACCAAATCGATCAACGAACTCAGTAGTGTCTGATTTTAAGCGACCTTGCCAACAGCACCCCGCACTTCTTGCTCCACGCAAGTGAAGCAGTTACAGTCTGCACCCTGTCATTTGTGATCTTGCGGGAGCTACACATGTTGGCGATTATTCAAGCAGCGGGCTGGCCTATCTGGTTTTTACTGAGTGCCTCAGTCGTTGCACTGAGTATCATTGTCGAGCGTTTTCTGTCTTTGCGTCGCTCGCGCATTTTGCCGGCTGCTTTGCTGCCTGAAGCGATTCAGCTTGCCCGCGCCGGTCGTGTCAATGCGGAACTGATCAGCCAGCTGGAACTGAACTCGCCGCTGGGCCGGGTCTTGGCCGCTGGCATGCGTCTCCAGCATGCGTCCCGCGAAAGCGCGAAGGAAGCGATGGAAGAGGCCGCACGTGCAGTCGCCCATGAACTGGAGCGTTATTTAAATGCACTGGGCACGGTGGCAACGCTGGCGCCATTACTGGGATTGTTTGGCACGGTGGTTGGCATGATTGAGTTGTTTGGTGTACAGACTCCGGTTGGCGTCGACCCGGCGCATTTTGCCCACGGCATTTCTGTTGCGCTCTACAACACGGGCTTTGGCTTGGCAGTCGCCATGCCCGCACTAGTTTTTTATCGCTTTTTCCGTGGCCTCGTCGACAGTCTGCTTGTCGACATGGAGCAGCAGGCGCTGCGCTTTATAGATAGTGCATTGCGTGTACAGGATTGAGAATATGAATTTCCGATCAGGTCTGCGCCGCATTGAACCCGAAATTAATCTGATTGCCTTCATTGATGTGCTGCTGGTGGTGCTGATTTTTATGATGCTCACTACGACCTTTAACAAATACACGGCACTGCAAATTACGCTGCCTGTCGCCAATGCCGGTCAGCCTGCAACGACCCCCGCTGTCATTGGCGTGACAGTCGATGCACAGGGCCGTTATGCCATCAATGGCCGCAGCCTGGATGCGGGCGGCACGCTGGCGCTGGCAAGGCAACTGAAGCAGGCCGCAGCGGGCAATGCCGACATGGTCGTAGAACTGGATGCCGATGCGCGGGCGACTCACCAATCGGTAATGAATGTCATGGAGGCAGCGCGTCTGGCCGAGTTGCCGCGACTGCATTTCGCTGCTCAAACACATAAAGACCATTAAGGTGACAACGATCACAACAATCACAACACAGCAGAACACCCCTGCGCAAATTTTGTCGCGCGCCTGGCAGCGGCGTGGTCCGCTGGCTTGTTTTCTGTGGCCCTTATCGCTGGTTTTCTGGTTGCTGCAGGCGCTGCGTAGTGCCTTGTATCAGGCCGGTGTTTTGCGCAGCGTGTGTTTGCCGGTGCCGGTGATTGTGATTGGTAATATTTTTGTCGGCGGCACGGGTAAAACGCCTTTGTTAATCTGGCTGCTTGCGCAGCTTCGTGAACAAGGATTTACACCCGGCGTGATCTCGCGGGGTTATGGCCGCCATGCGCAACAAGTACTGGCTGTAACGGCTGCGATGTCGCCGCAGCAAGTGGGAGACGAGCCTTTGCTGATTGCGCAAAAGACAGCTGCACCCATGATGGTCGGGCGCAACAGGGTCGCTGCCGGTCTTGCCTT
>CANGAW010000071.1 GCA_947451925.1 Burkholderiales bacterium | reverse complement strand
TGGCCGCTGGCGGCACGCTGGGCATCATGATTCCGCCTTCCGTGCCTTTGGTGATTTATGCGGTGCTGACACAAGAGTCGATCGGCAAATTGTTTATGGCCGCGATTATTCCCGGCCTGATAGCGATGGTCGGCTATATGCTGGTGATCCGCATTGTGGTGGCCTTAAAGCCTGAAGCTGGTCCTGCCGGTGCGCGTGTGCCATTGGCTATTGCGCTGCGCTCAATGCTTGGCGTCATTCCCATCCTGTTGGTATTTTTGGTGGTGATTGTCGGTATCTATGATGGCTGGGCCAACCCAACCGAAGCCGCATCAATCGGTGCGGCGGCCTGCGGAATTTTGGCGGTGGTCACCGGCGGCATGCGCATGCAAGGGCTGGTGAAAAGTTTAACCGGCACGGCCGAGGCAACAGCGATGATTTTTCTGGTCTTGCTGGGCGCCGACATGCTCAACTCCGGACTGGCTATTACGCAAATGCCGACCGAGCTGGCGCAGTGGGTGCAGAGTAGTGGCCTGCCGCCCTTGTCAGTGATTTTTGCGATTCTGCTGATTTACATTTTCCTTGGCTGCGTGATGGATTCGCTGGCCATGATTTTGCTGACGATTCCTATTTTTTATCCTATCGTCATGGGTCTGGATTTCTGGGGCATGCCGGTGGCGGATAAATCCATCTGGTTCGGCATTCTGGCGCTGATGGTGGTGGAGATCGGCTTAGTGCATCCACCTGTGGGCATGAACATTTACATCATCAACAAGATCGCCAAGGATGTGCCGCTGATGGAGACCTTCAAAGGCGTGATGCCTTTTCTGGCATCAGACCTGTTGCGCATTATTATGCTGGTGTTCTTTCCTGTTATTTCGCTGTATCTGGTCCATACGTTTGGCGGATAAATTTTTTACGCTTTACCCTGAGAGGATGACAATGATGAAAAATAATTTCAGCAAAAAGCTGGCAATGCTGGCGCTGATGTGTACCGCCGGCGGTGTGTCGGCGCAAACCGTCACGCTCAAACTGCATCATTTCTTGCCGCCGGGTTCGACTGCCCACTTGAACTTCATGGTGCCCTGGTGCGACAAGATCGCCAAAGAATCAGCCGGCAAGATGAAATGCCAGATTTATCCATCCATGCAAATGGGCGGCACACCGCAGCAATTGTTTGATCAGGTCAAAGATGGTGTGGCCGATATCGTCTGGACCGTGCCGGGTTATCAGGCCGGACGTTTCCCGATTACCGAGGCGTTTGAATTGCCGTTCATGGTGTATTCCTCCGAAAACGCCAGCCGCGGTTTATGGAACTATGCGATCAAAAATGCGATGGGCGACTATAAAGGCGTCAAGCCCATCCTGTTCCATGTGCATGACGGCTCGCTGATTCACACCACCAAAAAGCAGATTAAAACCCTGGAAGATTTCAAGGGCCTGAAAGTGCGTGCGCCAACCCGCCAGTCAACCAAGATGGTCACGGCACTTGGTGCGACTCCTGTGCCCATGCCATTGCCGCAGGCTGCCGAAGCCTTGTCCAAAGGCGTGATCGACGGCGCGGTGATTCCATGGGAAGTGGTGCCGGCAATGAAGTTTCAGGAGATCACCAAGTTTCATACCGAAGTGCCGGCTGGTGCGGCGCAGATTTCCAACACGGTCTTTATTTTTGCAATGAACCAGGCCAAGTACGATAGCTTGCCGGCAGAGTTGAAGAAGGTGATTGATGCCAACAGCGGCGCGGATTGGTCGGCCAAGGTCGGCAAAATATTTGCCGAAGATGCAGCGCCGGGCCGCAAGAGTGCGCAGGCTCGCAACAATACCTTTTACACCTTGCCAGCGTCAGAAGTGCAGCGCTGGGAAAAGGCAACGGCCAGCGTTGCTGAAGAATGGGTGAAGGACGTAACGGCCAAAGGTTTTGACGGCAAGCGCTTGCTGGAAGAAGCAAGGGCGGCAGGGCACTAACATTCAATGCCTTGAGTATTAAAGGTGCCCGCGCAATGCGGGCATCGCTGTTTCTGGGGATGTAACTCCGTCTCTTGTTCTTTTTTCTTCCCTATACCCATGCAGAGTAAGAATTTTTATTGCCTAGGCGGCAAGGATTTGATCTGTCTGATTGGGTCTGTTTTTTATGAGTTTTTGTGAGCTTACCGAATTTTTTGATTACTTTTTGGTAATAAGCCATAAAATATTTCATTTCAGAAGGAAAAATGGCATGAAGTGCTTGAAAATGTTTCTCCAATAACATATAAGTTACCAATAGGGTAATTGCTTTAGAGAAATAATTTAAAGAAAACTCTACCCTTTTAAAATCTGGATAAGGAGACATTCCATGGAGCAGCATCCACTGGTTTCGCAAGACGGCTACGATCCGAATCGTTTGCTCGATGCGTTAATTCAAAAATTAAATTTAAAAAATGATGCGGCTTTGTCGCGTGCGCTGGAAGTGCGGCCACCAGTCATTAGTAAAATTCGCCACCGCACCTTGCCGGTTGGTGCGTCCTTGTTGATTCGCATGCACGAAGTGACAGACCTGAGCATTCGCGAACTGCGCGACCTGATGGGTGACCGTCGCAAGCGCTTGCGCATTAGCGAAGTCGATGGCAAGCCGCGCACCATCGAAGACGACGAAGTCTAAATTTCTGTGACGCGTCTGTTGGCTGTCTCTAGCCGCGCAGATGCGTGCCAATAACGGTAGCGCTGAGCATCAGCACTACCGTTATTGTCAATTTTGTTCTCAGGCTGCCTAGCCATACCGGCATTGCGTAGCGCTGAAACAAGCGCAAGTCCACGCGCCATGCTGCAATGAAGCCGGCAATCAGAACGGCAAATCCATAGCCACCGAACAGCGTCGCACTCCAGGCAATCAGCGATGGGGTCACACTCCATAGCAAGGCCTTTTTGGTGTCGGCCACCGACAGTTCGGCGCAGAGCATCGCTGCACCCCAGTGAATGCCACCCAGAAAAGACAAAATCACGATGCCATAGGCAAGCTGTGCGCGAACGAAAACACTCAGCCACGATGGGTCCGCCAGCCACACGCCAAGCAGCATCAGCGCAAATGGAATCAGTCCGGCAAAGCCGAGCTGGTGCGACAAGCGCTTGTTCAAAAAATGTGGGTTCATATTTTTACCTTGTTGACGAAGGCGTCGACTGCCACAATCAATAATTCAGCCTGTTGCCGATGCGGTGAATGTCCGCAGTTGGGAATGGCCAGCACTTCGGCAGCCGGCAAGCGATCGCGAATGCCCAGCACCTGCTGCATGCTACCGTATTCATCCTCTTGGCCTTGTATCGCCAGCAGCGGACAAGATATTTGAGCCAGCTCGTCTTCGATGCTCCAGCTGCGAAACGCCGGGTTCAGCCAGATGTCGTTCCAGCCAAAGAAAGCAGAATCCACATCCTGATGATAAGCCGCCAGTCGTTCACGTAGCCCTTGGTGCAGATAAGCCTCGCGTGCTGCTGTGATGCTGGTAATGCTGATGTCTTCAACCATGATGTGCGGAGCCACGACGATCACACCGGCGGGCTGCTCAGTGCAATGTGCCGCATAAAGCAAAGCAATCGAGCCGCCGTCACTGTGACCAAACAACCAGGGCTTGCGAATATGCAGATGCGTCAGCAAAGCGGGCAAGACTTCCGTGGCTTGCCGGTGCATGAAATCGACATCCCAGTGTTCGTCAGCGGCACGCGGGGTCGAAGCGCCATAGCCAGGCCGTGAATAAACCAGCCCGCGCAGCCCCAGTTGCCGGCATAAGCGGTCCGGAAAATCTTTCCATTGTGCGACCGAGCCAAGTCCTTCATGCAGAAACACCATCACCTCTGCAGCCGGATCGTTGCGGCCGACCCAGGCTATTTCTATCTCGATGGCGCGACCACGCCAGTCGAGCGCGAGCTTAGTGGGCATGCGTAGAGTCAAGGGCGCGCAGTTTGAAACGCTGAATCTTGCCCGTTGCCGTTTTTGGCAATTCGGTCGCAAATACAATTTCGCGCGGATATTTATGCGGCGTCAGCCGGGTTTTGACAAAAGCTTTCAGCGTCGCTTCCATCTCTGCACCACTCTGGCTGGTGTCGCGTAAGACCACGTAGGCCACCGTTTTGATCAAGCCTTGTTCATCGGCTTTGCCCACCACGGCGCATTCAAGCACGGCCTCATGGCCCATCAGCGCGGCTTCGACTTCAATCGGTGATACGTACTGACCACTGACTTTCAGCATGTCGTCACTGCGACCGGCGTAGTGGTAATAACCTTCGGCATCCATGGTGTATTTGTCGCCGCTCTTGACCCAGCTACCCTGAAAAGTCGCCATGGTTTTTTCGCGGGCAGTCCAGTACAACAAGGCGGCACTGGGTCCTTGTATGTAGAGGTCGCCGATTTCGCCGCTTGCAACCGCAAGACCGGTCTCATCACGTAATGCAAGCCGGTAGCCGGGAACGGGTTTGCCGGTCGCGCCATAGCGGAGATCGTCGACACGATTGGACAGAAAAATATGCAGCATCTCGGTTGAGCCCAGACCGTCAAGAATAGGGCTGCCGAAATGGGCGTGAAATTTTTCGCCGATTTCGCGTGGCAACGATTCGCCTGCTGATGCACACAGTCTTAATGCAACTTGTTCGCGCGCAGGCAGCAAGTCGGAGGCTAGCATGGCCACATACAAGGTCGGCACGCCACAGAACACGCTAGGGCGCTCTGTGGTCAGACGCTTAAATACGGCTGCCGCCGTAGCGCGTTCTGCCATCAGAATGGTGGTGGCACCAACGGACAGCGGGAAGGTCAGCGCATTACCCAGGCCGTAGGCAAAAAATAACTTCGCTGCAGAGAAAACGATGTCGTCTTCACGCAGACCCAGCACCGGCTTGCCGTACAACTCGGCGGTCCAGAACAAGTTGGCATGTGAATGCACCGTGCCTTTGGGTTGTCCGGTCGAGCCGCTGGAGTAGAGCCAGAACGCAAACTGGTCCGCGTGCGTGTCGGCACAGTGATCTGATGCCAGTGGCGGCGTTGCCAGCAAGGTGTCAAAGGCAATGTTGGCGTTGTTAGTCTGATGCGCCTTGTCTGCAATGACCATCGGTACACGTCTTCCGGTCTGCGTCAGCGCTTCTTCAACAACGGAACGCAGCGCCTCCGATACGATGACCAGCTGCGCATCGCTGTGCTTCAACATGTAGGCGTAATTGTCTGCCGGCAGCAGGGTGTTGACCGGCACCGGAATCACGCCGGCAAACAAGGCGCCCAGAAAGGCAACCGGCAGGTCAATCGTGTCATGCATGACCAGCAGGATGCGTTGCTCAGGCTTCAGGCCAAGTTGTAGCAGACCAGCGGCAAAGCCCCGCACGCGCAGGTCGAGTTCGCCGTAACTGAGATCGTGTAAGTCATCGCGATAAGCGAGCTTGTTCGCACGGCCTGCATTAAGCGTCAGAAGATGCTGTGCAAAATTAAAGCGCTCCGGCAGTGCGCCTCGTTGTGATGCCATCAATGTCTCCTCAAGCAGCGGCCTGTTTTTTATTTTGTTGGCCGCATGGGTGTGTCTGTTTTCAGACGGTGAAAGGGTTGGTCCCGCTGGCCAGTTCAGTCAGTACGACGGATGAGCCCTGAATGGCGCTGCGCCGATGATAAAAATTCAAAGCGCGCAGGCCGCCCAGTTCTTCACCGCCACCCGCGCGACCGGGGCCGCCATGATTGGAGGCGGGCATCACATTGCCATGACCGGTATGGGTCTTCGCCACATCAGGACTGACCAGATGGACCCGGCCGTGCGAGGCCGCGAGTTCGCGTGCGGTGTTTGCCATCTGCGCACTGTCATTGCTATAGACCGAAGCCACCAGCGAGCCCATGCCGCGATGGGCGAGTTCAATCGCATGCGCCGTATCGCGATAGCCGAGCAGGCTGGAAACAGGGCCAAATACTTCATGTTCATGCACCAGCTTGGCGCTGTCTGCGTCGCGCATGCCAAACAGCGTTGGTGCCACGCAGGCCGAAGTGTGATCGGCATCGAGCAGTGGTTGGGTGCTGCCATCAAACAGCATGCTGCCTTCGGTTTTCAGTAAGGCCAGTCCTTCTTGCACGCTGTCGTATTGGGCACGGCTGACTAACGCGCCCATATTGACTTCGACGTTGCGCGGATTACCAACACGAACTGCCGCCAGCTTGCCGGCTGCCGCTTCGGCGACAGCGTGAAACAGCTGCTTGGGGACCAATGCGCGTCGCGGTGCGGTACAGCGCTGGCCGCTCTTGATCGTCATGTCGCGCACCAGATTGTCGACGAACAGATTGAATACCGCGTCACCGGGCTGGGCGTCTTCACCAAGAATGGTGGCGTTCAGGCTGTCGGCTTCGATATTGACCCGCACGGAATGGCGCGCAACCGCGGCATGACTGCGAATGGCCGCAGCCGTGTCGGCCGAGCCGGTAAAGGACAAGACATCAAAAGGCGTCAACGCATCTAAGAGGCCCGTTGAGCTGCCGCAGACAATGGACAAGGCACCGGCTGGCAAGACGCCGGCTTCAATCACGTCGGCCACCATGCGATGTGTCAGCCAGGCCGTGACGGTGCCGGGTTTGACCACCACCGGCACACCGGAGAGTAAAGCTGGTGCGGCTTTTTCCCACAGACCCCAGCTGGGAAAATTGAACGCGTTGATGAACAGTGCCAGCCCCTTCACCGGCACCATGATGTGCTGGGACTGGAACAGCTGGTCTTTTGACATTACGGCAGCAGTGCCGTCAGTGAGTGTGCGTGCTTCGCCAAAAGCGGCACCGAGTTTGGCGTAATAGCCAAGGGTAAACAGGCCACCGTCGACATCCACACCGGAGTCTGCTTTGATGGTGCCAGAGTTGGCCAGCGAGATCGCGTAATAGTCATCGCGCTTGGCCTGCAAGACTTTGAGTGCATCGGCCAGCATCGCGGCGCGCTGGCCGTAAGTCATGGCTTGCAAGGCGCGCGCACCTTCGTTGCGGGCGAAAGCAAAACCTTCCGTCAGACCGGGGGCTGCGCCACCGGTGGCGGCCAGGGTTTCACCCGTTACCGGGTCGCGCAGCGTGTGGACGGCAGTAGTATTGGTTTGCCATTGGCCAGCGAGGTAGTTATTGAGAAAAGTGGTCATGTCAGCGCTTCATAAAAAGGGGGGGAGTCAGCTGGCTGACTGCGTAAACTGAATGGCGCCTTGCGGCAGCAGATACAACACCAAGGCGCGGCCGGCAGTCACGGTTGGTGCATGCGCGCTGTCGGGGCCGTAGACGCACCAGCCGGCCGGATGGCCGTCAAATTGTGCGCCATCGGTCAGCGGCATGATCAGGTCGATCTCGCCTTCAGGATGCAGATGATGCGGGCCGGCGATATTGTCCATGTCGACCACATCGACAGAAAAGTCATGGGTGGCTGGGCTTGCCTTGATCACGCGACCATAGCGTAGGCCGCCGCCTGCATATTTGCACATCCAGCCTTCTTTAATGCCTTCTTGGCACGCCGAAAAAATACTTTGATACAGCGCGCTATCGACGCCGTAGCGGCTGTTTAGGTGTGCAGCCAGATTGGCATCAAGCGGCAGCGCGGCAATTTCGGCGGTCAGGCCGGCGATCAGTTGCTGGAATTGTTCGGGATTCAAATCGGTCTCCGGTCAGGACAAAGACGTCCTGCGTTTTATTTTTTGCATTTATGAATTTATAATGCATGGTGCTGCGAGTGTAAATGCAATATCTTGCGTGCGTCAAGAAAACGAATCATTAGTCTGATATCTAAAGAGCGCAATGTCCGAAGTCGAAAAAGAT
Source organism: Burkholderiales bacterium (assembly GCA_947451925.1). Lineage (GTDB taxonomy): Bacteria > Pseudomonadota > Gammaproteobacteria > Burkholderiales > Burkholderiaceae_D > Pernthalerella. The sequence goes on along the minus strand of CANGAW010000071.1, from coordinate 4,849 downwards.
CCTTTTCTGTCTGCCCTGGGCGAACGCCTGAAATTACTGCGTGCCCGCCGCGGCCTGACCCGCAAGGCTCTGGCGCAGCTGGCCAAGGTCTCCGAGCGTCATGTCGCCAATGTGGAGTCTGGCGTAGGCAATGCCTCGATTCAGTTTTTGCGGCAATTGTGTGGGGTGTTGAATTGCTCGCTGGCCGAAATGACCGGTGACGAGACCGCATCGACCCCTGACTGGCTGATGATTCGCGAGATTTTGCGCGGCCGTAATGAAGAAGAAATGGCCCATGCGCGCACGACTCTGGGTGAACTGTTCGAGTCGCCGGCGAGTGAAGTGTCGCGCCGTCAGCGTCTGGCTTTGATCGGCTTGCGCGGCGCGGGCAAATCCAGTCTTGGCCGTCTGCTGGCTGACCAAATGCAGGCGCCTTTCATTGAACTCTCAACATTAATCGAGCAGCTTGCCGGTTGCGGCATCGCCGAGATCCACTCTCTATATGGTCAGGCTGCTTACCGGCGCTATGAACAGCGGGCGCTGGAAGAGGTGATTCATCACTATCCGCGGGTAGTCATTGCCATGCCAGGCGGGATTGTGTCCGAGCCGGCGACTTTCAATTTTCTGCTCTCGCACTGTTATACGGTGTGGCTCAAGGCCTCGCCCGAAGAACACATGAGCCGGGTGCTGGCACAGGGTGACCGGCGGCCAATGTCGGGCAACCGCGAAGCGATGGACGACTTGAAACGCATTCTCGAAAGCCGGGCACAGTTTTATTCGAAGGCTGACAAGACGGTTGATACCAGTGAGATGTCTCAGGAGGCAAGCTTTGCCAGTCTGGTTGAGCAGCTGCGCGGGATATTGCCAAGCCGATGAATCTTGATTGACCGCTCCTGATTTATGCAATATAGTGCGTTTACGTAAATTTAAATGCACCATATTGCAATCAGGAGCCTTATGTCACAGCCCTTCGTCGTTAATTACGAGACTTCCCCCGAGCGATATCGTCACTGGACCCTGACTACAAAGGGGGCGATTGCGACCCTGACCATGAAGGTCGACGAAGACGGCGGCTTGAAAGAGGGCTACAAGCTCAAGCTCAATTCCTACGATCTGGGTGTTGATATTGAACTGCACGATGCCGTTCAGCGCATCCGTTTTGAACATCCTGAAGTACGCACCGTGGTGCTGACCGGTGGCCGCGAACGTATTTTCTGTTCGGGCGCAAATATTTTCATGCTGGGCAAATCGACTCACGCATGGAAAGTCAATTTCTGTAAATTCACCAATGAAACCCGCAATGGTCTGGAAGACTCAAGCGCGCATTCGGGATTGAAATTTATCGCTGCCGTTAACGGTGCCTGCGCTGGTGGGGGTTATGAACTGGCGGCGGCCTGTGATGAAATCATTCTGGTGGATGACCGATCTTCTTCGGTCAGCTTGCCTGAAGTACCACTACTTGGCGTCTTGCCGGGCACCGGTGGTCTGACCCGTCTGACCGACAAGCGTCGTGTGCGGCATGACCACGCTGACATTTTTTGCACCACCTCGGAAGGCATTCGCGGCGAGCGCGCCAAAGAGTGGAAGCTGGTTGATTCAATTGCCAAGCCTGCGCTGTTTCAGCACGCAGTGCTCGAGCGTGCGATGGCGCTGGCAGCCGGCAGCGACCGGCCGGCCGATGGTCGTGGCGTGACCTTGACACCGTTGTCGCGCAAGATCAGCGAAGAGGCGATGGATTATGAATTTGTATCCGTCGTGTTTGATCGCAAAGCGCGTAATGCGACTTTGACGGTGCTGGCACCCAACAGTAAACAGCCGACCGATATCGCCGGCATTGAAGCCGCCGGCGTGCGCTGGTGGCCGCTGCAAATGGTACGCGAACTGGATGATGCGATTTTGCATTTGCGCACCAATGAAACCGAGATCGGCACCTGGCTGTTGAAAACGGCGGGCGACGCACAAGCCGTTCTGGAATCGGACGCGACCATGCTGGCGCACCAGTCGCACTGGCTGGTACGTGAAACCATGGGCATGCTGCGCCGTACCCTGGCGCGCATTGATGTGTCTTCGCGCAGCTTGTTTGCGCTGATCGATGCCGACTCTTGCTGCGCCGGCACCCTGGCCGAGCTGGCATTTGCTGCCGACCGCAGCTACATGCTGGCTTTGCCTGACGAGCCTGAGCAAGGCCCGAAGATTACGCTCAGCGCGATGAATTTTGGCGTACTGCCCATGATTACCAATCAGTCCCGTCTGGCGCGCCGCTTTTATGACGATGAAAAAGAACTCGCTGCGGTGCATGCGCGTCTGGGTCAGCCACTTGATGCGGACGCCGCAATGGCTCTGGGCCTGATTACGGCCAACCCGGATGATATTGATTGGGACGACGAAATTCGCATGATGCTCGAAGAGCGCGCCAGCATGTCGCCGGATGCGTTAACGGGTCTGGAAGCGAATTTGCGTTTCAACGGCAAAGAAAATATGGCGACCCGAATTTTTGGCCGCCTGTCCGCCTGGCAAAACTGGATTTTCATTCGGCCGAATGCGGTCGGTGAGTCCGGTGCATTAAAAGTTTACGGCAGCGGCAACAAAGCCAAATTTGATTTCGGTCGCGTTTGATTTTTAAAAATAAAAACTCTCTCCCTCATCAACAAAGGATGCATTGTGAGCACGATTAATTACAGCGAAAAAATTCCGAACAACGTTAATCTTTCAGAAGACCGCACTTTACAGCGCGCACTGGAACATTGGCAGCCAAACTACCTGAACTGGTGGAACGACATGGGCCCGGATCATTCCCAGGGCCATGACGTGTACTTGCGTACCGCTGTCAACACCACGCCGGAAGGATGGGCGCAATTCGGTCACGTGAAAATGCCGGACTATCGCTGGGGGATTTTCCTCGCGCAGCAAGAAGAAGGTCGTAAAGTTAATTTTGGCGAAAACAAAGGCATGGACGCCTGGCAGGACGTGCCGGGAGAGCATCGCGCCAATCTGCGTCGCATCATCGTCACGCAAGGTGACACTGAACCTGCGTCGGTTGAACAGCAGCGTCATCTGGGGCTGACTGCACCGTCGCAGTATGACTTGCGCAATCTGTTTCAGATCAATGTGGAAGAAGGCCGTCACTTGTGGGCCATGGTTTATCTGCTGCAAAAGCATTTTGGTCGTGATGGGCGCGAAGAAGCCGAAGCGCTGTTACAGCGTAATTCGGGCGACGCGGACAAGCCGCGTATTCTGGAAGCCTTCAATGAAGAAACTCCGGACTGGCTGGCTTTCTACATGTTCACCTACTTCACCGACCGCGACGGCAAGTTCCAGCTCAACGCACTGGCTGAATCCGGCTTTGATCCGCTGTCGCGTACCTGCCGCTTCATGCTGACCGAAGAAGCGCATCACATGTTTGTGGGCGAGTCCGGCATTTCGCGCACCATCGCCCGTACCTGCGAAATCATGAAGCAATACGGGATTGAAGATCCGGCGCAAGTGCGCGCCAAAGGGGTGATCGATCTGCCGACGATTCAGCGTTATCTGAATTTCCACTTCAGCGTCACCATTGATTTGTTCGGTGCCGATCAATCGTCGAACGCGGCATTGTTTTACAGTGCAGGTTTGAAAGGTCGCTACGAAGAAAGCAAGCGCACCGACGATCATGTATTGAAGAACGATCACTACAAAATTCTGGAAGTCTCGAACGGCAAGCTCGTTGAGCGCGAAGTGCCGATGCTCAATTCCCTCAATGAAGTGCTGCGTGATGATTACATCCGCGACTCCGTTGCAGGTATCGGCCGCTGGAACCGGGTCATCGAAAAGGCTGGCTTTGCATTCCGCCTGTCGGCACCGCACAAGGCATTCAATCGCCATATCGGCAGTTTTTCCGGCATCAAAGTCTCGCCCGATGGTCAGCTGCTGTCCGAAGCCGATTGGGAAGCCAATGTGCGCAACTGGTTGCCTTCGGAAGAAGACCGCGCCTATGTGGCTTCGCTGATGGGGCGTGTGATTGAGCCGGGCAAGATGGCCAACTGGATTGCGCCACCGCCGATCGGTATCAATCGCCAGCCGGTTGACTTTGATTACGTTCGCTTCAACTGAGATTAAAAATGGGCGCCACACCAGCCATTGTGCTGATCAAGCAGCATCTGATTGATCCCGAGGTTTGCATCCGTTGCAATACCTGTGAAGACACGTGCCCGATTGATGCAATCACCCATGATGGTCGTAATTATGTGGTGAACGCAGATATCTGCAATGGCTGCAACGCCTGTGTGCCGCCTTGCCCGACGGGCTCCATTGATCATTGGCATACGGTGCCGAAATCAGCTGCGTATTCGCTGGACGAGCAGTTTGGCTGGGATGAATTGCCGGCTTTGCAGAGCTTCTCTGCAGAGTCTGCAACTGAGCCAGTAATTGCAGCAGTCGAAGAAATGCAGACCGTGCAGCACAACGCCGCGCTGTCCAACACTTCGCTGCACGCGCCGTGGTCGGCGGCCCATCCTTACCTGAATCTGGCTGGTCTGAAAAATCCGGTAACGGCAACAGTCGCCGGAAATTTCCGACTCACCGACGCATCTGCAGAGAGTGATATCCGGCACATTGTGCTGGACTTTGGTCAGCAGTTTTTTCCTGTGCTAGAAGGTCAGTCGATTGGCATTATTCCTCCGGGCACTGATGCCGCCGGCAAGCCGCATTATTTGCGCATGTATTCGGTTGCCAGTGCGCGGGATGGCGAACGGGAGTCGTATAACAATCTGTCATTGACGGTCAAACGGGTAGTGAGCGACCACGAGGGCAAGCCGGCCAAAGGGGTTGGTTCGAATTATTTGTGTGACCTGCAAAAAGGCGATCAGGTGCAAGTGACTGGTCCGTTTGGCAG